>NZ_JBTHHU010000036.1:0-74615 GCF_059089585.1 Streptomyces sp. SX-6 | reverse complement strand
GGACGGAGCCCTCTGGGGGCTGGATTATTTACGGGCCGGAGCCCGGAGTCCTGATGGGAACCCGGAACTCGGCCCGCAAATAACCCTTACGCCCCCTGCCGGGCTCCGTCCCGCCCCGCACCCTCCTGCCGCCGCCCGCCCGCGCCGCCCAGGGCCGTAGCGCCCACGCCGCACCCCGAGCCCATCGGGCTCCCGGGCGGGCAGCCACTGCGCTCGCGCGGCGGAGATCCGCCCCTGGGTGCGCCCTGGTTCGGCTCCGCCGGAGGCCCTAACCAGTCAGACCCGCGATGCGACGCGCGGCCGTGCGGACGGACGTCCGCAGTCGCTCGTGGTCCTCCTCCGTGTCGCCGGTCAGTACGCGGCGCATCTGCGGCTGGACGGTGGGCCAGGACACCAGCGCGATCATCATGAACAGCAGGTCCGCCGCCGGGATGTCGGAGCTGATCGCCCCCTTCTCCTGGGCGGCCGCGAACGCCGCGACCTTGCGTCCGTAGTGGCTCCTGCGCTCCTCCTCGTGCGGGAAGCCGCCGGTGCCGTACTCCAGGCCCTCCCAGTAGATCAGCCGGATCAGTTCGGGATTCGCGGCGTGATAGGCCATCAGCCGGTCGATCCAGCCGTCCAGGTCCTCCGCGTCGACCGGGATGTCGGCGGCCAGTTCCACCAGGCGCCGCTCCACGACCTGGGAGAAGAGCTCGGCCTTGTTGCCGAAGTAGGCATAGATCAGCTGCTTGTTCGCCTTGGCGTTGGCCGCGATGCGGTCGATGCGCGCGCCGGCGATGCCGTGAGCGGCGAATTCGGCGGTGGCCGCCGCGAAGATGCGGGCCTTGGTCGCCTCGGGGTCCCTGACTGATGCCATGCCCTCAGGGTAACCAACTATTTGGTTGACAGGCTTCCGGCCACCCGGGCAAGATCTCTAACCAACCAGTTGGTTAGATCAGGGAGCCGTCCCCCATGACCTCCGCGTCCACCGCCGAAACCCCCGTACGGATACCATCCCCGCAGCAGCAGCACACCGGCCCCCGGCCCGGCGTGCTGCTCGGCGTCATCGCCCTGTGCACGGCCATCACCGCCGGGAACATCTATCTCGCGACTCCGCTCCTCGGGCTGATCGCCCACGACTTCGGCGTCCCGTCCTCGGCCACGGGGTGGATCGCCTCCGTCGCCCAACTCGGCTATGCGCTCGGCCTGTTGATCTTCGCGCCGCTCGGCGACACCGCCGACCGCCGCAGGCTCGTCGGCGTCCTGTCCGCCGTCGCGGCCGCGGCCCTCGTCGTGGGCGCCCTCGCGCCGGGGCTGCCCGCGCTGGCCGCCGCCGTGCTGGTGGCCTGCGCGGCCACGGTCGTCCCCCAGCTGCTCGTGCCGCTCGTGGCCGAGCGCGCCCCCGCCGAGCGGCGGGCCCGGCATGTGTCCGCCGTGGTGGCCGGGCTGTTCACGGGCGGTGTGGCCGCGCGCGTACTCGGCGGGATGGCCGGACAGGCGTACGGCTGGCGTGCCGTCTTCTACGGCGCCGCGGTGGCCACCATCGCGATCGGGCTGATCACGGCGTTCATGCTGCCCCCCGAGACCCGGCCGCGCCGCGTGGTCAACCCGCTGAAGTCCCTTGCCGGTCTGCCCCGCATGGTGGCCTCGTCGGCGGAGCTCCGGGCGGCCTGCATACGCCAGGCCGGGCTGTTCGGGGCGTGGATGGCGCTGTGGACCAGTGTGACCCTGCTGCTCACCGACTCGTCCGGCCCGTACCGCATGTCCGCCGGAACAGCGGGCCTCTTCGGCCTGTTCGGCCTCGCCTCCACTGCCCTGGCGCCCGTCTCGGGCACGTTCATCGACCGCTTCGGACCGCGCCGGGTAGTGGTGGCCGCGTACGTGCTCGTCACCACCTCCGTCCCCCTGTTCTGGCTCGGCGGGCGACAACTCTGGGCACTGTGCGCAGCAGGCGTACTGATCCACGCGGGGCTCGTGGCGGGCCAGGTCGCCAACCAGACACGAGCGCTCGCGTCGACGCCCAAGCCCGCCACGGCCAATACGGCCTACGTCGTGGCCGCGTTCATCGGCGGCGCGGTGGCCACAGCCCTGGCCGGCGCGGCTTTCGGCCGGTGGGGCTGGGGAAGCGTGTGCGTGATCGCCGCGGTGTGGGTGGCGGCGGGCTGGCTGGGCGGCGCGGGCGGGCGGCGGCGGGAGGGTGCGGGGCGGGACGGAGCCCGGCAGGGGGCGTAAGGGTTATTTGCGGGCCGAGTTCCGGGTTCCCATCAGGACTCCGGGCTCCGGCCCGTAAATAATCCAGCCCCCAGAGGGCTCCGTCCCGCCCCGCACCCGACCACCCCACCACCGACCCCGCACCACCCGCCTACGGCTTGGTGCCGATCTTGCCCAGCAGGTCGACGATCCGCCCTTGTACCTCCGCGCTCGTCGAGCGCTCCGCGAGGAAGAGGACGGTCTCGCCCGCGGCCAGGCGCGGGAGTTGGGCCGGGTCGATGCCGGCGGAGGTGTAGACGACGAGCGGGGTGTGGCGGAGGAGGCCGCTGTCGCGCAGCCAGTCGATGATGCCCGCACGGCGGCGGCGTACCTGCGCCAGGTCCATCACGACCAGGTTCGGGCGCATCTGTCCGGCGAGGGTCACCGCCTCGCTGTCCGTGGCCGCGCAGGCGACCTGCACGCCGCGTCGCTCGAGCGTCGCGGTCAGCGCGTTCGCGATCGGCTCGTGCTCCTCGATCAACAGCACGCGCGGCGGGTGCATTTCGCTGTCGCGCGGGGCGAGCGCCTTCAGCAGGACGGCCGGGTCGGCGCCGTACGCCGCCTCCCGCGTGGCCTGCCCGAGGCCCGCGGTCACCAGTACCGGGACTTCGGCCGCGCTGGCCGCCTGGCGCAGCGACTGCAGCGCGGTCCGGGTGATCGGCCCGGTCAGCGGATCGACGAACAGGGCGGCGGGGTAGGCCGCGATCTGTGCGTCGACCTCCTCGCGGGAGTGCACGATCACCGGGCGGTAGCCGTGGTCGGTCAGGGCCTGCCGGGTGGACGTGTCGGGGGCGGGCCAGACGAGCAGGCGCCGCGGGTTGTCGAGCGGCTCGGGGGGCAACTCGTCGTCCACCGGCGGCCGTACGGGCTCGACCTCGATGGCCCCGTTCGGGCCGTCGAGCGGCTCCGGGCCCTCGGCGCCGTCGTCGGGTGCGCCTATGGCGAAGGCGCGGCCCTCGGGCGCGCCCAGCGAGTGCGGCCGGGCGGCGGGACGCGCGGCCGGCACGGCCGCGGCCTCGCGCTCGCCCTCGGCGGGGTTGCCCAGCTTGCGGCGGCGCCCCGAACCGATGGCGGTGCCACCGGGGGGAGTCGCGTCGCCCTGCGGGGCGAACGGGGCACCGCCCTGGCCGAGCGTACGCACGCTGATGGGCTGGCCGGCCGTGTCACCGGCGGACTTGGGGGCGGCCCCGGGCTCCTCGGCGAGCGGGCGCCGGGCACGACGCCGGCCGGTGGGCGGGGCGTCGAGCTCGGGGGCGGTCTGCGGGGAGGGCGCCGGCATTTCGTGCGGCGGCATCTCATGCGCGGGCATCTCACGCGCCGGCATTTCGTGCGCGGGCATCTCATGCGCGGGCATCTCGTGCGCCGGTGCCTCGTGCGCCGGCCCGGTCTGCGGCGGCCCGGCCTGCGGCGGGACGACGGGCGCGGCCGCATGGCCGGCCTCCGGCTCGGGCCGGCGGTCCGCTTCGGCGGGCGGCAGTGCGAACGCGGTGCGGGGAGCCTGGGGTTCCGCCGGCCCGTCCGCCGCCTCGGCGACGGCGCGCCGGGCACGGCGCCCCGTGGGCGCGGCTCCGACCGGCTCGGGCGCGCCGCCACCGCTCTCGGGCCGGCGGTCGGCCTCGGCGGGCGGCAGTGCGAACGCGGCCCGGGGGGCCTGCGGTTCCGCCGGACCGTCCGCCTCGCGGCGAGCCCGGCGCCCGCCGGACTGCTCCGGTACGGGCAGGGGCAGGGGTACGCGCTCCGAAGTGCCGTTCGGTTCGGCCTCGTTGTCCTGCTCGGTCGCGGGACGGGAGGGTGCGCGCCGCCGCCCGGTCGGTGCCGCTTCCGGCGCGCCCGGGGCGGCGGGCTGCTCCGTACGCTCGCCCTCCGGCGCGGCGGGCGCACGTCGCCGTCCGCCACCCTGCTCCGGGATGGGAGCGGCGGCGGGGGCTGCCGCTTCGGGCGCCCTCGGCGCGGGCATCGGCATTATCGTCGTGCCGCTGCCGATGCTCGGGGGCGAAGCCGGCCGCTCGGCCGGGGCTGTCACCGGGCCGTCCGACGGGGAGAGCGGCACCTCGAGGACGTACGCCTTGCCGCCCGTCGCACCCGGGACGTCGTGCGTCTGCAGCACGCCGCCGTGCCGCTGCACGATGCCGCGCACGATCGGCTGGTGCACCGGGTCCCCCCCGGCGAAGGGGCCGCGTACCTCGATGCGGACGACTGCGTCGCGCTTCGCCGCCGCGACGACGATCGTCGAGTCCCCCGAAGGGGAGCTGCCCGAGGGCGCGTTGCCGGTCGCGTCCACCCCGGCGACGTCCGCGATCAGATGCGCCAGGGCCCGGGCGAACCACTCGGCGTCGATCTCGGCCTCGACCTTCGGGGCATGCACGGCGAACTGCGCCCGGCCCGGGCCGATCAGTTCGACGGCGCCCTCGACACCGGCCGCCACGACCTCGTCCAGCGCGGCCGGTTCACGGGTGAGCTTGCTCTCGCCCGCCTCGAGCCGCTGATGGGCCAGGACATTGTCGACAAGCTTCGCCATCCGCCCGTATCCGGCGGCGAGATGGTGCAGGATCTGGTTGGCCTCGGGCCACAGCTGTCCGGCCGGGTCGTCGGCCAGCGTGCCCAGTTCGCCGCGGAGTTGTTCGAGCGGGCCGTGCAGCGAGCCCTCCAGCATCGCGATCAGCTGCGCGTGGCGCGCCGCGAGCGCGTCGTACGAGCGGCGGTCGGTGAAGGTCATCACCGCGCCGACGAGCTGGTCGCCGTCCCGCACCGGCGCGGTCGTCAGGTCGACGGGCACCGAGCGGCCGTCCTTGGCCCACAGCACCTGCCCGCGCACCCGGTGCTTGCGCCCGGACCGCAGCGTGTCGGCGATCGGGGATTCCTCGTACGGGAAGGGCGTGCCGTCCGCGCGCGAATGGTGGACCAGCGGGTGCAGTTCGCGCCCGCCGAGGTCGCTGGCGCGGTAGCCGAGGATCTGCGCGGCGGAGGGGTTGACGAGCACGACCTTGCCGGCGGTGTCGACGCCCACCACGCCCTCGGCCGCCGCGCGCAGGATCATCTCGGTCTGGCGCTGCTGGCGGGCGAGTTCGGCCTCGGTGTCGATGGTGCCGGTGAGGTCACGGACGACGATCATGAGCAGTTCGTCGCCGGTGTACCCGGCCTGGGCGTCGGCGTACGGGGTGCGCCCGTCGGACAGGTTGGCGCTGGTCACCTCGACCGGGAACTGCGTGCCGTCCGTACGCCGGGCGACCATGCGGGTGGGCTTGGTGCGCCCGCCGTTCGCCACGTCCTCGGGGAGTCGCAGGGAACCGGGGATGCGGCGCGAGTCGAACGAGGGCAGCAGGTCGAGCAGTCCGCGGCCGACGAGTCCGGTGCCGGGCACCTCGAACTGTTCCAGCGCGATGTGGTTGGCGTTGACGACCGTGCCGTTGCAGTTGACGAGCAACAGCGCGTCGGGAAGGGCGTCGAGTATGGCTGCGAGGCGAGCAGCGCCTCGGGATGGCCTGCTGCTCACTGCGACGCTTCCTCCCTGGTTACCGCACCTTGCGACCGCGTCGGGCGGGTCTGCCGCTGCCCCTGCGGCGTGTTGTTGAAAGGAAGTCTACGGGCTGCGGAGTCCGGCGCGACGGCGGATGAGGGGTGCGGCGGGGCACGTCGTGGCGGTCCGCGTGTGACTACCGCGAACTGCCGAGCAGCCGGGAGAACTTGTTCCACCGGTTGATCTCGCAGCCGTTGACCCGGCTGAAGTCGGCGTTCACCGGCCGTCCGGCCCAGATGCCCGTGACACGGGCGCGCTCCGGTCCGCCGTAGATCATGGTGCAGTTGCTCGCGGGCGGCACGGGTGCGAAGAGGTCCTGGCCCCATGTCGTCTGCTGGTCGATCTGTGCGCAGGCGGCCTGGGGGTCGGTCACGGTGCCGCCCGCCGGGTGGCAGTAGAGGTGGTACGTGCCGTCGTGGCCGGTGTCGGTGAGGGTGACCGTCAGATGGTCGATCGCCTCCGGTGCGGGGAGGGGGACCGGGGCGGCCGTGGCGGCGGGGGCGCCGAACAATGCGGGGGCGAGCGCGACGGTGCCGAGCAGGAGACGGCGGAGTGACATCGGGGACTCCAGGAACGGGCGGGATGCGGTGCGGGGGTCCGCAGGGGGCGGCCGGTGCGGCCGGGACCCTTGCCCCTCTCTAACGCGCCGGGCCGCCACGCGTTGCGCGCCCCGGAAGTGCTTTGCCCCGTCGGCGGAAAGACCGGTACCGTAGAGTGCGATTGGTGACGGGCCACAAGGGTGTGTCATCATCTGCACGCAACATCCGCGCTCGCGCGGGTGTGCTGGAGGCGTCGCCTAGTCCGGTCTATGGCGCCGCACTGCTAATGCGGTTTGGGCCTTAAAGCCCATCGAGGGTTCAAATCCCTCCGCCTCCGCAGCCGGAAGAGCCCCGGCCGTCCTCGACGGCCGGGGCTCTTCTGTTGATCTCCCTCATGATATTTCCGCAGGTCAGGGAAGGTGGAGGGAATGGATTTCGCCTCTCGGCGAGGTTCATGTAATGTTGCTCCTGCAACGCCGACCGGCCAGGAAAACGGCCGGGAAGCCGAGCGCTCGTAGCTTAACGGATAGAGCACTTGACTACGGATCAAGAGGTTGCAGGTTCGAATCCTGCCGAGCGCACAGCCGAGTGGCCGATCTCCTTCGGGAGAAACCGGTTTCTCGACCGTCGCGGGGTGGAGCAGCTCGGTAGCTCGCTGGGCTCATAACCCAGAGGTCGCAGGTTCAAATCCTGTCCCCGCTACTAAGACCACAGGCCCGGTACCTCAGGTACCGGGCCTGTGGCGTTTGTGCGGCGGCGTTTTTCTCAGACGATTCCCAGACCGGGGAAAGCCGTCTCTCACGGGGCTCCCGCACGATCGTCCGCATGACCCTGGCAACGACTGACGTGCGCAAGCTGGCCGTGGGCGATCTGGTGCTCGACGAGGAGAGCGGCCGGGCCTCCCGCGGCGGTACGGAGATCCGGCTCACCGCCACCGAATTCGCGCTGCTGCGCCTCCTCATGTCCCATCCCGGACGGGTGCTCAGCAAGCCGCAGATCCTCGAGCGGGTGTGGTGCCACGGCCTCGGCGCGGCCGGCCGGGGCAACGTGGTGGAGCTCTACATCTCCTATCTGCGCAGGAAGATCGACGCCGGACGGGCGCCGATGATCCATACCCGGCGCGGGCTGGGGTACGTCCTCAAACCCCCTGCGTGACCCCCCTGCGTGAAAAGCCCTTGTACGGCGTACAGGAGCTCTTGTACGGTGTACGGCGTCAGTCGTTGTACACCGTACAAGGGAGCTCCGCATGTCGGCGTCCACCGCCGCCTCGGCCGATGTCACGGACGAGCCGCAGCGTCACCCCGCCCGCTGGGTGATCCTCGGCGTGATCTGTCTCGCACAGCTCACCGTCCTGCTCGACAACACCGTTCTGAACGTGGCGATCCCCTCCCTCACCGAGGAGATGGGCGCCGCGACCTCCGACATCCAGTGGATGATCAACGCCTATTCGCTGGTGCAGTCCGGCCTGCTCCTCACCGCGGGCAGTGCCGCCGACCGCTACGGGCGCAAGAAGATGCTCGCCCTGGGCCTCGCGCTGTTCGGCCTCGGATCGCTCGGCGCCGGGCTGTCGCAGACCACCGGCGAACTGATCGCCGCGCGGGCGGGCATGGGCATCGGCGGTGCCCTGCTGATGACCACGACGCTGGCCGTCGTCGTCCAGGTCTTCGCGGAGGACGAGCGCACCAAGGCCATCGGGGTATGGAGCGCCGTGGCCACGCTCGGCTTCGCCGCGGGGCCGCTCATCGGCGGCACGCTGCTCGACCACTTCTGGTGGGGGTCGATCTTCCTCGTCAACATACCCGTCGCCGCGGTGGGTTTCGTCGCCGTGCTGAAGCTCGTGCCGGAGTCCAGGAACCCTGAGGGCGGCAAGCCCGACCTGCCCGGTGCGCTGCTGTCCGTCATCGGCATGACGGGCGTCGTCTTCGCGATCATCTCCGGCCCGGTGCACGGCTGGACGTCCGGGCGTGTCCTGATCTCCGCCGCCGTGGGGCTCGGCGTGCTCGCCCTGTTCGCGCTGTGGGAGCTGCGGGCGCCGTTCCCGATGCTGGACATGCACTTCTTCCAGAACCGCCGGTTCATCGGGGCCGTGGCGGGCGGCATCCTGGTCGCCTTCGGCATGGGTGGTTCGTTCTTCCTGCTCACGCAGCACCTGCAACTCGTGCTCGGGTACGGGCCGTTGCAGACCGGTCTGCGGATGACGCCGCTCGCGCTGGTGATCGTGCTCCTCAACCTCACCGGTGCGGGTGCCCGGCTGATGCCGAAGCTCGGCGCGCCCCGCACCATCGCCGTCGGCATGGGCCTGCTGGCCGTCGGCCTCGCCTCGGTCGCTGTGTTCGGCGCACACGGGTACGGCGGGATGTGCGCCGGGCTGGTGCTGATGGGCGTGGGCATCGCCGTCGCGCAGCCCGCCATGGCGGGGGCGATCATGTCCGCGATCCCGCCGGAGAAGGCGGGCGTGGGCGCCGGTGTGAACGGCACCCTCATGGAGTTCGGCAACGGCCTGGGCGTCGCGGTGCTGGGCGCCGTCCTCAACTCCCGCTTCGCCGCGCTCCTTCCGGCCGTCGCGGCGGGGGCGGGCTCGCTGCCCGCCGCGCTGGGCAAGGCCCACACGGGCGCGCAGCGCACGGCCGTCGAGGACGCGTTCGCCTCCGGCGTGCAGTCCGGGCAGCTGGTGGGCGCGGGGGCGGTGCTGCTCGGTGGCATCGTCGCCGGGATCCTGCTGCGCAGGGCGGAGGAGCGGGAGTAGCTGCGGACGGCACCCCGCAGGGGCCTAGCATCAGGGACGTACCACCGCAGGAAGAGGGAGCGCATGGCTCACGGCAATGGCGTCGAAGACGCCCCGACCAGCATCTGGCTGGCCGACAGGAAGCCCTCCGCGAAGCGGAAGGCGGACGAGGGCACGCTCGACCGGGCGCGGATCGTGGCCGCCACGGTGCGTCTGCTGGACGCCGAGGGCCTCGCGAAGTTCTCCATGCGCCGGCTGGCCGCCGAGCTCGGTGTGACCGCGATGTCCATCTACTGGTACGTCGACAACAAGGACGACCTCCTCGAACTCGCCCTCGACGAGGTCTTCGGCGAGATCGGGCTCCCGGACCCGAAGGACGAGGACGCGGACTGGCGGGACCAGGTGCGTCAGCTGGCCCGGGAGTACCGCAAGGTGCTCGTCGCCCATGCCTGGGTGTCGCAGCTGATCGTCCGGTACATGAACATCGGGCCGCGCGCGCTGGAGTTCTCCGACGTGGTGCTCGCGGTGATGCGGCGCAGCGGCGTGCCGGTGAAGATGATCACCGGGACGATAGGGACGATCTTCCAGTTCGTCTACGGGTACGCGGTGCTGGAGAGCGTCTACGACCAGAAGCTGAGCGCTTCGGGACAGACCGACAGTCAGTACCTCGAGGGGATCATGGACCTGGTCTCGGACCGCCTGGAGCACGCGGACACCTACGCCGAGGCGATCGCCGACTTCCGCGGGGACGACGCCACGATGACCTTCGCGGAGATGCGGGAGCGGGACTTCGAGTTCGGGCTGGACACCGTGATCGCGGGCATCGAGGTCATGCGGAACCGCTGACCGCGGCGGAACGTGCGAAGACCCCGGCGGAGTCCGACGGCCGTCCCCTGCCGTCGTGTCTCCACCGGGGTCTTCCGGTTCCGGGAGCGGGGGACTCCCGGAGGGCCGACGGGGCGGTGTCCGCTCGTGCACGCGCCCCGTCGGGGTCTGTCAGGCCGAGGCGGTCGCCGCGGCCTGCTCCTCGGTGGCTCCGGCGGCCGTCGGCGCGCCGGGGCGGCTCTTGAGGGCCACTTCCTTGATGAAGAGGGTCAGGATGAAGGCCGCCAGCGCACAGGGAGCGGCGTACGCGAACACGTTGCCGATGCCGTGTCCGTAGGAGCTCTCCATGATCGTGCGGAGCGGGGCGGGCAGCGTCTTCATGTCCGGTATGCCGCCGCCCGAGCCCTGCTTGGCCAGGGCCGCGCCCTTCGGGCCCAGCGCGGTCAGGCCGTCCACGACGTAGTCCTTGACCTTGGTGGACAGCACCGCGCCGAGCGCCGAGACGCCCACCGCGCCGCCGAGGGAGCGGAAGAAGGTCACGACGGAGCTGGCCGCGCCGAGGTCCTGCGGGGCCACCTGGTTCTGGGCCGCCAGGACGAGGTTCTGCATCATCATGCCCATGCCGAGGCCCATGAGCGCCATGTAGATGGCGAGCTGCCAGTACGGGGTGTCGTACCGCATGGTGCCGAGCAGGCCGAGGCCCGCGGAGAGCAGGAGGCCACCGGAGACCAGCCAGACCTTCCAGCGGCCGGTCTTGGTGATGACCTGGCCCGAGACGGTCGAGGAGATGAACAGGCCCGTGATCATCGGGATGGTCATGACGCCGGACATCGTCGGGGTCTTGCCGCGGGCCAGCTGGAAGTACTGGGAGAAGAAGACCGTGCCGGTGAACATGGCGACACCGACGAAGAGGCTCGCGGCGGAGCTCAGCGCGATCGTCTTGTTGCGGAACAGCTTCAGCGGGATGATCGGCTCCGCCGCCTTCGACTCGATGATCAGGAAGATCGCGGCGAGCGCGAGCGAGCCGGCCACCATCACCGCGGTCTGCCAGGACAGCCAGTCGTAGTTCTTGCCCGCGAGGGTCACCCAGACCAGCAGCAGGGTGGCGGCGGCGGAGATGAAGAACGCGCCGAGCCAGTCGACCTTGACGTCCCGCTTCACGGTCGGCAGGTGCAGGGTCCGCTGCAGCACGATCAGCGCGATCACCGCGAACGGCACACCGACGTAGAAGCACCAGCGCCAGCCGAGCCAGCTGGTGTCGGTGATGACGCCGCCGAGCAGCGGGCCGCCGACGGTGGCGACGGCGAAGGTCGCGCCGAGGTAGCCGCTGTAACGGCCGCGCTCACGCGGGGAGATCATCGCGGCCATGACGATCTGGGCCAGGGCCGACAGACCGCCGACGCCGACGCCCTGCACCACACGGCAGGCGATGAGCATGCCGGTGTTCTGGGACAGGCCCGCGACCACGGAGCCGGCCACATAGATCACCAGCGCGGACTGCACCAGCAGCTTCTTGCTGAACAGGTCGGAGAGCTTGCCCCACAGCGGGGTGGTGGCGGTCATCGCCAGCAGGGCGGCGGTGACCGTCCAGGTGTAGGCGGACTGGCTGCCGTGCAGATCGTGCATGATCTTCGGCAGCGCGTTGGAGACGATCGTCGAGGACAGGATCGCGACGAACATGCCGAGCAGCAGCCCGGACAGGGCCCGCATGATCTGACCGTGCGTCATCGGGGCGGTGTCGGGCTGGGTCTCCCGCACACCTGACGGTGTGGTCTTGGCCATGAAGTTCCTTTTCCAGTGAGGGTGTTGTGGTGTACGGGGGTCAGGGGGCGGCGGTCACGCAGCGGGCGTGCTCGCCGAAGCCCAGGCGCAGGCGGGCGAGCAGGCCGATGATGTGGGCCACGTCGTCGTCCGACCAGTCGCGGAGGCACTCGGCGAGGGCACCCGCGTAACGGGCGGACACCTCGTCCAGCAGCGCCTCGCCGCTGGGGGTGATGCGCAGCAGCCGCGACCGCTTGTCGAGCGGGTCGGGCTGCCGGTCGATCCAGCCGCGCTCGGTGGCATGGGTGACGTGGCGGCTGGTGACCGACATGTCGATGACCATCAGCTCGGCGAGCCTGCTCATCCGCATCTCGCCGTACTGCTTGAGCAGCGAGAGCAGGATGGCCGAAGTCGGGGGGCAGTCCGCAGGGAGGGTCCGGCTGAGGCCGCGCTTGATCACGCCGATGGCGCCGAGCTGCTTGGCGAGCTCTTCGTACTGCTCATGAGCGGCCAAGGGATCCTCCGGTTAGGTTGCTTAGGGCAACCATAGGATTATTTGGTTGCTGAAGGCAAAGAAATGGGGGCAAAGATTTGGCCAAGGGGTCACAGGGTGTGGAGAAACCGGGGCCGGGGGCGCGGGAGGGCACCCCTCTTCGCTAGGGTCCTGACCCATGGCCAACCCCCATCAGCAGCGCCCCGAGGGCAACTACGACCCCGCGGGCAGCACCCAGATGTTCCGTGCCTTCGTCGACGAGGGTGCCCCCGGCCGTCGCGCCGCGACCCCGGCCGCCCCGCCCTCGTCCGGCTCCGGGCCGCGCACCGGCCTGATCGTCGGCGTGATCGCGGCGATCGCCGTCGTCGCCGTGGTGGTCTGGCTCGCGGTGTCGTAAAGAACCTCAGCCGTAAAAGATCTCAGGGGCTCCACTCCACCGAGGCGTCCCTGGTCTCGACATGGGTGCCCGGCGGTACCAGCCGGGCATCGGCGCACACCCGCCAGGTCCCCTCGGTCGCCCGGCCCGGGCCGATGGGTGCGGGCAGGGGGCGGGTCGAGGTGAGCGTCGTACGCTCGGCGCCGCGCGCCCCGACGACGTGGGTGCGCAGGATGACGGTGCCCGTCCGTACCGGTGCCCGGCCCGCGTTGGCGAAGATCAGGGTCACCGTCTCGCACCAGCGCTGTCCGCCGGGTGTGCGGTGCGGCTCGGTCACGGTGAGCCCGGGTTCGGGTGCGGCCGCGGCCACGGATGGCGAGGGGAGCGGTACGAGCTCCACGTGCCCCGTCGGAGGCACCCGTACCGGCCCGGATCCGGTGTCCGGCAGTGCGACGCGGCCCTCGCGTTCACCGCTGCCGCACCCTGTGAGGAACGCGCCCAGGCAGAGCGCGGCAGCCGAAGCGGAGACGAACGTCATCCGTCGCATCGCCCCAGTGTGGCTGACGGTTCGTCAGCAGTACAGCTCTCAGTCGGCGATGAGCCCTTCGCGCAGCTGCGCCAGCGTCCGGGTCAGCAGCCGCGAGACGTGCATCTGGGAAATGCCCACCTCTTCGCCGATTTGTGACTGCGTCATATTGGCGAAGAACCTCAGCATGATGATCTGGCGTTCGCGCGGCGGGAGTTTGGCCAGGAGCGGCTTGAGGGACTCCCGGTACTCCACGCCCTCCAGCGCCGTGTCCTCGTAGCCCAGGCGGTCGGCGAGCGAGCCCTCGCCGCCGTCGTCCTCGGGCGAGGGGGAGTCCAGCGAGCTGGCCGTGTAGGCGTTGCCCACGGCGAGGCCGTCGACGACGTCCTCCTCGGAGACGCCCAGGCACACGGCGAGCTCGGGCACAGTCGGCGACCGGTCCAGCTTCTGCGCGAGTTCGTCGCTGGCCTTGGTCAGGGCGAGGCGCAGCTCCTGGAGCCGGCGCGGCACCCGGACCGACCAGCTGGTGTCCCGGAAGAAGCGTTTGATCTCGCCGACCACGGTCGGCATCGCGAACGTCGGGAATTCGACGCCCCGTTCGCAGTCGAACCGGTCGATCGCCTTGATCAGCCCGATCGTGCCCACCTGGACGATGTCCTCCATGGGCTCGTTGCGGCTGCGGAAGCGGGCCGCGGCGTAGCGCACGAGGGGGAGGTTGAGCTCGATGAGGGTGTCGCGGACGTAGGTGCGCTCGGCGCTGTCCCGTTCCAGCGTGGCGAGCCGTGTGAAGAGGGAACGGGAGAGGGTGCGGGTGTCGATGGCTTCGCAGTCGACGATGTCGGCGTGAGGTGCGTCGGCGGCGAGTACCTTCGCGCTGCCCAGGTCTACGGACATGCCACCCCCTTGAGGTCGCGGACGGATCACAGCAACCCCCTTACGCCAGGGGTTCAGCCTCCACCTGAATACCGGAGGCTGCGCTGTGGCAAACGCAGTTCCAGCAGAATGTCACATGTCGGCAACACGCTGTAGCGTCAAGTCGACATATCTGCCCCATGACATCGAGGGGGTTGTCCCCCACAGGAGTTAGGCCTCGATTCGATTTGCGGACCGCAGCCTGGCGAAGCTCCGGGAGAGCAGCCTCGACACATGCATCTGCGAGACCCCCAGCTCGGCGCTGATCTGGGACTGGGTCAGATTGCTGTAGTAGCGCAGCAGCAGGATGCGCTGTTCGCGCTCCGGCAGTTGGACGAGGAGGTGACGTACGAGATCGCGGTGCTCGACTCCCGCGAGCGCGGGGTCCTCGTAGCCGAGCCGGTCCAGCAGTCCGGGCAGGCCGTCGCCCTCCTGGGCCGCCTCCAGCGAGGTCGCGTGGTAGGAGCGGCCCGCCTCGATGCAGGCGAGCACCTCGTCCTCGCCGATCCTGAGCCGCTCGGCGATCTCGGCCGTGGTCGGGGAGCGGCCGTGCAGCACCGTCAGATCCTCGGTGGCGCCGTTGACCTGGACCCACAGCTCGTGGAGGCGGCGCGGGACATGGACGGTGCGGACGTTGTCCCGGAAGTAGCGCTTGATCTCCCCGACCACCGTGGGCATCGCGAAGGTCGGGAACTGCACCCCGCGGTCGGGGTCGAAGCGGTCGATCGCGTTGATGAGCCCGATCGTGCCGACCTGGATGACGTCCTCCATGGGCTCGTTGCGACTGCGAAAACGCGCCGCGGCGTACCGCACGAGGGGGAGGTTGGCTTCGATCAGGGCGGCGCGCACGCGGGCGTGCTCCGGAGTGCCGGGCTCCAGGGCCGAGAACTCCTTGAAGAGGACCTGGGTCAGCGCCCTGGCGTCCGCGCCCCGGCTCTCGCGGGTGCGGGGACCGTCCTCGTGCTCCTCCACGACGGTTCCGTCGGAACCGACGGAACCGACGGAATCGTCGGGGCCGCCGCAGTCGCCGGATTCTCCGGAGTCCTCGGGCGGGTCCGTGTGCTCCTGCGGGTCGTTCTGTTCGGGGTGACGGAAGGGGGCTTCGGGCGCTGTTCGGGCCGGCACGGCAACACCACCCCTTCGCGGTCAGGGCCGTCAAAAGCGGTCATAGCATCACAAGACATGTCCACTGTGTGCAAGCACCGCATAACGTCGTGTTGGGGGCCAGAAAGGCCCCTCGCCGTAGGGGCGAGGGGCCTGTGCGGGCGCTGTGGCTCAGAAGGTGTAGTCGGCGATCACCCACGTGGCGAATGCGCGCCACTGGGCGGCGACCGCCTGGTGCTCCGGGTGCTCGAGGTAGCGCGTGAGCGCCTCGCGGTCCTCGACCGCGGAGTTGACGGCGAAGTCGTAGGCGATCGGCCGGTCCGAGATGTTCCAGCCGCACTCCCAGAAGCGCAGCTCCGGGATGAGCCCGCCCAGCTCCTCGAACGCCCGCGCACCCGCGGCCACGCGCGGGTCGTCGCGGTCGACGCCCTCGTCGAGCTTGAAGAGGACGAGGTGACGAATCACAGGGCTGCCGCCTTCCGTGCACTCACTTGATCAGGCCGGTCATGAACTCGCCGACGCTCTTGGCGGCGTCCGAGATCCCCTGGAACCCTATCTGCACCAGTTCGGCGGCCCGGGCCGGGGAGTGGATGATCGTGTATCCCACGAAGATGACGACGGCCCAGAACACGACCTTCTTGGCTTGCGCCATGACGTAACTGCCTCCCCTGTGCCCGTCCTCACTCGTCCCCTGGCGGTCTGCGAGAGTCTATCCGCACGTATGGACGAAACGGATTGTGCGGCCCTTCACACGGCCTTTAAGGACTTAAGGCCCTGCAAGCGGGGCCCTTAGCCCGTCTGCGGGGCCGTCCGGTGGACGGAGGATGGGGGGTGTCCGACGGATCTGGCAGGAATCCCGAGGGCCTGGGACATGGACCTCTCTGCGGGGTCCGGGCCGCGAGCTTCCCCCCTGACCGCGGTCCGTGCCTTCTGGTCGTGTCCTCATGGGGGAAGCGGCTTGTCCCCCCGATGCCGCTTCCCCCTCCTGCGATTTGCCGAAGCCCCGGCTCCGGGCGCGCGCACCGCGCCGGAGCCGGGGCTTTGTGCGTTCCCGTAACCCGTTGTGTTTCCAGGAGAGTTGGGGTCACGGCCATGCGACGGAGGTGAGAAGCGCCCACCGCCGGGGCACAGGAAAGGCACAAGTGGTCCGGTGCGGTGGATCGGCGAAGAAGGAGAACGGTGAGGTTCGCATGGGCGGGTACGAGCTCGCCTTCACCATGCGGGAGCGTGTGGCGGGGGGAGCGGTCATGGTTGAACTGCGGGGAGAGATCGACATCTTGGCGGAACAGGAGCTCGCTCCGCGGCTGGAGGCGCTGGCGGGGCGGCATCGCGACCTCGTCGTCGATCTGCGCGGAGTGACGTTTCTCGACGCGAGCGGCCTGCGGCTGTTGCTGCGGGCGCGTGACCGGGCGGCCCGGTGCGGCGGGCGGCTGAGGGTCGTACGGGGCGGGCCACGGGTGACCAAGGTGGTGCGCATCGCCGGGCTCGGCGCGGCCTTCAGCTGGCTCGACGTCTTCCCGGCCGTCGCCGGCCTCCCCCACGGCTTCCGGGACGGCAGCGTCCCGGCATAGGAGAGAGGGGAGAGACCGGCAACGGGGAGGGGTCAGGCGGTGGTCTCCCGCAGTCGCAGCAGCGAGCCCGCCAACTGATCCACTTCCTCGGGGGTGTTGTACAGCGCGAGCGAGGCCCGCGCCGCGCTGTCGAGGCCGTAGTGCCTCAGCGAGGGCTGGGCGCAGTGGTGCCCGGCCCGGATGGCGATGCCGTCCCGGTCGAGCCACCGCGCGATCTCCACCGGGTCGTGACCCGCGAGCGTGAAGGTCAGCACGGCGATCCGCTCCGGCGCGGAGCCCAGGACCTCCAGCCCCGGCACCGTCGCGAGCGCCTTGCGGGCGTACTCGAGCAGTGCCTCCTCGTACGCGGCGACCTCGCTCCGGCCGAACGAGCTCAGCCAGTCGATCGCCGCGTGCAGGCCCACGACCCCGGCGATGTTCCCGGTGCCCGCCTCGAGGCGGTGCGGTACGGGAGCGAAGGTGCTGCCGGTGAAGTCGACGGTGTCGATCATGTTGCCGCCGCCCTGCCACGGGGGCATGTCCGCGAGGACCTCCGGCTTGCCGTAGAGCGCGCCGATGCCCGTGGGGCCGTAGAGCTTGTGGCCGGAGAAGGCGTAGAAGTCGGCGTCCAGTTCCCGCACGTCCACCGGGAAGTGGGCGACCGACTGGGCCCCGTCCACCAGCACCCTGGCCCCGTACCGGTGGGCCAGCGCGATCATGTCGCGCACCGGCGGGACCGTGCCCAGCGTGTTCGACGCATGGCTGATCGCGACGAGTTGGGTGCGGTAGGAGAGCAGGCCGGCGTAGGCGTCCTGGTCGATGCTCCCGTCGGGGCGCAGCGGGATGGGGACGACGCGGGCCCGGGTCTCCTTGGCGAGCAACTGCCAGGGCACGATGTTGGAGTGGTGCTCCAGCACCCCGACCAGGATGTCGTCGCCCGGGCCGACGTTGGCCCTGCCCCAGCTCTGGGCGACCAGGTTGACCGCCTCGGTGGTGCCGCGGGCGAAGACGATGTCGTCCGGTGACCCGGCGCCCAGGAAGCCCGCCACTGCCGCCCGTCCCGCCTCGTACGCCTCGGTGGCCTCCCGGGCCATCGTGTGCGCGCCGCGGTGGATGTTGGAGTTGGCGGTGGCGTAGTAGGCGGCGAGCGCCTCGATCACCTGGCGCGGCTTCTGCGTGGTGGCGCCGTTGTCGAGCCAGACGAGGGGCTTGCCGTTCACCGTGCGGTGCAGGACCGGTACGTCCTTGCGGGCCAGCTCCGGGGTGAAGGCGCCGCCTTCAACCTCAGGAGTAGTCATGGTACTTGGACACCTCGACGTTCTGGAGCACGGCGGCGGCGTCCTCCACCAGGATCGCGGTGTTGAAGTACGCCGTCATCAGGTACGACGTGATGGCCTTCTGGTCCGTGCCCATGTTGCGCATGGCGAGGCCCGGCTCGACCTCGTCCGGCACCTTCGACGGGCGCAGGCCGACCACGCCCTGCTCGGCCTCGCCGGTCCGCATCAGCAGGATGTCGGTGACGCCGCCGGCGAAGCGCATCTTGTCCGAGGGCAGCAGCGGTACGCCGCGCCAGGTCAGCAGCGGGCTGCCGAAGCGGGTGTCCATGACCGGGGGCACGCCCCGGCGCGTACACTCCCGGCCGAACGCGGCGATGGCCTTGGGGTGGGCGACGAAGTAGCCGGGCTGCTTCCAGACCTTGGACAGCAGCTCGTCCATGTCGTCCGGTGTGGGCGCGCCGGTGCGGGTCTGGACGCGCTGGCCCGGGGCGATGTTGTTGAGGAGGCCGAACTCCGGGTGGTTGAGCATCATGGACTCCTGGCGCTCGCGCAGCGCCTGGATGGTCAGCCCGGCCTGTGAACGGACCTGGTCCATGGGCCCGTTGTAGAGGTCGGAGACCCGGGTGTGCACGCGCAGCACGGTCTGGGCCAGGCTCATGTGGTACTCGCGCGGCTCGTCCTCGTACTCGACGTAGGTGCCCGGCAGTTCGGGCTCGCCGGTGTGGCCGGAGGCCAGGTCGACCGGCACCTCGCCGCCCGGTGCGGGCATCTGTCCGGCGGCGTACGCGTCGATGGCCGCCCGGATGATCGCGTCCTTGCCGCACAGCGCGTCGAGCGCGGCGCGCGGGGCGGTGAGGGCCACGCCCGCGGTGAGGGCCTTGACGGCGAAGGGCAGCGCCTTGCCGCACGCCCAGGAGCCGGCGTCGAAGAACTGGCCGTCGCCGATGACCTCGAGGAGCGCTTCCTCGCCGTACTTCCCGGTCATCCGCTTCTCGGCGCGGCCCACGACCAGGATCCAGAGCTTGTCGGACGCCTCGCCCTCGCCCGCCAGCTGCTGGCCGGCCTCGAAGGTCTCCTGGGTGAACTTGCCGGCCAGCTTGGCGAGCGATGCGCTGTCCGCCTCGCGCAGGAACGGCAGTTCGCGCAGGTCGTCGGGGATGACGCGGTGGGCGTCGCCCTCCTCGTAGGTGCTGATGCGGTCGTCGCCGAGGATGAAGGTGCGGCGGCGGTTGACGCGGTAGACGCCGGAGTCGACGTCCACCCAGGGCAGGGCGCGCAGCAGGTAGCGCGGCGTGATGCCGCGCATCTGCGGGGTGGTCTTGGTGGTCGTCGCCAACTGCCGTGCGGCATCGGGACTGAGCGTGAGACGGTCGTTCATGGGGGCCTCCTCGTGGTGGACCGCGCGGTGCAGTCGGCGCGGCGACGAGGCAGATCGTGGGCTCACCGAGAAACGTCCACAAGTCGCGTATGGCCGGGGGAAGTCCAGAAACGGCTGAAACCGAAGGCGCAGCAGTCCCATACATCGGCTTATATGGCCGGGACAGGGGTGGTGCGGACGAGCCTTCGCACACCGCCCTCCCCTGTGGTCCGGACCAGAGCATGACCCATTTTCATCGCAGGCTGTCGATGGCCGGAAACGCTCTGTTTACAGCAACGGCAGGGCACCGTAGGGGACTTCGTCGTGCACCGCGGCGTGGACGGCCAGCAGGACGCCCGCCGTGCCGGTCGCCAGGTCCATCGAGAGCCGCAGCAGCCCCTCCAGCGGGAAGGCCGGCAGCCCCTGGTACGGGACCGCGTGCAGGGCGAGGTTCCGCAGGTGGCGGCGCCGGTCGGGCTCGGGGCCGCCGAACCGGGTGACGCCGTACAGCAGTCCGGCGCGCCCGCCGAACAGCCCCGAGGACAGTGTCAGTTCCGCGCCCATGCCGTACCGGATGCGCTCGAGGAGCCGGGTGTGGCCGGGGTTCTCGCGGTGGCGCAGACAGGCGTCCAGGGCGATGGCGATGCCGGCGGAGCCCCGCTCCAGACAGACGCTCCCGGGCGGATCCTGCGGTATGAGGTCGCGGGCCAACGCCGCGTCGGCGAGGTCGAGATGGCGCGGGTCGCCCATCGCGGCGAAGAGCCGGGCGAACAGCAGCGCCGGTCCCGACCAGCCGTGCATCAGCCCCGTCCCGCCCGCCCCGCCCGGCTCCGCCAGCATGGCCGCGAGCCGCTCGCCGATGCGCGCGGCCTCGTCGGCGTCCCCGAAGTGCAGGTGGGTCAGGGCGATCCCGGCGAGCCCGCCGAACAGCCCGGGGCCGCAGCGGCGCAGATCGATGGAGGCCAGCCGGTCCAGAGCGGCCCGCGCCTCCTGCGGTCGGCCCAGCTCGTCGAGGACGTACGCGATGCCCGCGAGCCCGTCGTAGAGGCCGGGCCGGGGCCACGCGGTGCGCTCGGCCGCCCGGCACAGCCAGTCGACGTGCCCGGCGAAGTCCGGATGCCCGGACCGGCCGGTGACGTGCAGGGCGTGCAGCACGCCCGCCGCGCCGTACGCGACCGCGGCGCCCTGGTGGTCGAACTGCCGGACGTCGCCCGGGAAGAGACGGTCCTTGCGGTCCGGGGTCGCGCTGCGCAGGATCGCCTCGCCCAGCGCGTCCAGGGTCGCGTCCCAGCTGGCGTCCACGGGCCACGCCGGTGCCGTCTCCCGCGGCACGGCGGCGGGCGGCGCGATGCTCCTCCGCAGCCGCTCGCCGAAGCCCGGCGGCAGCGGGAAGCGCTCCTCGACGAAACCGGCGAGCTGCTCGTGCTTCTGCGGAGCGAGGCGCAGCAGCGGTGTCAACGGTGCGAAAAGAGCCAGTCGGAGACATGCGAGGGCGTACGTGTCGACGGCCGTTCCCGAGCGTGCCCACCGGGCGGTGAACCCGGCCGTGCCCAGCGCGGGGGCGGCGTCCTCGCCGAGGGTGAAGGCCGTCTCGAAGTCGACGAGGCACACGGTGCCGTCCGGGCGGACCAGGATGTTGCCGGGCTGGAGGTCGCCGAAGACGACGCCGTGGCCGTGCAGCCGGTCCACCGCCTGCTCGACCTGGTCGAGCACCGCGCAGGCCCAGGCGGTGTACTCCGCCGTCGCCTCGGCGTCCGCGCCCGGTCGCAGGAGCGGGTTGCGGCGCAGGATCGCGTCCTCGAGCGTCTCGCCCTCGACGAACTCCTCGACGAGGAAGTGGTGCTCCCAGTGCCGGCTCAGGGTGGTCACCCCCGGCACGCAGTCGAGGGCGGACAGGCGTGCCAGCACGGTGTGTTCGCGCCGCAGCCGGGTCACCGCGTCCCTGCCGTCCGCGTCGACCCCGGCGTGCGGCCGTGCCTCGCGCAGCACCACCGTCCGCCCGGAGGCGGGGTCGACGGCCCGGTAGACGCCGCCGGCGTTGGAGAAGCGCAGCGCCTTCTCCACGCGGTAGGGCAGCCCGCCGGACGAGGCCGACTGCGCGGCCCGCAACTGCCCGGCGACGCACGGCGGGACCTCCACCCACGGCGGGACCCGGAAGACGGTGCCGCGCACATCGGGGACCGCCTCGCCGTCCGGCCGCGTGATCGCGGGCACGTACGCCCCGCCGGGCGAGAAGCAGTACCGCAGGTCGAAGGCGCCGTACCGGACGTACAACGGCCCCTCGCCCCAGCGCAGATCGCTCAGCACGTACGGGCCCGGGACGCCCCGCAGCAGTTGGGACAGGTCGGTCAGGGCGCGTTCCAGCTCGGCGTCGTCGCGCGGGTAGACGGCGATCACCTTGCCGCTGGCGGTCCTCGGTGCCTGCTTGCCGTTGGCGAGGCTCGCCATGGTGCCGCTGCGCAGGAACTTGAAGGCGATCGACCGTGCGACGCAGTAGTCCCAGACCGTGTCGACCGCGCGCGGTACCTCGGCGGCGACGACGGATATATGGATCTTCCAGCCCTGCGGGGGCAGCGGCGGGTCCTCGGGCCACAGCCGCACCCAGCCGCCGTGCTCCGACCGGTGCCAGCCCGGCGGTGCCAGGGCGAGTGCGTGGACGAACAGGGTGTCCGAGTCCCGGATGCGTTCGGGTGTGTCCGCGAAGAGGGGATCGGCGGCGAGATGGCCTTCGGCGAGCAATGGGTACTCCTCAAAAGGCCTGCCGGCCGCCGGTCGTGTCCCGGCGCCGGCAGGCCCTCGTGCACGTGGACGGTCGTCACTCCGTTTCGGCGGCGTTGACGGTGGGCCACAGGCTGGTGGTCTCCTCCTCCATGTCCTGGAGCTCGAGGATCTCCGGCATCTCATTCACCCCCGATCCGTTGTTCGTCGGTGATGTGCGCCGGGCGATTCTCGCCCGGACCTCGTCCGATCCGAAGTGCTGGTCGATGCGGCGGGCTGCCCGGGCCCAGCTGCGCATACCGCGGACCGGGGTCAGCGTTTCCACGACGAAGGGGTCGCTCCAGCGGGCGACCGCGCGTTTCCACAGTTCCGCGGCCGGTTCGTCGAGCAGGCTGCCCACTGTGCCCTCGTAGGCGGGCATCGCGCGGACGGCGCCGTCCGGTTCGATCTGCAGCATGAGGGGATCGAGTCCGGCGGCGATACGGGCCGGGTGCATCACGAGGGACCGGTTGTCCGTGATGGAGATCTGCACCGAGGGCGGTGCGGCTTCCTCGATGCGGGCGAGGAGCTCGGGGGACGTGAGCCGGGTGATCCGGTCGTCGTCGAGGAGTTCGTACCGGGCGAAGTCCGGCGTGGAGGCCGCGCCCGCGGGGGCGGCGGCGTTGAAGGCGAGGGATCCTAACTCGGGGAATCTGGGCGCTATGTCCGAGCCGAAGGCCTCGAGCTGGTCGAAGTTGCCGCGCACCACGGTGCATTCGATGCCGAACCGCAGCGGCTCTCCGCCGCCGAGGCGCCGTTCACGGGCCGCGTCGTCGAGCTGGCCGAGAGCGGCCATGGCGCGGTCGAACGAACCGGCGCGGCGGCGTATCCGGTCGTGGACCCCGGGCGTCGCCCCGTCCACGCTGACCAGGACCTCGTCGAAGACCCGGGCGAGTTCACCGGGCATCCAGGGCGCCAGTTTCCAGCCGCTGGTGTAGACGGCCGTGATCACGCCGGCCCGCTTCAGTCTCTCGGCTATCTCGAAGATGCCTTTGACGCCGAGCGGTTCACCGCCGGAGAGCCCGACCACACGCGGCCCGAGCGAGATGATGGCGTCGGTGACCCGGAGCATGTCCGCGTGGGCCAGCTGCCGCGACGGCCGGCGGCCCGATTCCGAGTAGCAGTGGGAACACCGGAGCGGACATGCGTACGTGGTGTCCCAGACCACGATCTCCGGTCCGGTGGGCAGGCTCATGGATCCCCTTGGCTTCAGCGCGTAAGCACTACGCGTACTGCTACGCGCCGCAGCTTGACGAAGGTCCTCGGGATGGCACGCCGCTCCGCGGCACCCCTGGTTCCTTCGTCAAGCTGCGGACCCCCGTTGCGCTGCTTCAGAGTGTGCTCCATCACCACTGGTGCGGGGATCCAGGGCCACCCCCAGAACGCACTGGAGGTTTTCCTCCATACGCGTCTGCGGCGACCCTTCTGGACGCCTGCCGTGCGGGACTTCGATAATGACCGGCGTGAACGCTCGGACCTGGCCCCTGCGGATTGCTGCGCTGGTCGGAGGGCTGTGTCTGGTCTGGTCCGGGCTGGTGGGAACAGTCCACCTCTCCAGCAGGTACACCCTGCCGTGGATTCTCGGTGCCCTGGTGCCCTGCTATTTCGCGGGCCTGTTCAGCTGGTGGCACGCCCCGTCGCACCCGGTCGCCCGGCGGCTGCTGCTCATCGGCACTCTGCTGTCGGTGAGCATGGGCATCCGCTACACCGCAATGTTCCTCTCCGTGGACGTCGGATGGGACCGGGAGGACATAGAGGCCATCCTGCCGCCGGCCGAGCACTTCGCCATCCTCGTGTGCAGCGAGACGGTGGACCTCGCCGCGAGCGTCCTGCTCGTGCGGCTGCTCGCCTTACTGCCAGACGGCCATGTCCGGTACCGGGGTGAACGCAGCGTTCTGCGTTCTTTGTGGCCCCTGTTGGCGCTGCCGCTCGCCCTGCCCCTCGTCGGGATGCCGGGCGACGACGTGGCCTTCGCGGTCTTCTACTACCCCGAGGCCTGGTTCCCGGCGCTGGGCTGCGTACTGCTGATCGTCCGCTGTCTGCGCGCCCGGGCCGCCGGGCAGCCCGACGTCTCCCGGCTGCTGCCGGTCGCGGTGGCGGGGGCCGCCGTCTTCTCGGCCCGGGCCTGCTCCCGGCTGTTCCGCACCTGGCAGGGCGACGACGGACTGCTCTACCTCACCGGGTCGTTGCTGGGTGCCCTGCCCTATGTGCTGATCGCCCTCTTCGTGGTCTACGCGACGTTCCGCCACCGGCTGCTCGGCGTGGACATCGGGATCCGGCCCTCGGTCGTCCACGGGACGCTGTGGCTGATCATCAACAGCTGGTACCTGGGCATGGCGGTGGCCCTCGGGATGACCGCCGGCCAGTACCTCCCGATCGGGCTGGCGGTGCCGATCGCGGTCACGGCCATGGTCCTGTTCCAGCCGCTGCGGACGCGGCTGAACCGGCTGGCCGAGCGCCGCGTCTTCGGCAGCCGGCTCAGCAGCTTCGAGCTGCTCGTCCAGTTCGGCACCACCCTCGAGCACGCCTACGACCTCGAGCGGCTCGCCCCCCAGCTGGCGGCCAGCCTCAAGGAGGGCCTCAACCTGCGCTGGGTGCGGGTCTCGCTGGGCGCCGAGGAGGCGCCCTGCGCGGTCGGCACGGCGGGCGAGAGCTCGCCGGGCCCCCGGGGCGAACAGCCCCTCTGGTTCGGCGACGAGGTCCTCGGCGTGATCGAGTACGGGCCGCGCACGGACCGCCGGTTCACGCCCGAGGACCACGACGTCGTCGAGACGCTGGCCAGACAGGCGGCCCTCGCCGTCCACAACGTCCGGCTCGCCGCCGAGCTCTCGATGCGCGTGGAGGAGACGCAGCGGCAGGCCGCGGAGCTCGACGCCTCCCGCGCCCGGATCCTGCACGCCCAGGACGGCGAGCGGCGGCGCATCGAGCGGCTGCTGCACGACGGCATCCAGCAGGAGCTCGTCGCGCTCGTCGCCAAACTGCGGCTCGCCCGCAACCAGTTGAGCAGGGGCGGCGACATCCACGCGACCCTGACCGAGGTCCAGGACGACGCCGTACGCGTCATCGAGGAACTCCGCGAGGTCGCGCACGGCATCCACCCGCCCGTCCTGACCGACCAGGGGCTCGTCGCCGCCGTCACCTCGACCGCGCGCCGGATGCCGATTCCCGTCACGGTGCACAGCGAGGAGACCCTCGACGGGGTCCGCTTCGCGGTCGAGACGGAGGAGTCCGCGTTCTACGTGGTGTCCGAGGCGCTGACGAACGTGCTCAAGCACGCCGCCGCCGGCCGCGTGACCATCCGCTTCACACGTCGCGACGGCTGGCTGCTCGTCGACGTCCACGACGACGGCGTCGGCCTGCCCGCCGGCACCGCGCACGGCTCCGGGCTCACGGGCATGCGCGACCGGATCGAGGCCGTCGGCGGCACCCTGGCAATTACCAGCCTGCCCGGCGCCGGGACCACCGTCCACGCCAGACTGATGGAACGAGTCCGGGAGGAAGCCAGTGCCTGAACCGCTGCGCGTAGTCATTGCAGAGGACCACTACCTCGTACGCGAGGGAACCCGCCGCCTGCTCGAGGACACCGGCGACGTCGACGTCGTCGCCGCGGTCGGCACCGCCACCGAACTCCTCGACGCCGTCGACCGGTTGAAACCGGACGTCGTCATCGCCGACATCCGCATGCCCCCGAGCCACCACACCGAGGGCATCACCGCCGCCCACGCCATCCGCGCCCGCCACCCCGGCATCGGCGTCGTCATGCTCTCCCAGCACGCCAACGAGAACTACGCGTTCGAGCTCTTCCGGCGCGGTACGGACGGCCTGGCCTACCTCCTCAAGGAGCGCATCGGCGAGCTCGACGAACTCCTGCGCGCCCTCAGCGAGGTCAAGGCCGGACGCTCCGTCGTCGACCCCCGCATCGTCGAGGTGCTGATGGGCAGCCACTCCCGCGCCGCGGACGCGCCCCTCGCGGCCCTCACCCGCCGCGAGCTCGACGTGCTGCGGCACATGGCCCAGGGCAAGACCAACCGCTCCATCGCCGAGTCGCTGACCCTGTCCGAGTCGACGATCGAGAAGCACGTCAACTCGACCTTCGCCAAGCTCGGCCTGGCCGAGGAACCCCAGCTCCACCGGCGCGTCAGCGCCGTCCTGGCCTACCTGCGGCACGCCCCGGAGGAGCGCCGCTAGCCGCAGGTCTTTCTGCCACTGGGCTGCCATCGCCCTGCCATCGGGCCCCTCGACAGTGAGGGCATGAACAACGGCGAAGCGGCGGCGGTCCGGCTGACGGGACTGCGCAAGACCTACGACGGCAGCAGCACCCCGGCGGTCGACGGGCTGGACCTGACGATCCGGCGCGGCGAGATCGTGGCCCTGCTCGGCCGCAACGGCGCCGGCAAGTCGACCACGGTGGCGATGATGCTCGGGCTGCTGGAACCCGACGCGGGCCGCGTCGAGATCTTCGGCACCTCCGCCCGGGAGGCGGCCGCGACCGGGCGGGTCAGCGCGATGATGCAGGAGGGCGGCCTGGTCTCCCGGGTCACGGTCGCGGAGCTGATCGGCTTCGTGCGCAACACCTTCCCGCGCCCGCTGCCGACCGCGGAGATCCTCGAGGCCGCCGACCTCACCGGGCTCGCCCGCAAGCGGGTCGACAAGCTCTCGGGCGGCCAGGCCCAGCGCGTCCGGTTCGCGATGGCGCTGGCGGGCGACCCCGAACTGCTCGTGCTGGACGAGCCGACCGCCGCCCTCGACGTCGAGGCCCGGCGCGAACTGTGGGCCGCGCTGCGGCGGTACGCGGCCCGGGGCCGGACGATCGTCTTCTCCACGCACTACCTCGAGGAGGCCGACGCCAACGCCGGCCGCGTGGTCGTCGTCGACCGCGGCCGGCTGGTGGCCGACGGCACCAGCGCCGAGCTGAAGCAGGCCGCGTCCGGCCGGATCGTCTCCTTCGCCGACCCGGGGATGCCGTGCTCGTACCTCGCCTCGCTCCCCGGAGTGCTGGACGTCGAGACGCGGGGCGGCCGGATCCGCCTGCGCACCGCGGACGCGGACGCGACGCTCGCCGCGCTGGGACCCGTGCGCGGACTGGAGGTGACGGGCGCCGGACTGGAGGACGCGTTCGTCGCCCTCACCGCCGCCTGATCACTCTCTCCCAAGGAACTCACCTCATGAACATGGCACTCGGCTACCTGCGCCTCGAAGCGACCCGGCTCCGCCGCGACACCGGCTTCCTGATGGTCAGTCTGGTCACCCCCGTGGTGATGTACCTGGTCCTCGCCAACAACGCCAAGGGCGGCCATCACGACGACACGCTCGCCTATCTCACCGTCACGATGGCCGCGTTCGGCGCCATGGGCGCCGTCCTCAACAGCGGCAGCGGCATCGCCGAGGACCGCGCGCACGGCTGGCTCCGCCAGCTGCGGCTGACCCCGATGCGGCCCGCCCGCGTGGTGGGCGTGCGTGCCGTGACCGGCATGCTCGGCGCGATCCCGCCGATCCTGGCCGTGCAGCTGGCCGGCGCGTGCGGGTACGGCGTGCGGCACACGCCGGTGGAGTGGCTGACGACGATGCTCGTGCTGTGGCTCGGCGTCGCGCCGATGGCCCTGCTGGCGCTGGGCGTCGGCTACCTGCTGCGCCCGCAGATCGCCCAGGCGGCCTCGGTGGCCGGGTACGTGATCCTGTCGGTCGTCGGCGGTCTGTGGATGCCGGCGAGCCAACTGCCGCACTGGCTCCAGCAGGTGTCGCGGGTGACCCCGGTCAGCCGCTACGCCGAGCTCGCGCTGGACGCGGCGAACGGGCGGGCGCCGCACGCGGTCGCCGTCGCGGTGCTGGCGGGCTGGCTGGCCGTCGCTGCCGCCTTCGCGGTCCTCGGCTACCGCAGGGGTGCCCGTGCGGCTGCCTGAGACCCTGTACTTCCTGCACAGCGGGGGCGCGGCCCAAAGCGCTTCGGGGGACGGGCGGTTGCTCCCCGCCCGTCCCGGCGGGGGGCAGCCGTCGGACGTGCTCTACCACGACCCGTACAGCCCGGTGCCGGAGCTGCCGGCCGGTGCGGACCGGCGGCCGGTGGAGCTGCGGGAGGACGTGCTGTGCTGGACCTCCGCACCGCTGGCCGGCGTTGTCCCGGCCGCCGGTGCGGAGGTCTTACTGCACCTGCGCTCCTCGGTGGCCGAGGGCCGGCTCCTGGCCGCCCTCGTCGACGTCCGCCCCGACGGCCGTGCGGTCGCCGCCGCGACGGCGGTCCTCCGCAGCGTGGGCCCTGCGGCCGAGCGCTCGGTTCGGGCCGAACTGCGCACGCCGGGTGCGACCTTCGGGGTCGGCCACCGGGTGCGCCTGGAACTCTCGGGGGTCGGGCAGCCCCGGTACGGGGCGGGGGCGGATGCGGTTGCGGCGCCGGCGGTATACCGGATCCGGCACGATGACGTGCGGGCGTCGTGGGTGCGGGTGGTGGGGTAGGGGTGGTTGTGCCCCGGTCCCGCCCTCTCGCCGTCTCCTGGGGCTGCGCCCCAGACCCCGCTTGTCGCGGCTTCGCCGCTCGTCCTCAAGCGCCGGACGGGCTTGATTTTCCAGCCCGTCCGGCGATTGAGGACAACCGCGCGGAGCGCGGTTTCGGGGGCCCGGGGGCTTCGCCCCCGAAACGGGGTCCGGGGGCGGAGCCCCGGGAGACGGGGAGAGGGCGGGGCCGGGGCGCAGCGACCCCCTAGCTCAGCCCCGCGCTCCTCGCACGCTCGACCACCGGGCCGATGGCCTTGACGACGGCCGAGACGTCGTCCCGCGTCGACGTATGGCCCAGCGAGAACCTCAGCGTCCCCCGCGCGAGCTCGCGGTCCGTGCCCGTGGCGAGGACGACGTGGCTGGGCTGGGCGACGCCGGCCGTGCAGGCGGAGCCCGTCGAGCACTCGATGCCCTGGGCGTCGAGCAGGAGCAGGAGGGAGTCGCCCTCGCAGCCCGGGAAGGAGAAGTGCGCGTTCGCGGGCAGCCGCCCCGCCGGATCGGGGTCGCCGCCGAGCACCGCGTCCGGGACGGACTTCCGCACGCCCCGGATCAGCTCGTCCCGCAGCGCACCGGCCTCCCGCGCGAAGTCCTCGCGCCGCTCCGCGGCCAGCTCGCCCGCGACCGCGAAGGCGGCGACGGCCGGCACGTCCAGCGTGCCGGAGCGCACATGCCGCTCCTGCCCGCCGCCGTGCAGCAGCGGCACAGGCGCGTACTGGCGGCCGAGCAGCAACGCGCCGATGCCGTACGGGCCGCCGATCTTGTGGCCGCTGACGGTCATCGCGGCCAGCCCGGAGGCGGCGAAGTCGACGTCGAGCTGGCCGAAGGCCTGGACCGCGTCCGCGTGCAGGGGGACGTCGAACTCGGCGGCGACGTCGGCCAGTTCGCGGACCGGCATGACCGTGCCGATCTCGTTGTTGGCCCACATGACGGTCGCCAGCGCCACATCACCAGGATTGCGGGCTATGGCCTCGCGCAGGTCGTCCGCGTGCACCCGGCCGTACGCGTCGACGGGCAGGTACTCGACCGTCGCGCCCTCGTGCGTCGCGAGCCAGTCGACGGCGTCCAGGACCGCGTGGTGCTCGACCGGGCTGGAGAGCACCCGCGTACGGGCCGGGTCGGCGGCCCGGCGCGCCCAGTACAGCCCCTTGACGGCGAGATTGTCGGCTTCGGTGCCGCCGGCGGTGAAGACGACCTCGCTGGGCCGCGCGCCGAGCGAGGACGCGAGCCGTTCGCGTGCCTCCTCGACGGTGCGGCGCGCGCGCCGGCCCGCGGCGTGCAGCGACGAGGCGTTGCCGACGACGGAGAGCTGGGCAGTCATCGTCTGCACCGCCTCCGGAAGCATCGGAGTGGTGGCGGCGTGGTCGAGGTAGGCCATGGTGGGCACGATTCTACGAGCCGGCTCGCGAGGCCAGTCCCCGGCGGGTTTGCCTTGGAGTGAGCTCCAACTCCTACCGTTCACGTCATGAGCAACATGAACGGCGAAAAGAACGACGAGAAGAACGCCCGGTTCGAGCGCGGTCTGGAGATCCTCGAGCAGGTGGACGGCGAGTCCGGGCAGCGGGTCGTGGACGCGATGGCCGACATCTCCCCCGAGCTGGGCAACCAGATCGTCTCCTGGGCCTTCGGCGAGATCTACGCCCGCCCGGAGCTGGCACCGCGCGACCGGCAGCTGGTCACCCTCGGCATGCTGACCGCCCTCGGCGGCTGCGAGCCGCAGCTCGAGGTGCACGTCAACGGTGCCCTGAACGTGGGGCTGACCCCGACCGAGGTGGTCGAGGCGATGCTGCACTCGGCGGTCTACTGCGGCATCCCGAAGGCGCTCAACGCCACCTTCGTGGCGAAGAAGGTGTTCGCCGAGCGCGGGCTCCTGCCCATGCCCGCGAAGAGCTAGGCCTCTTCCACCTTCACCGCCGCGCTGCGCCGGTGCCAGGCGCGCGGCGCACGCCAGTGGTAGCGCATCGCGAGCAGCCGCAGCACGAAGGCGGTGAGCACGGGGATCCCGCTGGTGGAGCCGTCGAAGGCGCCGAAGCGGATCAGCAGCGCGGTGAGCGCGGCGCCGACCATGGCGGGGACGGCGTACAGGTCCCGGTCCCAGCGCAGCAGCGACGGCACCTCGTGCGCGAGCACGTCGCGCAGCACGCCGCCGCCGACGGCCGTGGCCAGCCCGAGGGTGGCGGACTGGGTGAGGCCGAGGCCGTACGCGTACGCCTTGACCGTGCCCGTGACGCAGAACAGGCCGAGCCCGGCCGCGTCGCAGACCCCCACCGCCGTGGTGATCCTCTCGACCTCGGGGTGGAGGAAGAAGACGATCAGGGTGGCGACCAGCGGCGTGAGGAAGTAGCCGAGGTCACTGAAGGCGGCGGGCGGCACGGCTCCGATGACCAGGTCCCGGAACAGCCCGCCGCCCAGCGCCGTCACCTCCGCCAGCACCGCCATGCCGAATACGTCGAAGTTCTTCCGGACGGCGAGGAGCGCGCCGGAAATCGCGAAGACGAAGATGCCGGCAAGGTCGAGCCAGTGCTGGACGGAGGGGCTGAACAGATCGGAGAGCACGCGACATTCTTACGTGCGCCGGACAATGGTTACGGCAGGGACGGCTTGGACGGGGTGGACAGCCAGGTGTGGAAGAGGTCGCCGAGCCGCTTGCCGGAGACCTTCTCGGCGAGCGCGACGAACTGGGCCGTCTCGGCGTTGCCGTAGCGGTGCTGCGTGGTCCACAGGGGCAGCAGCTTGAAGAACGCCCGGTCGCCGATCCGCTCCCGCAGTGCCTGGAGCGTCATCGCGCCGCGCTCGTACACGGCGTTGGAGAACATCGTGTCACGCTGCGGGTCGGCGATGTCCTGCTTCCAGAACGGGGCGTCGGCCTTGATGCCGTCGTAGGCGCGCCGGAAGGAGTCGTGGGCGCTGCGCTTGCCCTTGTGCTCGTCCCACAGCCACTGGGCGTAGGTCGCGAAGCCCTCGTTGAGCCAGATGTCCTTCCAGCGGTGGACGGACACCGAGTCGCCGAACCACTGGTGGGCGAGCTCGTGGGCGATCGTCGTCTCGGACCGGACGGCGGAGTAGATCGGCTTGCTCTGGACCTCCAGGGAGAAGCCGGCGTCGGGCATGTCGTCGACGATGGCCCCGGTCTCCTCGAAGGGGTACGGGCCGAAGATCTTCGACCAGTAGTCGGTGACCTCGGCGGTCACGCCGTAGACGTCGACCTTGTTCTTGTTCGGCAGGGTCGGGTCGATGGCGGTGTAGATCGGGATGCCGCCGGGCGTCCGGCCGGTCCGTACGTCCATCTTGCCGATGGTGGCGGTGGCGAGGTAGGTCGCCATGGGCTTGCTCTCCCGCCAGTGGGTGACCGTGCTGGCGCCGCGGTTGCGCGTGGAGATCAGCCGGCCGTTGGAGACGGCGGTGAGGCCCTTGGGGGCCTTGATGGTGATGTCGAAGGTCGCCTTCTCCGACGGGTGGTCGCTGGAGGGGAACCAGGTGGAGGCGGCGTTGGGTTCGCAGGCGACGAACACGCCGGTCTTGGTCTTCATCCAGCCGTACTTGGAGCCGAAGATGATGGGGCCGCTGAGCGGCTGGGGTATGCCGTCGTACTTCACGGTGACGGTGAACTTGTGGCCCTTGTAGAGCGCGTGCCGGGGCTTGATGACGAGTTCGTCGCCGTTGCGCGTGAAGGAGGCCCGCCTGCCGTTCACTTCGACCGACCGGACGGTCAGCTGCTGGAGGTCGAGGTCGAAGGAGGAGAGGTCCTGGGTCGCCTGTGCGTGGACGGTCGCCCGGCCGTCGAGCCGCCCGGTGTCGGGGGCGTAGGCGACGTCGAGGTCGTAATGGCCTACGTGGAAGCCGCCGTTGCCGAGGTTCGGGAAGTACGTGTCACCGATGCCGGGCGCCCCGGGCGTCGGGTGGTGCCGGTCGGCGGATGCGGGTCCCGCCGCGATCGTGCACGCGGAGGCCGTCGCGATGGCGAGGGCCAGGAGCTTGGTGGAGCGGGTTCTGAACGAGCGGGAGGGTGCGAGTCCCATCTGCCGTCCTTTCGAAGGCCGTTGCGGACTCGCACATCTCTGCCCACTCCTGTCACTTCATGCACTTCATGCACATGCCTTTATCAAGTCTTCACGTCCGCAGGGACGTTCTCCGGATGGTGGCAGGCCACCTGGTGGCCGGTCGCCAGCTCGGCGAGCGGCGGCTCCTGCTGCTTGCACAGGTCCGTCGCCTTCCAGCAGCGCGTGTGGAAGCGGCAGCCGGAGGGCGGGGAGATCGGCGAGGGCACATCGCCCTTGAGCAGAATGCGCTCGCGCTTCGCGCGCCGTTTCGGGTCGGGCACCGGGACCGCGGAGAGCAGCGCCTTGGTGTACGGGTGCATGGGGGCGGTGTAGAGGGACTGGCGGTCGGCCAACTCCACCATCTTGCCGAGGTACATGACCGCGATCCGGTCCGAGACATGGCGGATGACCGACAGGTCGTGCGCGATGATGACGTACGTCAGGCCCAGCTCGTCCTGGAGGTCATCCAGCAGGTTGACCACCTGGGCCTGGATGGACACGTCCAGCGCGGAGACGGGCTCGTCGGCCACCACCAGCTTCGGCTTGAGCGCGAGAGCCCGGGCGATGCCAATGCGCTGCCGCTGGCCGCCGGAGAACTCGTGCGGATAGCGGTTGTAGTGCTCGGGGTTGAGGCCCACCAGCTCCAGCAGCCTCTGCACCTCCTTCCTCACCCCGCCCTCGGGCGTGATGCCCTGGAGCCGGAAGGGGGCGCCGACGATCGTGCCGACCGTGTGCCGCGGGTTGAGCGAGGAGTACGGGTCCTGGAAGATCATCTGGACGTCGCGGCGCAGCGGGCGCATCCCGGCGACGCCGAGGTGCGAGATGTCCCGGCCCTCGAACTCGACGGTTCCGCCGGTGGGTTCGAGCAGCCGTGTGACCAGCCGGCCCATGGTCGACTTGCCGCAGCCGGACTCGCCGACGACGCCCAGGGTCTCCCCCGCGCGTACGTCGAAGCTGATGCCGTCGACGGCGTGCACCGCGCCCACCTGGCGGCGCAGCAGCCCCTTGGTGATCGGGAAGTGCTTGACCAGGCCGTCGACCTTGAGCAGGGGCTCCATGCTCGCCTTCTCATCCGTCATAGCTTCGGCTCCGTCATAGCTTCGGCGCAATCTCTTCGGTCCAGATCCGCTTCCGTTCCTCGTGCGGCAGGTGGCAGGCGGACCAGTGCGTCTCCCCGCCCGGCACCAGGCGCAGTTCGGGCCGCTCGGTGCGGGTGATGTCGCCCTCGGGGAGGTGGGCGTACGGGCAGCGGGGGTTGAAGGCGCAGCCGGACGGCACGTTGATCAGGCTGGGCGGGGAGCCCTTGACGGGGATCAGCCGCTCGGTCTGTTCGCGGTCGATGCGCGGCATGGAGCCCAGCAGGCCCCAGGTGTAGGGGTGTTGGGGCTCGTTGAAGACCTGCTCGGCCGGTCCGCGCTCAATGCACCGGCCGCCGTACATCACCAGGATGTCGTCGGCGAGTTCGGCGACCACGCCGAGGTCGTGGGTGATGACGATGACCGCGGAGCCGAACTCCTTCTGCAGATCGCGGATCAGGTCGAGGATCTGCGCCTGCACGGTCACGTCCAGGGCGGTGGTCGGCTCGTCCGCGATGAGCAGGGCGGGGTTGTTGACCAGGGCCATGGCGATCATCGCGCGCTGGCGCATGCCGCCGGAGAACTGGTGGGGGTAGTCGTCGACCCGGCGGTCGGGCTGGGGGATGCCGACCCGGTCGAGCATCTCGACGGCGCGCTTGCGGGCGGCCCGCTTGTCGACGTCGTGGTGGATCCGATAGGCCTCGGCGATCTGGGCGCCGATGGTGAAGTAGGGGTGCATGGCCGACAGCGGATCCTGGAAGATCATCGCCATCTCGCGGCCGCGCAGCCTGCGCACCTCGTCGGGGTCGGCGGTGAGCAACTCCCGGCCTTCCAGCCAGATTTCGCCGCTGATGCGGGCCTTGCGGCGGCCGTACTGGCCGACGGTGTGCAGGCCCATGATGCCCAGCGAGCTGACGGACTTGCCGGAGCCGGACTCGCCGACGATGCCGAGCGTCCTGCCCTTCTCCAGCCGGAAGGAGAGGCCGTCGACGGACTTGACCAGGCCGTCGTCGGTCGGGAAGTGGATGCGCAGGTCGCGTACGTCCAGATAGGCGGTGGGGGTGCCGTCCCCGGGCGCGGACCCGGGCACGGGCTCGGGTGTGGTGGTCATGCGAGCCTCACTCGGGGGTCGATCACGGCGTACAGGAGGTCCACCACGAGGTTGGCCAGGACGACGGCGGTCGCGGCGATGAGCACCACACCGAGGATGATCGGCAGGTCGCGTTCACCGATCGCCTTGACGGCGGCCTGGCCCAGGCCGGGCAGGCTGAAGGCGGTCTCCGTGAGGATCGCGCCGCCGATGAGCGCGCCGAGGTCCATGCCGAGGATGGTGAGGACCGGGGTCATGGTCGAGCGCATGGCGTGCTTGCCGATGACGACCTGCTCGGTCAGCCCCTTGGCGCGGGCGGTGCGGATGTAGTCCTCGCCGAGGACCTCCAGCATGGTGGCCCGGGTGAGCCGGGCGTACATCGCCGCGTAGAGGAACGCCAGCGTGACCCACGGCAGGACGAGCGAGTTGAACCAGGCCGCCGGGTCCTCGGTGAAGTCCGTGTACTCGGAGTCGATCCAGCCGAGTTTGAACCTGAAGACCGACAGCGAGAGCAGCGCGGTGAAGTAGATCGGCAGCGAGACGCCCGCGAGTGCGGTGGTCATGGCGGCGCGGTCGAGCCTCGAGCCGCGCTTGAGCGCCGAGACGACACCGGTGCCCACGCCGACGACCAGCCAGACGACGCATGCCCCGCCCGCGAGCGAGAGTGTGACCGGCAGCCGGTCGGTCAGGACGGGCCAGACGTCCTGCTCGGTCTTGAACGAGTAGCCGAAGCACGGCGCCGCGCAGTGCGTGGTGGTGCCGCCCCCGGTGTAGTCGCGGCCGGCGAAGATCCCGCTGATGAAGTGCCAGAACTGCACGAGGATCGGGTCGCTGAGCCCGAGCTTCTGCCTGATGCCCTCGATGGACGCCGGGTCCGCCTGCTTGCCGACGTACATGGCGGCGGGGTCGGCTCCGGTGAGCTTGGGGATGGCGAAGAAGATGCCGAAGGTCACCAGGGTGACCACGAGCAGCATCACGATGACGGCGAACAGCCGCCTGACGATGTATGCGAACACTGCGGTCGGCCCGGTGGTGGTCCGGGGGACTCACGGCCCCCGGACCACCACGTGCGGCCCTCACCTGCCCTTCGGGCCTAGCGCCGGGAGTACCGGTGGAACGGACGGGAGGTCACTTGACACCCAGCGCGGAGTAGTCGTAGCGGCCGTTGTAGGCGTCGGCCGTGTAGACGTTGGTCAGATGGGAGCTGCGCCAGATGATGTTCTTCTCGTAGGTGAAGGGCAGGTACCCGGCGGCGTCCATGACCTTCTTGTTGGCCTCCTGGTAGATCTTTCCGGCCTTCTCGGGGTCCAGTTCGGCGATGCCCTGGTCGAACAGCTTGTTGATGTCCGGGTCGTTGAGCTCGGGGTAGTTCTGGTTGCCGCTCTCCAGGATGAACCGGCCGTCCGCGATGGGCTGGAGGAAGCCCTGGCCGCTCATGAAGTCCGAGCCCCAGCCGAAGATGATGATGCCGTAGTTCTTGGACTTGACGTTCTTGGGTGCGCCGACGATGCCCGCGGACTGCGCGCCGTCGTACGAGTCGACCTGTGCGTCGATGCCGACCTTCTTCAGCGACGCCTGGAGCGACTCGGCCGTGGCGACCTCGACCGGCTTGTTGTTGCGGACCGCGATCGTGGTCTTGAAGCCGTCCGGCTTGCCGCAGGCCTTCAGTTCCTCCTTGGCCTTCTCGATGTTCGCGCTGCCCTTCTTGAGCTCGTACGGGTCGTAGCCCGGGTCGTAGCCCTTGACGACCGGCGGCAGCATGCTGGTGCCGATGTCGCCGCCCGCCTCGGGTCCGCCGCGGGCGTTCTGCAGCGAGGTGTGGTCGGCGCCGTAGATGACCGCCTTGCGGCAGTGCTCGTTGTCGAACGGCGCGACGGACTTGGGGAAGGCCGCGAAACGGATGAAGCCCGTCTGCGGGTTGTCGAGGTTCGCTTTGTGGGATCCCATGGCCTTGCGGCGGCCCGCGTTCCCCAGGCCGGTGGCGTTGAGGTCGAGGTCGTAGTTGCCCGCGATCAGGTCGTTGTCCATGGTCTCGGCGTTGGTGGTGAACTTGATCGAGATCGTGTCCGGCAGCGCCTTGCGGACCTTGTCGGAGTCCCTGTTCCACTTGTCGTTGCGCACGAGCTTGAGGCTCTTGTTGGGCTCGTACGACTCGAACTTGTAGGGGCCGCTGGAGAACGGGTGCCTGCCGTACTGCTCCACGGTGTCCTTGTCCTGCCGCACCGGGGCCGCCACGGGGAGCGCGAGAATCTGCAGGAAGTCGCCGTTGGGGCTGGCCAGATGGAAGACGATGCTCTTGTCGTCCGGCGTCTCGACGGCCTTCAGGCCCAGCTTGTCGGGGCTGGTGTCCTTGTAGGGGCCCTTGTACTCCTTCTTCGGGTCGAGGACCTGGCTCAGCCAGGTCGGGCCGCCGGAGAGTTTGTCCTGGGCCCAGGAGCGCTCGATGCCGTACTTGATGTCCTTGCTGGTGATCGGCTTGCCGTCCTCCCAGGCGAGGCCGTCGCGCAGCTTGAAGGTGTAGGTCTTCTTGTCGGCCGAGACCTGTCCGGTGTCGGTGGCGAGGTCCGGCACCACATTGGCGCTCTCGCCGCCGGGAGCGGGCTTGGGGGTGACGAGCGTACGGGAGTAGTAGCGGGCGAAGTCCCACATGAAGCCGTAGTAACCACGGGTGGTGTCCCAGGAGTCGGCGTCCTGGGTGGCGACGAACTTCAGCTCGCCGCCCTTCTTGTCGGACGCGTTCGCCACCTTGTTGATGGCCGCGTTGAATCCCGGCGCCTTGCCGCCCGAGTCGCTCTTGCCACCGCCACAGGCGGTCACACCGACGAGGGCCGCGACAACGAGCGCCGCCCCCGCGGTCATTCTGCGCTGCGTACTTCCTTGCGTTGCCACGATGCCGCGACCTCCGTATGAGATGGATATGAAGAAGCGGTTCTGCTCAAGCGGGTCGGCTCAGCGGGAGCCCTTGGGGTCCAGCGCGTCCCGCACGCCGTCGCCCAGCAGGTTGAAGGCCAGCACCGTGACGAAGATGGCGACACCCGGGATGATCATGAACATCGGGTCGCCCTCATAGGTCTCCACGGCCTTGGAGAGCATCTGCCCCCAGGAGGACGTCGGCGGTTTGACACCGGCGCCGAGGAAGCTCAGCGCGGCCTCGGTGAGGACGTTGGTGGGGATCATCAGCGTCGCGTACACGGTGATCGGTGCCACCAGATTGGGCAGCAGCTCGCGGAAGAGGATGTACGTCCGCCCGGCGCCGAGGCTGCGCGCGGCCTCGACGTACTCGCGCTCTCTGAGCGACAGCGTCTGACCGCGCACGATGCGGCCCACGTACGGCCAGCCGAAGAAGCCGATCACCGCGATCAGCACGGCCATCCGCACCCCCGAACCCGTCAGCCCCCACAGCTCGTTGGGCACGACGGAGATCAGCGCGATGATGAACAGCAGCTGGGGGAAGGCCAGCAGGGCGTCCATGATCCGGCTGATGATCGTGTCGACCCAGCCGCCGAAGTAGCCCGCGACGATGCCCATGACCGTGCCGATCGCCACCGCGACCACCGCGGAGAGGAAGGCGACGATCAGCGAGACCCGGGTGCCGTAGACGACGCGGCTGAACACGTCGCGGCCGTTGGTGGGTTCGCTGCCGAGCAGGAAGTCCCCGTCGATGCCGCCCCAGGACTTCTTCGGGAGGCCGGTGAGGGAATCGATCTGGTCCTCGTGGAAATCGTTCGGCGGATGGCCGAGGAAGTGCACGATGACCGGGGCCAGGATCGCGACCAGGATCAGCAGCACCACCACGATGCCACCGCCGAGAGCCCACTTGTCGCGCTTGAGCCGTGTCCACGCGATACGCCACGGGGAGCGGCCCTCGATGGCCTTGGCCGGAAGACCGGCCCCGACGAAGTCGACCGAAGGTTCGGTCGTGCTGGTATCGGGCGATGGTGCCGTCATCGTCTGGAGGACCCCTCTCGACCGGCGAACTGCCGGGCCACCCCTGCCGCTTGAGCGGCTGGCTCACATCACTGGTGCAAGTGGTGCTGTGGTGCGGGACGCTGTGCTTGTTCAACACGTGCGGAGCAGGTCGTACAGGACCGATGGCCCTTGGAGCGGGAGTCTTCAACGCGCTCGCGATCACCCGCCAGACCCGGGGTGCAAAGGATGCGCAACCGTGATGTGCGGAGGAGAGTTCCGTTATGCGCTCAGTACGCGCGCTGCTGCGGGTAGCCGTAGCCCGCCGCGGGCGCGGGGCCGCCCCGGTCGTCACGGTCGTAGAACGGGCGGGCGTTGGCCCGCATCCACATGGCGACAGGGTCGTACTCGTCCGACATCGCCACCGTGGACACCGGCACCCCCTCGGGCACCGCGCCGACCGACTGGCGCATCATCAACTGCACCGCCTCGACGGTGGCTTGGGAGGTGTCGTACAGCTCGAGCCCGATCGCCAGGTACGGGTCCCCCAGCGTCGGCCGCACCCAGGCGCGGCGCAGCGCGCGGACGGCCGGGGTGCGCTGGGCGTGCTGGGTGAGCAGGGCGTAGAACTGCCCCGCGTCGGGCAGGTCGCCGGCCGGGTCGCTCAGCCGCAGCGGCCCCGCGGGCAGCCGGTCCAGGCCGCCGGCGATCCGGCGCAGGTCGAGCCAGGGGATGCCGACGCCGCCGCCGGGCGCGTGCGGGTTGAGCCACAGGCCCCAGCGGCCGGGGTAGAGCGAGGCGGCGAGGGAACGGCCGGGGACGATCTCGTGGGCCCGGCTCCAGCCGCTGGCGGCGAGCTCCCGGGCGGAGGTGACACAGGGCGCGTAGCCGAGCCCGTCGACCTCCATGTTCCCGTACTGCGCATCGGGCGAACCGGCCTGGCCGTGCCACAGCAGCATCCAGAGGCTGCCCTCGGCAACGGCACGCAGCAACGCCTCGTAGGCCTCGTACCCTCCGGGCGCCACTTGGCGCAGCACCTGCTCCACGCCGCTCTCCGCGCCCGCGCTCACCTGGGTCCGCCTCTTCTCTCGGCCGTCTCTGCCACCGGGTTCGTCTCACCGCGGCAGGGCGCGGTGGCGCACTCCGTACGGTCGTCCAACCAGCTTACGAGGGAGCGGTGGCGGACAGGGGGCCAGTCACCGGTCACGGTCGTAGAACGGACGGACCTGTTCACGCATCCAGTCGCCGACGGGGTCGTTCGCCACGTCGAGGAAGACGAGCTGTACGGGCCAGAGCACGGGGACGGAGCCCAGCGCACGGCCGAGGGCGGCCATGGTGGCCTCGCGGCTGTCGTCGTCGGGCAGGTCGAGCTCGACGCCGACGAACAGCGAGGGGGCGCCGCCCTCGACGGAGGCGAGGGCCCGGCGCGCCGTGCGGACCACGCGGACCGCGGTGAACTCGAGCCCGGCGGCGGCGAGGAAGGCGGTGGGCTCGTCCTGCCAGTCGGGCTGGTGCAGCCGCACCCGGCCCCCGGTCGGCTCCCCCGTGAGGCGGACGCGCCCGGCCCGGCACAACTCGGCCACGGCGGGCGGCGGCAGGGGCACGCCGACGGTGCCCTCGGGGTTGACCACGATGCCGGCCTGCGGGGGCAGGCCGCGCGCGAACTCGACGGCGGGCGCGACGGTGAAGGGCATCTGTGCCCCGGCCACGCGCAGGAACTCCTGCTCGGAGCTGAAGACCGGTACGTACGCGGCTCCGCCGAGCTCCATGGTGGGGATGTCGAGGCCGGCGTCGCCTTCCCCGCCGCCGTTCGGCAGCGGAATCCACACCAGGCTGCGGCCGAGCGCCTCGAGGATCCGCGCACCCGCGCCGGGTGCCCCCACGGAGGCGGCGAGCACCTCCTCGAGTGCGTTGGCGGGCCATGCCGCCTGCGCTTGCGCTTCGCTCCGGTACTGCTCGGGAATGCTCATCCCCGGCACCTTAACGGCTGCGCCTGGGCTCGCCGGTGGGTGGGGGGATGCGCCCCGGGCCCCGCCTGGGGCTGCGCCCCAGACCCCTGTCGCGGCTTCGCCGCTCGTCCTCAATCGCCGGACGGGCTTGATAGTGCCGGGCCGGGCTTGATTTTCAGCGCGGGCGCGAAAATCCAGCCCGTCCGGCGATTGAGGACAACCGTGCGGAGCGCGGTTTCGGGGTCCGGGGCGGAGCCCCGGAAGAAACGGTGAAAGGGCGGGGCAGGGGCACCCTTCCCCGGCGGTGCCAAATCGGTACCCCTCAGACGGCCCATCGCACGCTCGTACGTGCAATGATGTGCCCGCCGCACGGCACTACGCACGGCACCAACTGCATACCGGCCGCTCGAATCCGCGCGGGAGAGCCCCGGCAGCACGCCGCAACCGCACCGTGCACACCGGGCGCCGAAGGAGCAAGTTCCTCCCTTGAATCTCTCAGGCCCCGTACCGCGCGGGTGAGGCAGATCTGAAAAGCGGGCCGCCGCGTACGACGGCCCCACCCAAGGTGCAAGCCGGAGTTCCCCAGCGGAGCTCTCGGTGAACCTCTCAGGTTCCGATGACAGATGGGGAGGCCAGATCCTCGCGACGTCTGCCCGGGAGCCCAGCCATGACCGCCGTACCCCGTCACACCGCCCTCGACGCGCTGCACCGCGCCCTCGGCGCGACGATGACCGACTTCGCGGGCTGGGACATGCCCCTGCGCTACGGCAGCGAGCGCGACGAGCACCTCGCCGTCCGTACCCGTGCCGGGCTCTTCGACCTCTCGCACATGGGCGAGATCACCCTCACCGGCCCCGGCGCCAGCCAGGCCCTGGACCACGCGCTGGTCGGCAACCTCTCCGCGCTGGCCGTCGGCCGCGCCCGGTACACCATGATCTGCAACGCCGACGGCGGCATCCTGGACGACCTGATCGTCTACCGCCTGGCCGAGCAGGAGTACATGGTGGTCGCCAACGCCTCCAACGCCCAGACGGTGCTGGACGCGCTCACCGAGCGGGCGGCCGGCTTCGAGACGGCCGTCCGCGACGACCGCGACAACTACGCGCTCATCGCCGTCCAGGGCCCGGCCTCCCCCGGCATCCTGGCCTCCGTCACCGACGCCGACCTGGACGGCCTGAAGTACTACGCGGGCCTGCCCGGCACGGTCGCGGGCGTGTCCCCGCTGATCGCCCGCACCGGCTACACCGGCGAGGACGGCTTCGAGCTGTTCGTCGCGCCCGGTGACGCCGAGAAGCTGTGGCAGGCGCTGACCGAGGCCGGGGCCGGCGCGGGCCTGGTGCCCTGCGGCCTCTCCTGCCGGGACACCCTGCGCCTGGAGGCGGGCATGCCGCTGTACGGGCACGAGCTGACCGCCGCGACGACCCCGTTCGACGCGGGGCTCGGCCGGGTCGTGAAGTTCGACAAGCCCGGCGACTTCGTCGGCCGCGCCGCGCTCGAGGCCGCCGCCGAACGCGCCCGGACCGCCCCGCCCCGCAAGCTCGTCGGCCTGGTCGCCGCCGGCCGCCGGGTGCCGCGCGCCGGGTACCCGGTCGTCGCGGGCGACGAGGTCATCGGCGAGGTGACCTCGGGCGCCCCCTCCCCCACGCTCGGCAAGCCGGTCGCGATCGCGTACGTGGACGCGGCCCACGCGGCGCCCGGAACCGAGGGCGTCGCCGTCGACATCCGCGGCAGCCACGAGCCGTACGAGGTAGTGGCGCTTCCCTTCTACAAGAGGGACCGCTGACTTCCGCTTCCGTCTCACCTGTCAAGACCCGTTGCACCAGCATCCCCGCACGTACAGGAGAATCGACCCATGAGCAACCCCCAGCAGCTGCGCTACACCAAGGAGCACGAGTGGCTGTCGGCCGCCGAGAACGGTGTGGCGACGGTCGGCATCACGGAGTTCGCGGCCAACGCGCTCGGTGACGTCGTCTACGCCCAGCTCCCCGCGGTCGGTGACACGATCACCGCGGGCGAGACCTGTGGCGAGCTGGAGTCGACCAAGTCGGTCAGCGACCTGTTCGCCCCGGTCACGGGTGAGGTCGTCGAGGCCAACCAGGACGTCGTGGACGACCCCGCGCTGGTGAACTCCGCCCCCCTCGAGGGCGGCTGGCTGTTCAAGGTGAAGATCACGGACGAGCCGGCGGACCTGCTGACCGCCGCCGAGTACGAGGCCTTCACCGCAGGCTGACCCCTCCGCCCGCCCCTTGCCCCAGGAAGAACTCATGTCTCTGCTGAACAGCTCCCTCCATGAGCTCGACCCCGACGTCGCCGCCGCTGTCGACGCCGAACTCCACCGCCAGCAGTCCACCCTCGAGATGATCGCGTCGGAGAACTTCGCTCCGGTCGCCGTCATGGAGGCCCAGGGCTCCGTCCTCACCAACAAGTACGCCGAGGGCTACCCGGGCCGCCGCTACTACGGCGGCTGCGAGCACGTCGACGTCGTCGAGCAGATCGCGATCGACCGGATCAAGGCGCTCTTCGGCGCCGAGCACGCGAACGTCCAGCCGCACTCCGGTGCGCAGGCCAACGCCGCCGCGATGTTCGCCCTGCTCTCCCCCGGCGACACCATCCTGGGTCTGAACCTCGCCCACGGCGGGCACCTGACCCACGGCATGAAGATCAACTTCTCCGGCAAGCTCTACAACGTGGTCGCCTACCACGTCGACGAGAAGACCAACCTGGTCGACATGGAGGAGGTCGAGCGCCTCGCCAAGGAGCACCGCCCGAAGCTGATCGTCGCCGGCTGGTCCGCCTACCCGCGTCAGCTGGACTTCGCGGCCTTCCGCCGGATCGCCGACGAGGTCGGCGCGTACCTGATGGTCGACATGGCCCACTTCGCGGGCCTGGTCGCCGCCGGGCTGCACCCCTCCCCGGTGCCGCACGCGCACGTGGTGACCACCACCACGCACAAGACCCTGGGCGGCCCGCGCGGCGGTGTGATCCTGTCCACGGCCGAGCTCGCCAAGAAGATCAACTCGGCGGTCTTCCCCGGCCAGCAGGGCGGCCCGCTCGAGCACGTGATCGCGGCCAAGGCGGTCTCGTTCAAGGTCGCGGCGAGCGAGGAGTTCAAGGACCGCCAGCGGCGCACCCTCGAGGGCGCGAAGATCCTGGCCGAGCGCCTGGTCCAGGACGACGTCACGGAGGTCGGCGTCTCCGTCCTGTCCGGCGGCACCGACGTCCACCTGGTCCTGGTCGACCTGCGCAACAGCGAGCTCGACGGGCAGCAGGCGGAGGACCGTCTCCACGAGGTCGGCATCACGGTCAACCGCAACGCCATCCCGAACGACCCGCGCCCCCCGATGGTCACCTCGGGCCTGCGGATCGGCACCCCGGCGCTGGCCACGCGCGGCTTCACGGCGGAGGACTTCCGCGAGGTCGCCGACATCATCGCCGAGGCGCTCAAGGCGCCCTCTCCCTTCGGGACGGCCGACGCGGCCGCCCTCAAGGCCCGTGTCACGGCCCTGGCGGACAAGTACCCGCTCTACCCCGGTCTGTAGTAACTCCGGGTTAACCAGCCGGTAGGGGGCGTCGGGCACACTCCACAGTGAACCGACGCCCCCGTACCGTGACCGGGGCCGGCGAACGTGCGCCGCATCACCACCGGCCCCCGGCGCAAAACCACCCGCATCACGCACACTGAGAAGCGGGCTTCCCCCCTGTACCGCCCCCGAACCACAAGGAGCTGCCACCGTGGCCATCTCCGTCTTCGATCTCTTCTCGATCGGCATAGGCCCGTCCAGCTCCCATACGGTCGGCCCGATGCGCGCCGCCCGCATGTTCGTGGGGCGTCTCAAGAAGGACGGCCTGCTCGCGCAGACCACGTCCGTGCGCGCGGAGCTCTTCGGCTCCCTCGGTGCCACCGGCCACGGCCACGGCACGCCCAAGGCCGTCCTGCTCGGCCTCGAGGGCCACTCCCCCCGCACCGTCGACGTCGAGACCGCCGACGACGAGGTCGAGCGCATCCGCACCACCAAGCGGCTGCGCCTGCTCGGCGCCGAGATCGGCTCGGACCACGAGATCGACTTCGACGAGTCGGCCCAGCTGATCCTCCACCGCCGCCGCGCCCTGCCGTACCACGCGAACGGCATGACCCTCTTCGCCTACGACGAGGCGGGCGCCCCCCTGCTGGAGAAGACCTACTACTCGGTCGGCGGCGGCTTCGTCATCGACGAGGACGCGGTGGGCGCCGACCGGATCGTCCTCGACGACACCGTCCTGAAGTACCCCTTCCGCACCGGTGACGAGCTGCTGCGCCTCTCCCGCGAGACCGGCCTGTCGATCTCCGCGCTGATGCTGGAGAACGAGAAGGCCTGGCGCACCGAGACCGAGATCCGCGAGGGGCTGCTGGAGATCTGGCGCGTGATGCAGGCCTGCGTCGCGCGCGGCATGTCCCGCGAGGGCATCCTCCCCGGCGGCCTGAAGGTCCGCCGCCGCGCCGCCAGCACCGCGCGCCAGCTGCGCGCCGAGGGCGACCCGCAGGCCCGCGCGATGGAGTGGATCACGGTCTACGCCATGGCGGTCAACGAGGAGAACGCCGCGGGCGGCCGCGTCGTCACCGCCCCCACCAACGGCGCCGCCGGCATCATCCCCGCCGTCCTGCACTACTACATGGACTTCGTGCCCGGCGCGGACGAGGACGGCATCGTCCGCTTCCTCCTCGCCGCGGGCGCGATCGGCATGCTCTTCAAGGAGAACGCCTCGATCTCCGGCGCCGAGGTCGGCTGCCAGGGCGAGGTCGGCTCCGCCTGCTCGATGGCCTCCGGCGGCCTCGCCGAGGTCCTCGGCGGCACACCGGAGCAGGTCGAGAACGCGGCCGAGATCGGCATGGAGCACAACCTCGGTCTCACCTGCGACCCCGTCGGCGGCCTGGTGCAGATCCCCTGCATCGAGCGCAACGGCATGGCCGCGGCGAAGGCCGTCACGGCGGCCCGCATGGCCCTGCGCGGCGACGGCCGCCACCACGTCTCCCTCGACAAGGTCATCAAGACCATGAAGGAGACGGGCGCGGACATGAAGGTCAAGTACAAGGAGACGGCGCGGGGCGGCCTCGCGGTCAACGTCATCGAGTGCTGACGGGGCCGTCCCCGGAAACACGCTGAAACGGCCGCCGTTCCCCCTTGTGCGCAAGGGCGGAGCGGCGGCCGAGTCTGTGCGTGGTCACATGCGGTCGGCGGCGATGAGGAGGTAGTGGAAGCTGCCCTCCTTGTACGCGGTCAGGAACGGCTCCTCGATCCCCGTCGCCACCGAGGACTTGGCTCGCAGCTCCCAGTAGGGAATGGTCGCGGGCGTGAGGTCGACGACGTCGATGGGGACGAGGCCGTTGGCGGCCATGGCCCTGAAGTAGGCGCTGCGCGGATGGATGTTGCACGTGTAGTGCTCGTCGATCCGGCTGACGGCCTTGGACCGGCCGCCCGTGAGGTCGTTGGAGCAGCCGGTGATGCACACGTACCGGCCGCCGAACTCCAGCACGCGGGTGAACTCGGCGAAGAGCTCGAAGAGATCGACGTACATCGTGGTCTCGTTGGTCCAGACGGCCCGGCGGGAGCCGGCGGCGAACCCGGTGTCGAGCATGTTGCGGAAGTGGAACCGTACGCGGTCCGCCACGCCCCGCTTCCTGGCCTGGTCGTTGGCGAACGCGACCTGGGACTCCGAGATGGACACGCCGTCCACCCGGCAGCCGAAGCGCTGGTTGGCCATGAAACCGGTGCCGCCGCGGCCGGATCCGGCGTCCAGCAGCAGATCCCGTGACGCGACGGTACCGAGGTGGTTCAGGAGGACATCGGCCTGCGCCGTCTCCAGCCGGTGCAGCTCCTCGATGATGCGGGTGTCGCGGGTGTCCTCGGGGCCTTCGAGGACGGCGGGGTCGTAGTCGCCGAGGCCGTAGTGGTGGTGGTAGAGGCCGTCGACGTCGCCCAGGCGCAGGTTGACCGGGTCCTTCTCGTTGTTCCAGTACGCGGCGACGGACTTCTGGTAGGCCGTGCGCAGGACAGGGGTGGTGGTCATGCCGGTGAAGCTCCTTGCTTGCCGTTGTAGCGACTGCAGCCCGCGTGCCATTCGCGGTTGCCGCCGAGCCAGGCCCACACCCCCGCGAGGAAGCGGCCCAGTTGGGGCGGCCCGGCCAGGGCGAGGGCGGCGGCCTCCCTCTCGAAGGTGTGCACCAGCTCGTCGTGGATCTCCGCGCTCCGCCCGACCGCCTCGCGCAGCGAGCACCGCTCTTCCGCCGCGATCACGGTGGGCAGGTTGAACTCCACGGCGGAGGACTCGTGTTCCTTGGTCATCGAGTACAGGTCGTTGACGAGCGTGGCGGCCGTCGACGCCATCGTCACGGCGCGGCGCACCCGGGGTTCGCCGTACTCGGTGGCGGACAGCGCGTAGCCGCCCACCGCGTCGGTCAGGGCGACGCAGGGGAGGAAACTGTTCATCTGACGGTGCGCCAGATACTCCGCGACGCCGGGCATGCGCTCCTGGGAACGCCATGAGCCCTCCTGGCCGTAGCCCACGAACAGCACCGCGATCTCGTGGCGCAGCCGGGCGACTTGGGACCGTTCCGCGTACCGGGCCAGATGCCGGACGGCGGAGCGGAGGGCTTCCCGTACGGGGTCCTCGCGCAGGGACTCTTCGCCGGCGGGGGCGTAACGCGCCGGGAGGTGGGACGGGTCGATCGCCGGGTGGGCGCGCCCGAGGTGGTCGCCGAGGAGTTCGGGCCCGGAGTCGGGGGTGTCGCAGTAGTAGTCGTCGGTGGCCCACTCGGCCACCGCGCACTTGCCTGCCGCGAGCAGCCGGTCCGGGTCGTCGGTGTCGGGGTGGGCCAGCATCATCAGCCGCCCGAAGCCGGCCGCGCGCAGGCGGTCGAGCCGCCCGGCGTAGAGGCCGATGTCCTCGGCCCACTCCACCAGGCGGGCGTTGACCTCCTCGCCGAGTGCCGGGTCGTCCCGTACGGCGGGCGGGCAGTACAGCGGCGGTACGGACTCCTTCCGCCGCGGGGGCCGTTCCTCCTTCCCCGGCCGGCCGCCTGCCGCGAGACGGGCGGCCGAGCTGCCGAGCCCGGTGGGGCCGGCGGGCACCCCGAGGGCAGTGCGCCGGGCCCGCACGGGGGTGGGGACGAAAGCGGGTGACGCGGGAGCGAGAGCCTTGGCCGCCGACGTACCGAGCCCGGTGGGGCCGGCGGGGATCCTCGGTCCGGCCGGTACCGCCGGCGCCGGGTCCCGCCGCAGCAGACCCGGCCCGGCGGGACGTACCGGGTCGGACAGCAGGGCGTCCACCAGGGCGGCGGCCGCCGTACGCTCAACCACGCGCGCGGACCTCGCAGTTCTCGAGGACCCCGATCGCGTCGGGAACGAGCACCGCGGCCGAGTAGTAGGCGGTGACGAGGTACGAGATGATGGCCTTCTCGTCGATCCCCATGAACCGCACGTTGAGGCCGGGCTCGACCTCGTCGGGGATGCCGGTCTGGTTGAGGCCGATGACGCCCTCGTTGTCCTCGCCGGTGCGCATGGCGATGATCGGGGTGGTCTGGTACTCCGAGACCGGGATCTTGCCGCAGGGGTAGATCGGGACGCCCCGCCAGGCGGGCACATGGTGCCCGTCGGCGTCGACCGTACCCATGGTGATCCCCCGCTTGTTGCACTCCTTGCCGAAGGCAGCGATCGCACGCGGGTGGGCGAAGATGCACTGGGTGCCGCGCCGCATGCTCAGCAGGTCGTCGAGGTCGTCGGGGGTGGGCGGGCCGGAGTGGGTCGGGATGCGCTGCTTGAAGTCCGTGTTGTGGAGCAGCCCGAACTCCTTGCTGTTGACCAGCTCGTGCTCCTGGCGCTCGCGCAGGGCCTCGATGGTCAGCCGCAGCTGCTGCTGCGTCTGGTTCATGGGCTCGTTGTAGAGGTCGGCGACCCTGGTGTGCACCCTGAGCACGGTCTGCGCCACGCTCAACTCGTATTCGCGCGGGTTGAGTTCGTAGTCCGCGAAGGTGCCCGGCAGGACGGGCTCGCCCACGTGCCCGGAGAGGAAGTCGATGGCGGCCTCGCCGGCCTTGTTCCTGGGCCTGGCCGCGTCGGCCCCGAGCCGGTCGACGTGGGAGCGCAGCGCCTCGTACCGGCCGGCCACCGCCTTGTACGCCGACATCGGCAGCGCCAGCACCGTGGTCGCGGTCACGGCGCGGGCCGTGAAGTCCCACTTGCGGTCGGCTCCGGCCAGTACGTCCCCGCCGAAGCTGTCGCCGTCGGAGAGCCGGCCGAGGAGGGTCTCGCCGTCGTACTTCGCCGGGCCGGTCTGGTCCACGCGGCCGTGCGCGATGAGGTAGACGTGGTCGGCCTTCTTCCCGGCCTGGACGATGACCTGGCCGGGGTCGTACTCCTTCTGCACGAACTTGTCGGCCAGCGCGCCCAGTGCGGTGGGCTCGCCGAACCCGTGCAGGAGCGGCAGTTCGGCCAACTCGGCAGGGATGACACGGACCTTGGAGCCGTTCTGCTCGAAGGTCACCTTGCCGTCCCCGACCGTGTAGGCCAGCCGCCGGTTGACCCGGTAGGTGCCGCCCGCCACATCGACCCAGGGCAGCTTCCGCAGCAGCCACCGGGAGCTGATCCCCTGCATCTGGGGTTCGGACTTGGTCGTCGTCGCGAGATTCCTCGCGGCTTCGGTGCTGAGCGCGAGCCGTTCCTCCTCGCGCTCCCCCGTGCTCGCCGTCGAAGTCGTACCCGTCTGGAGCGCCATCGGCCGCCACCTCTCTCCCGCTGATCACTTTCCGCGCACAGCTGTAACGCATGGTGTTCAGGAGCGGGGCTGGTGCGCGCCGAGACCGCACCTAAATGGACCTCTCCCCGACACGGGTGATGCAACGACCGCTTTTGTACCTCAATTCGACTGGGTGATCAGTGGATTGACGACGTGTCCTGTAGTCATATCCGGCGTTAGCCGCATGAAGGGATGATGAGGCTTCCACGTCATCCCGGAGGGAGGGAATGACGATGGGAATCGCCGTTGACTTCGGGGAGCTCGACCGCCTGTGCGGCGAGGAACTGCCGCCCCGGACCGTGCTGTCGGCCCTGCTGTCGGGCGGGGGCGATCATCCGGTGTACCCGACGCTGATGAGGACGGAACACGGAGCCACCGTGGCCTATGCCTGTCAGTACCGGCAGGATGCCGCGGGCCCCGGTCTGCTGGTCGCGCTGGGACTCGCTCCCAGTTCTCCCGGCTACACGACGACGTGCATTCCCGCGGCAATCTCCCGTCATTGATGGCGTGTTCATCACGCGTTCACCAGTAGAAGTAGAAAGGGGCAGGGAAATGGAAAGCACCATCAGCTTCGACGAACTCGACCGTATTGCGGGCGAAGTTCTGCCCGAGCGCACCGTCATGGGTGTCGTGTCCACCCCGTTCAACAACGCCGGGGGTCACGACGGCGGCGGCTCCGGCGCCGGCAGCGCGAGCAGCAGCTCCGCGGCGGCCACGGGCGGCGGCGTGTACGCACCGGCGCCCAGCGACCACGGCACGACGATCCTGTCGTCCTGCCAGTCCTTCGACCACCAGGGCACCCCGGGTCTGCTCGGCTCGCTGGGTCTGGGCTCCCAGAACCCGAACGTCGGCATGACCTGTACCCCCGCGGCCATCGCGAGCCACTGACCGCGTAGCGGTACGCCACACCCCCCGGGGAGGGGGCCGGGGACTGCCGGCCCCCTCCTCACCGCTCCTGGAGGGCAGCATGTCCGAGCCCGCGCTGGTGACCGGCACCGAACTGGTCGGCGAGTTCGAGGGGTCCGGCTACCGCGAGCCGCCCCATCTGGTCTGCCGCTCCGACGGCCAGCTCGTACGGCTGCCGGCCGTGCTCTACCACGTCGTCAGGGCGCTGGACGGCAAGTCCACCATGGCGGAGGTGGCCACCTCCCTCAGCCGGGAGACGGGGCGCCCGTTCGGCACGGAACACGTCGCCTTCCTCGTCGACAAGAAGCTCGCCCCCCTGGGCATCACCACCCACAGCGACGGTTCCCCGCCCCCGCCCGTCCGGAAGACCGACCCCTTCCTCGCCTTCCGCTACCGGCTGGCCGTCCTTCCCGAGCAGGCCACTTGGGCCCTCTCCGGCCTCTTCGCCTGGCTGTTCCGCCCGTCACTGGTCGCCTTCGTCGTCGGCGCGTTCGTCACAAGCGAGGCATGGGTGTGGACGACGCAGGACACCGGTACGGCACTGCGGGGCGTACTCTCCGCCCCGGGCGACGTGCTCCTGGTCATCCTCCTGGCGATCGCCTCGTGCGTGTTCCACGAGATGGGCCATGGTGCGGCATGCCGGTACGGAGGCGTACGCCCCGGTGCCATGGGGTGCGGCATCTATCTCGTCTGGCCCGCCTTCTACACCGACATCACCAACTCCTACCGGCTGAGCCGGGCGGGCCGCATCCGCGCCGACCTCGGCGGCGTCTACTTCAACGCCCTCTTCGTCCTCGGCCTGCTGGCGCTGTACGAGGCGACCCGCATCCCGCTGCTCCTGGTGGCGGTCCTCTCCGTCAACCTCGAGATCATCCAACAGCTGCTTCCCACGCTGCGGTTCGACGGCTACTACATCGTCGCGGACCTGGTCGGCGTCCCCGACCTCTTCAAGTACATCGCCCCCATCCTCAAGCGCTTCCTGCTCCGGCGGCGCCCGCAGGACGACCGGCTCCGCGACCTCAAGCGGTGGCCCCAGATCGTCGTCGCCGTCTGGGTCACCTTCCTGATCCCGGCCCTCGCCTTCCAGCTGGGCCTGATGGTCGTCAACCTGCCCCAGCTGCTTCAGGCCGACCGGGAGAGGATCGGCCTGCTGCTCACGGACGCCAACGCCTCCGGAAGCCTGCTGGTATGGGCTGCGGCGGGCCTCCAGATCCTCCTGATCGCACTCCCCCTCGCCGGACTGGCCCTCGCCCTGGCGCGCCCGCTGCGCTCCGCCGTCCGCCTGGTCGCGCGACGCCGCGGGAGCGCTTAGCCCTCCCCGTCGTACCGCGCCCGGGCCTCGGCTATCGCTCCGCGGTGCCGCTCGGCCCAGCCCACCAGCGCGGTGAGCGTCGAGCGCAGTTCCTGCGCCATCGGCGTGAGGCTGTACTCCACCTTCGGCGGCACCGTGGGGTGGACAGTCCGGATGAGCAGGCCGTCGCGTTCGAGCTTGCGCAGGTTCAGGGTGAGCATGCGGCGGCTGATGCCGGTGATGGTGCGCTCCAGTTCGGTGAAGCGCACGGGGCCATGGGCGGCGGCGACCAGGATGCCGATGCTCCACTTGCCCGCGACGTGGTCGAGGACCTCGGTGATCGGGCAGGCCTCTTCGACCTGGCCGGTGTTGACCTGGCCGGTGTTGACCTGGTCGGGCACATCGGTGTGACTGCGTGACAAGAAAGTGCCTCCTTCCCTCGACCGCGATGGTTACAGAAGATGGCTGCTGTAACAACTCGTGCACCAAGGGGGAATCCCATGCAAGGATCACGTTGGCCGGCGCTCGCGGCGCTGTGCATTGGGCAGTTGATGGTCATCCTCGACGGGACGATCGTCAGTGTGGCACTGCCGTCCATCCAGACCGACCTCGGTTTCTCGGCCTCCGGCCTCGCCTGGGTGGTCAACGCCTATCTGGTCCCGTTCGGCGGACTCCTGCTGCTGGCAGGGCGGTTGGGGGATCTGGCCGGGCGCAAGCGGGTCTTCGTGACGGGGCTGGCCCTGTTCACGGCCGCCTCGCTGCTGTGCGGGGTGTCGGTGAACGGTGCCATGCTGCTCGGCGCGCGCTTCCTCCAGGGGGCGGGAGGCGCGGTGACCTCCGCGGTCACGCTGGGCATGGTGGTCACGCTCTTCCCCGGGCCGAAGGAGCGGGCGAAGGCCATCGGGATCTACAGCTTCGTCCAGTCCGCGGGCGGTTCGCTGGGGCTCCTGGCGGGCGGGGTGCTCACCCAGACCGTCAACTGGCACTGGATCTTCTTCGTCAATGTCCCGATCGGGATCGCGGCCGTGCTGCTCGCCGGGCGTGTGCTCCCCGCCGAGCGGGGCGCCGGGTCCGGCCGGGGCGTCGACGCGGCGGGGGCACTGCTGGTCACCTCCGCGCTGATGCTGGGGGTCTACGCGATCGTCGGGACGGCGGACCACGGCTGGGGCTCGCCCCGCACGCTCTCGGTCGGCGCCGCCGCACTCGCCCTGCTGGTCGCGTTCGTCGTCCGCCAGGCGAAGGCGGCCGAGCCGCTGCTTCCCTTGCGCGTATTCCGTTCGCGCGACGCGGCGGGGGCGATGGCCGTCCAAGCGCTCATGGTGGCGGGGATGTTCAGCTTCCAGTTCCTGTGCGTGCTGTATCTGCAGAAGGTGCTCGGCCTGGACCAGGCCCGCACCGGGCTCGGTGTCTTCCCGGTGTCGCTGGCGATCGGGGCCCTCTCGCTCGGCCTCTCGCCCCGGCTCATCGCCCGTTTCGGCCCGCGCCGGGTGCTGCTGCCCGGGCTCGCGCTGATCGTGACGGGGCTGGCCCTGCTGGGCCGCGTCCCGGCGGCCGGTGCCTATGTCACTGATGTCCTGCCCGCCCTGCTGCCGCTCGGCATCGGCTTCGGGCTGGCCATGCCGGCGCTGGCCACGCTCGCCATGTCCTCCGCGACCCCTGAGGACTCGGGCGTCGCCTCCGGCATGTTCAACACCATGCAGCAGATCGGCGCCGCGTTCGGCCTGGCCGTCCTGAGCACACTGGCCACGTCGCGTACGCACGCCCTGCTCGCGGACGGTACGGGCACCGCCGCGGCCCTCACCGACGGCTACCGGCTCGCCTTCCGGGTGGGTGCGGGCTTCGTCGCCGCCGCGCTCGTCCTCGCCGCGGCCGTATTGCGCCGGGGCGGCGCAGCGGCTCCGGAACCGGGACCGGGACCGGAACCGGCATCGGTCCGGCGCGACGACCCCGTCCCGTCCCGGCGTTGATCTTCGGGAGCGGCGTTGTCAGTGGTGGCGCGTACGCTCGTCGGCATGGGTTACCCGGACCTGCGCGAACTCCGCACCGCGCTCCACACCGCCTCCGACATCGCCTATGCGCTCGATGCCTCCTCCCCCGCACCGGAGGAGACCGCGCAGCTCGTCGATGCCCTGCAGCGGGCACTGACCGCGGCCCGGGCGCTGCATTCGACGCACGGTGCGACGGGGTGCAGGCTGCACCCGAAGGGCGCGGTGGATCCGCTGTACGGGGACGAGGAGGATCCGCTGCCGCCGGGGTGGGGGCGGTGCCTGCTGTGCAATGACGCGCGGCGGCGGGCGAACGCGCAGCGGCGGGGGTGGCGGTGAGTGCCGGCCGGGCCGCCGGTCAGGTTCCGGTGACCAGGTCCATATAGCGGTTCCAGTCCCAGTAGAGGCCGGGGTCGTGGTGGGTGGAGCCCGGCACCTCGACGTGCCCGATGATGCGGTCACGGGTCCTGGGGATGCCGTAGCGGTCGCAGACGGCGGCGGTCAGGGCCGCGGAGGAGCGGTAGAGGGCGTCCGTGAAGTATTCGGGACGGTCGATCCAGCCCTCGTGCTCGATGCCGATGCTCCGGGTGTTGTAGTTCCAGTTGCCCGCGTGCCAGGCGATGTCCTTCTCGCGCACGAACTGCCCGATGTAGCCGTCGGCGGAGGCGACCATGTAGTGCGCGGAAACCCTGGCCTCCGGGTCCTGGAAGATGTTCATCGCATCCGGGAACGTCTCCTGGGTCACATGGATGACCACGAATTCGATCGGATGCGACCGGGGGCGGCCGGACACCGTGTAGTTGGCACTGTCGGCCGGTATCCAGTGCGTGGGCGGATAGGCGATGGTCTCGTCCATGAGGGCTCCCGGGTCCACGACGCTGCTTAGGTCGAGGACATGACACCCGGAGTCCGGTCACCCCGCAAGCACCGGTACGGCAAAAGACCGCGAACCATAGCGCACACCGGGCCACAACCTTGATCAACAGTGCATAGAAATAAGTTACTCCGCCGAATTATTCATGGAATACAAGGCGAGTGTCCCATGTCACCTTTGATCATTGAGAGTTATCCAGGGAATTGCCCGATTGGGAACAGAAAGCCGCTTTGGCTCCCACCGGCCCGTCTGCCATAGTCGGAGCCACGACCCCCATTGACCCGGGCCAGGTCGTCAACACCGCCGTGGGACACACCCCATTTTCCCGCGGCGCTCACGAAGAGGCCCCCGGCCCGTCGGACGACGACGGATAGGGGCCTCTTCGCGTATATCCACCGCACTCAGCGGTCGACGACCCGCATCTCGAACCAGGTGGTCTTGCCGCGCGCCAGCAGATCCACGCCCCAGCGGTCCGAGAGCCGGTCGATCAGGAACAGGCCTCGCCCGTTCACATCGAGCTCGCGCACCGGCAGCAGACAGGGCAACCCCCGGGAGGGGTCGCGCACCTCGATGCGCACCCAGCCCCGGCGGCGCAGCATGCGCAGCCCGAAATAGCGTGCCCCGGTGTGCCGGACGGCGTTGCCGACGAGCTCGGAGACGAGCAGCACGGCGTACTCGGTGAGCTGCGCCGGGAGTCCCCACTGGCACTGGGCGACGGTCTGGGTCAGCCGCCGTGCCGCGAAGGCGGACTCGGGCCGCGAAGGCAGCCGCGCCTCACCGAGGTTGGGGTTGCCGCACCGCTGGAGCGCACTGAGCGCCAGCTGATCCTCGACGGCCGGGGTCCATCGCGCGGCAGCCGCGCCCACCCTGTGCCGTGGCCGATCCGTACTCTCCAGGCCCGCCATGCCCCCCATCATGGCCGCCTTACGGCCGTCACGGAGGAGAACTCCCGGATTCAACAGAGCGGAACGACGGGCTCCGAGGCTCGGGGGCGACATATGCCAGAGGCTCCGTCACTCCCGCAGCGGCCCGGCTGACCTGCGCCGACCCCCTGCGCGGGAAAGATCCCGGACAGGGGGGAACAAGATCGTCACGAGAGTGCCATCCGTCTGCGAAATTCCCCCACACGTGTCACCCTCAACAGGCGGTACGAGCAGGGCAATCAGGAGAATTTGGCCTTGCCCGGCCCGTCCTCCACGAAGCTCCGCATGCCGATCTCGCGGTCCTCGGTCGCGAACAGCCCGGCGAACCAGTTGCGTTCGATGGCGAGTCCGGTGTCGATGTCCGTCTCCAGCCCGGTGTCGATCGCCTCCTTCGCGGCGCGCAGCGCGATGGCGGGACCGGAGGCGAGCTTGGCGGCCCAGGCGTGCGCCTGCGCGTAGACCTCCCCCGCCGGGACGACGCGGTCCACGAGGCCGATGGCCAGCGCCTCTTCGGCCTTCACCTGACGGCCGGTGAAGATGAGGTCCTTGGCCTTGGAGGGGCCGACGAGCCGGGAGAGCCGCTGGGTGCCGCCCGCGCCGGGAATGAGCCCGAGCAGGATCTCGGGCTGGCCGAGCTTGGCGCTGTCGGCGGCGATCCGGAAGTCGGCGCACAGCGCGAGCTCGCAACCGCCGCCCAGCGCATAGCCGGTGACGGCGGCGACCACGGGCTTGGGGATGCGGGCGACGGCGGTGAAGGAGTCCTGGAGCGCACGGGACCGCTCGATCATGGCGGCATGGTCCATGACCCGCATCTCCTTGATGTCCGCGCCGGCCGCGAACACCTTCTCACCGCCCCACAGCACCACGGAGCGCACGTCCGCGCGACGCGTCACCTCCTCGGCCAGCTCGCGCAGCCGGTCCTGGATGGCGATGTTCAGCGCGTTCATCGGCGGACGGTCCAGACGGATGGTGCCGACGCCCTCGGCGACCTCGAGATGCACAGTCATGGGCAGCAGGTTATTACTCGTTAACGAGCAGTGGCACCGGGCACTTGAGTCACAGTGCACCGGTGCCACAGGGACACATGAAGCCGTCAGTTGCTGACGGTCCACTCCGACCACGGCAGGTTCCAGCTGTTGAGGCCGTTGTCGGGCTGGATCGTTTTGTCAGGCGAGTTCTGCACCACGACGACATCGCCTATCAGCGAGTTCTTGTAGAACCAGGACGCGGGCGTGGACGGGTCGCCGCCGCCGCGCTCGTCGAACAGGCCCACGCAGCCGTGGCTCGCGTTCTCCGAGCCGAAGACGCCTTCGCCGGACCAGTAGTTGCCGTGGATGAAGGTGCCGGAGGCGGACAGGCGCATCGCGTGCGGCACGTCCTTGATGTCGTACTCGCCCCCGAAGCCCACCGTGGAGCCGTCCATGCGCGTCACGTCGTACTTCTCGCTGATGACCATCTGGCCGTTGTACGTCGTGTGCCCGGGGCCGCCCGCGGATATCGGGATGGTCTTGAAGACCTTGCCGTCGCGCCGGACCGTCATCTCGTGCGTCTTGGTGTCGACCGTGCTCACCTGGTTGCGGCCGACGGTGAACTTCACGGTCTTGTTCTGCGTGCCGTACACGCCGTCGCGGCCCTGGACGCCGTCGAGGTCCATGCTGAGCGTCACCTTGGTGCCGGGCGCCCAGTACTTCTCGGGCCGGAAGTCGAGGCGGTCGTTGCCGAACCAGTGGCCCTTGATCGGCACGGACGGCTCGGCGGTCACCTTGACGGCCTTCTCGACGGCCTTGGGGTCGGTGATGCCGCGGCTGAAGTTGAGCGACACCGGCATGCCGACGCCCACTTCGGTGCCGTCCTCCGGCGTGAAGTAGCCGACGAAGGTGTTCTGCGGGGTGAGCGTGGTGAAGGCGGCGTGCTTGGCGGACTCGCGGCCGTCCTTGTCCTTGGCTATCGCGTCCACCGAGTACTTGGTGGACGCGGACAGGTGGCCGGACGGCTCCCAGGACGAGCCGTTGGCCGATATCTTGCCGTCGACCGGCTTGCCCTTGGCGTCGACGACCTTGACCGACGTCAGACTGCCCTTCTCCGCGGTCACCTTGAGGGCGCCGCTGGTACCAACGTCGTTGGCCCCGTCCTTCGGCGCGATCGACACCACGGCCTGCGACTCCTCGCCGCCGAGCTTGCCGCCCGCCTTCTTGCCGCTGTCGGAACCACCGCTGCACGCTGCGGTCAAGGTCAGCGCCGTCCCCAGCAGCAGTGCGGACAGCGCACGACGCCGCCCCCGGCTCCCGGACATCGGCTGCACGTTCAAATCGGTCGTCTCCCCTCGCACGGCCCGCGGCCACGCGGTGCCCCCGTCGGCGCGCCATACGCGCATGCCGCTAGATAACCATATGCATCGGACAGGCCCGGCCACGCGTGTGTCACCGTTCGGTCCCAAGTCCCCCGGCTAGCCTGCCGAACGGTCACAACCGGATCAGTTCGCACCACCGAGCGCGGACCCCGCCCGCCACGCCTGCCAGGGCATGTTCCAGCCGCCCAGACCGTTGTCCGGCGCCACCGCGCGCCCATGGGAATTGACCACCTCGACGACGTCGCCGACCAGCGACGCGTCGTAGAACCACGCCGCCGGGGTGTCCCGTCCGCCGCCCTCCACATCGCGCAGCCCGATACAGCCGTGGCTGGTGTTGCGGGTCCCGAACGCCCCCGGCGGCGCCCAATAGTTGCCGTGCAGGAACGTCCCGGAGCCCGTCAGCCGCATCGCGTGCGGTACGTCCGTGATGTCGTACTCGCCGCCGAAGCCCACCGTGTCGCCGTTCATCCGCGTCACGTCGAACTTCTCGCTGATCACCATCGTGCCGCCGTACGTGGCGGCGCCGCGGCCCCCCGCCGTGACCGGCAGCGTCCGCAGCCGGGCGCCGTCGCGCACGACGTTCATCGTGTGCGCCCCGGCGTCCACCGTGCTCATCTGACTGCGGCCCACGGTGAAGGCGACCGTCTTGGTCTGCGTCCCGTACACCCCCGGCGCGGCCCGTACGTCGCGCAGCCGCAGGTCCAGCGTGACCACGGTGCCGGGCCGCCAGTACTGACGCGGGCGGAAGTCGAGGCGGGACGAGCCGAACCAGTGCGCCGCGATCTCCACCGTCGGCTGCGCCCGCACCCGGATCGCGCGCTCGACGGCGGCCCGGTCGGCGACGGGACGGCTGAAGCCGAACGAGACGATCATCCCGGTGCCGACGGTGGAGCGGGGCGCGGGCGTGAAGTACGCGATGAAACGGTGCTCCGGCACATACGTCCTGAACTCGGTGTGCCGCGCGGCACGGTGGCCCTGCCCGTCCGTGGCCACCGCGTCCACGGTGTAGCGGGCGGCCAGGGCGAGCGGCAGCCGGGAGGGCTGCCAGCTGTGGCCGTCGGCGGAGATCCGGCCCTCGAGCGCGCGCCGGCCGCTGTCCCAGATCTCGGCCACCCGCACCCGCTCCAGCCTCCCCTCCGTCACCCGCACCTCGAAGGGGTCCGTGGCCCGTACGTTCTTCGCGCCGTCGCGCGGGGTGACCCGGATCAGCTCGGAGGCCGGACGCTCGTCGTCCGTGAGCGTCGCCTTCGGGACGCCCACGACGCACCCGCCGAGCAGGGAGAAGGCGGCCAGCACGAACAGCCCGCGCAGAGCGCGCGGCAGCGCAAATGGTGTCACAACGGTCCCAACGACACGCTTCCCCACGAGAAACGTCACGGCACTCCCTTGCTGCGCCCGATCACACGTGTGAGCCATGCGCGGAACCGGGCCGGAGTGGGAAGAAGAGGGGGCAGGGCGAAAGCGCCGGACACCCGGACCGGGAAGCCAGGTGAGCGGCGCGCAGCCGCGAACCGCCGGAGGCGAATGGTGTCCACCCCATCCGAGCAAGAGACGCAACAGGGCGTGGTGTTCAGGTCCGCGGCGGACGGCGTACCGCTCACCGCCCGTGCCAACGGCCATCACGGCACCGACGACCCCGTGGTGTGGCCCGGCGGCCCCGAGCCGCTCGGCGCCCGGTTCACGGTGGGCCCCGGCCAGGTGGCCGGCACCAACTTCGCCCTGTGGGCCGCCGGGGCGGAGGCCGTGGAGCTCTGCCTCTTCACCGAGCACACAGGCGGCCTCGTACACGAAACCCGGATCCGGCTCGAGGAGTTGACCCACGAGACCTGGCACGGCTTCGTGCCCGGCGTACTGCCCGGACAGCGCTACGGCTACCGCGTCCACGGCCGCTGGGATCCCTGGACCGGCGCCCGCTGGAACCCGGCGAAGCTGCTCCTGGACCCCTACGCACGCGCGGTCGACGGCGACTTCGCACTGCCGCCCCAGGTGTACGGCCACGTCCGCGACTGGCCGCAGCAGCACGTCGCCGACACCGTCCGCGACGAGCGGGACTCGGCGCCGTACGTCCCCAAGGGCGTCGTCGTCGCCGACGGCGACCGGGCGGGCGGCCCCCGCCCCGCCACCCCCTGGGCCGACACCGTCCTCTACGAACTCCACGTGCGCGGCTTCACCCGGCTCAATCCCCAGATACCCGAGCGGCTGCGCGGCACCTACGCCGGCCTCGCGCACCCCGCGGCCGTCGAGCACCTGGTCCGGTTAGGCGTCACCGCGGTGGAGCTGCTGCCGGTACACCAGTTCGCGCACGAGGACCATCTCCTGCGCCGCGGGCTGCGCAACTACTGGGGCTACAACTCCATAGGCTACTTCGCCCCGCACGCCGCGTACGCCGCCTCCGGCAGGCGCGGCGCACAAGTCGCCGAGTTCAAGCGGATGGTGCGCACCCTGCACACCGCGGGCATCGAGGTCGTCCTCGACGTCGTCTACAACCACACCGCCGAGGGCGGCGAGCTCGGGCCCACCCTGTCCCTGCGCGGCATCGACAACCGCCGCTGCTACCGGCTGCAGAACGACCCCCGCCGCTACGCCGACTACACCGGCTGCGGCAACACCCTGAACGTCCTCCAGCCGAACGTGCTGCGGCTGATCACCGACTCGCTGCGCTACTGGGTCACCGAGATGGGCGTCGACGGCTTCCGCTTCGACCTCGCCTCCGCCCTGGCCCGTACGGCGCACGACGTCGACACGCTCGCGCCGTTCCTCACCACCCTCGCCCAGGACCCGGTGCTCCGCGGCGTCAAGCTCATCGCCGAACCGTGGGACGTGGGACCCGGCGGCTACCACGCCGGGGGCTTCCCGCCGCCGTGGTCCGAGTGGAACGACCGCTACCGCGACGCCGTGCGCGACTTCTGGCGCGGAACCCTCCCGGACGTGAGCGACCTCGGTTACCGGCTCTCCGGTTCCAGCGACCTGTACGGCTGGGGCGGCCGGCGGCCGTACGCGTCCGTCAACTTCGTGACCGCGCACGACGGATTCACCCTGCGGGACCTCGTCAGCTACGAACGCAAGCACAACGAGGCCAACGGCGAGGGCAACCGCGACGGCAACGACGACAACCGGTCGTGGAACTGCGGCACCGAGGGCGAGACCGCCGAACCATCCGTACTCGCCCTGCGCAGGCGGCAGATGCGCAACCTGCTCACCACCCTGCTGCTGTCCACGGGCGTGCCGATGCTCGTCGCGGGCGACGAGATGGGCCGCACCCAGGGCGGCAACAACAATGCCTACTGCCAGGACAACGAGACCGGCTGGCTCGACTGGTCCCTCGTCGACACCCCCGCCTGGCGCCCGCTCACCGACCTCGTCTCCCGCTTGCTCACCCTGCGCCGCGCCCACCCCGTCCTGCGCAGCCGCTCCTTCTTCGCCGGGCTCCCGCGCGAGGGGGACGGCCCGCGCGACCTGGCGTGGTTCACCGCGGAGGGCACGGAGATGACGGAGGCCGACTGGTACGCGTCCGCCACCACGCTCGGCATGTACCTCTCCGGCCGGGACATCCGCCTGCGCGCCCCCGACGGCAGCCCCGTCACGGACGACAGCTTCCTGGTGATCCTGCACGCGGGCGCCGCCCCCGTCGACTTCGCGCTGCCGGGCCCGCCTTGGGCCGCCTCCTACGAACTGCTCGTGGACACCACGCGCGAGGACCAGCGCACGGCGCCGGGCGTGCGCCGTGCGGCGGGAACGCGCACCGTGGTGCCCGCCCGCTCCGTCCTCCTCCTCGCCGTCACTCCCCCGGAGGCCACGGCTCCGGCGGAAGTCGTACGCCCAAAAACCGAGTGAGCTTTGTCAGTGCCGGACCGTAGTCTCGGCGAGTGAGGACCGGAACCGAGGAAGAGAAGAGACCTGCCGAACGTCGCTCCGCGGTGCGCTCGCTGCTGCGCCTGTGGCCGTATGTCCGGCCCGTGCGCGGCCACTTGGCCGCCGCCACCGCCGTCGCGGTGCTCGCCTCGTCCATGAGCCTGGTCATACCGCTCGTGCTCAAGTGGATCGTGGACGGGCCGATCGCCGACCACGACCCGTCGGGGGTCTGGCTCGGCGGTCTGCTGGTGCTGCTCCTCGGCGTGCTCGAGGCCTCGCTGTTCGGCGTGCGCCGGATGCTTGTGGCGGGCCCGCTGAGCAGGGTCGAGGCCGCGATGCGGGCGGCGCTCTACCGGCATCTGCAACGGCTGCCGGTCTCCTTCCACGACCGGTGGGCCTCCGGCCAGTTGCTCTCGCGCGGCACCACCGATCTGATGCTGCTGCGGATCTTCCTGGCCTTCGGGGCGACCTTCCTGGTGGTCAACACGCTGACGATCCTCCTCGGGTTCGTCATCCTGCTGCTCCAGAAGTGGACCCTGGGACTCGTCCTGCTCGCCCCGGTCGTCCCGCTGATCATCCTGTGCCGGTACTTCGAGGAGAGCTACACCCAGGTCGCCCGCGTGGCCCAGGACCAGATCGGCGATCTGACCACGGTCGTCGAGGAGAGCGTCCTCGGCATCCGCATCATCAAGGGGTTCGGCCAACACCGCGGCCAGGAGCGCTCGTTCACCTCCCTCACCGGCCGGCTGAGACGGACCGAGCTGAAGAAGGCCGGTCTGCTGGGGATGCTCTGGGCCCTGATCACGACGCTGCCCGAGCTCGCGATCGGCACGGCCCTGGTCCTCGGCGTCATGCAGGTCGCCGACGGCGCCCTGTCGGCCGGGGCGCTGGTGGCCTTCCTGTCGACGGCGCTGGCCCTGCGCTGGCCGGTGGAGTCCATGGGCTTCATCCTCGCGATCTCCAACGAGTCGGCCACCGCCACGGACCGCTTCTTCGAGGTCCTCGACACCCCCGCCCCCGCGCCGGACACCGCTCTCACTCCGACCCCGGCGACAACGGCCCGCGTCCACGCCCGCGTCCGCGACCGCGACCGCAAGGACGGACTGCGCCTGGAAGGCGTCGAGTTCCGCTACCCCGACGCCCCGCCGGACGCCCCGCCCGTCCTGCGCGGAGTCGACCTGCACATCCGCCCCGGCGAGACCATGGCCCTCGTCGGTGCCACGGGCTGCGGCAAGACCACGCTGACCGCGCTGATCCCCCGCCTCCACGAACCGACCGCCGGCCGGATCACCCTCGACGGCCAGGAGATCACCGAGCTGCCGCGCGAGCAGCTGCGCGGGATGGTCGCCGTCGCCTTCGAGGAACCCACGCTCTTCTCCGCCACCGCCGGCGAGAACGTCCTGATGGGCGCGGAGCACGGCGGGGAGGCCGACCTCGCCCGCGCCCTGTCCGTCGCCCAGGCCGACTTCGTGCACGCGCTCCCCGAGGGCCACCGCACCCAGGTCGGTGAGCAGGGCCTCAGCCTGTCCGGCGGGCAGCGCCAGCGCCTCGCCCTGGCCCGTGCCGTGGTCGGCGCACCGCGCTTCCTCGTCCTCGACGACCCGCTCTCCGCGCTCGACGTGCACACGGAAGCGCTCGTCGAACAGGCCCTGCGCGAGGTCCTGGCGACCACCACCGCCCTCGTCGTGGCCCACCGCCCGTCCACCGTGCTCCTCGCCGACCGGGTCGCCCTCCTGTCGGGCGGCCGCATCACGGCAGTGGGCACGCACCAGGAATTGCTGCACAGTAACCGGGAGTACGCGTCGCTCATGTCCGGACAGGATCAACCCGCTTCCCGAGGGGACGACTTGCCGTGACCACAACCGTCTCCGACCAGACCGCGGCCGACGACGACAACCGCACCACCAAACCGACCGCGGCCGCCGCCACCGGCGACGCCGTCAGCCGGGACATGCTGCCCACCCCCAAGGGCGCCTCGCTCGCGCTGCTGCGCTCGCTGCTCGCCCCCGCCAAGGGGCGCGTGCGGCTGACCGTCCTCATGTTGCTGCTCCAGCAGGCATCGGTACAGGCAGGTCCCCTGCTCGTCGCGTACGCCGTCGACCGCGGCGTGCCCGCGGTCCGCCGCCACGACTACGGCCCGCTGATGGCCGCAGGGGTCGCCTACCTCATCTCGGCCCTGGCAGCGGGCCTGTTCATGGCCGCGTTCATCCGGCTGTCGGCGCGCGTCGGCCAGGACGCCCTGCGTGATCTGCGCGGCCGGATCTTCCGCCATGCGCAGACGCTCAGCGTCGACTTCCACGAGCGCTACACCTCGGGCCGGCTGATCTCCCGCGCCACCACGGACATCGAATCGCTGCGGGAGCTGCTCAACGACGGCCTCCAGGAGCTCATGGGCATCGCCGCATCGATGGTGCTGGTCTCGGCGACCCTGATATGGATGGACTGGAGCACGGGTGTGGCCGCCCTGCTCTCCTTCGCCCCGCTGTGGCTGCTGGTCCGCTGGTACGCACGCCACTCGCTGTCGATCCACCGCCGCAAGTCCACGGCGATCGCGGCGGTCATCGTCAAGTTCACCGAGACCATGAACGGCATCCGGCCCGTCCAGGCGTTCCGCCGCGAGCGCGTCAACGACGCCCACTTCGACGAGCTCAACGCCCGCCACCAGCGCACCAATCACGATGCGATGGTGTTCATGGGCCGGTATGTCATGACCTCCCGCATGCTGTGCAACATCACCCTGGCCGCGATCGTGGTCTGGGGCGCCTACCGGGTGGCCGCCGGCGATCTGGGCCTGGGTGTCCTGGCCGCGGCGGTGCTGTATCTGCGCCGGCTCTACGACCCGGTCGACCAGTTCGGCATGTTCCTCAACTCCTACCAATCCGCGGCCGCTTCGCTCGAGAAGATCGCGGGCCTGCTGGCCCAGCGCCCGTCCGTCCCGGAACCGGCCGACCCCCGGCCGCTGCCCGAGCGCTCTACGGACCGGCCGGGCCGTGAGGTCGTCTTCGAGGGCGTGAGCTTCGCCTACCGTACGGGCGGCGAGGTGCTGCCCCGCTTCGACCTCACCCTCGCCGCGGGGCAGACGGTGGCGGTCGTCGGCTCCACCGGTGCCGGCAAGTCCACGCTCGCCAAGCTCCTCGCGCGCTTCTACGACCCCACCGAGGGCCGTGTCCTTCTCGACGGGGTGAGCCTGCGCGACCTGTCCGTTCCCGACCTTCGGCGAGGTGTCGTCATGGTCACCCAGGAAGCGTTCCTCTTCTCCGGCACCGTCGCCGAGAACATCGCCATCGGCCGCCCCGACGCCACTCGCGCGGACGTCGAGCGTGCCGCCAAGGCCATCGGTGCCCACGACTTCATCACCGCCCTCCCCGAGGGCTACGACACGGACGTCCGCAAACGCGGCGGCCGTATCTCCGCGGGCCAGCGCCAGTTGGTCTCCTTCGCCCGCGCCCTGCTGGCCGACCCCGCCGTCCTGATCCTCGACGAGGCGACGTCCTCCCTCGACATCCCGGGCGAGCAGGCCGTCCAGCGCGCCATGCACACGGTGCTGCGCGGGCGTACGGCCGTCGTGATCGCCCACCGCCTCTCGACGGTCGAGATCGCCGACCGGGTCCTGGTGATGGCCGACGGCCGCGTGGTGGAGGACGGCCCGCCGTCCGAACTCATCGCCGGCACCGGCCACTTCGCGGACCTGCACCGGGCGTGGAGAGAAAGCCTGGTGTAGCAACAGAAAGGGCAAGGAGCGAATACTCTCCTTGCCACTCTCAACATATAGCGCATGGGGGGCCTTGCGGCAAGGCCCCGTCCGTACCGCACAATCACCCGCTGAAGCAAGAACGCAAGAACTGCGGAAACGCGGAAACGGGGATTTGCAATGATCGACGTGATCGTTGTCGGCGGCGGACCGACCGGCCTGATGCTGGCCGCCGAGCTGCGGCTGCACGGTGCGGACGTGGTGGTGCTGGAGAAGGATGCGGAGCCGACCACGTTCGTCCGCGCGCTCGGTCTGCACGTGCGCAGCATCGAGGTGATGGCCCAGCGCGGCCTGCTGGAGCAGTTCCTCGAGCACGGCAAGCAGTACAAGGTCGGCGGCTTCTTCGCCGGCCTCGGCAAGCAGTGGCCCGACCTGGACAGCGCGCACTCGTACGTCCTCGGCATCCCGCAGACGATCACCGAACGTCTGCTGACCGAGCACGCCACCGGGCTCGGCACCGAGTTCCGGCGCGGCTGCGAGCTGGTCGGGCTGAGCCAGGACGAGCACGGGGTGACGGCCGAGCTTGCCGACGGGACTCAGCTGCGCTCGCGCTACCTCGTCGGCTGCGACGGCGGCCGCAGCACGGTGCGCAAGCTGCTCGGCGTCGGCTTCCCCGGCGAGCCCACCAGGGTCGAGACGCTGCTGGGCGAGATGGAGCTCACCGCGTCGCAGGAGGAACTGACCACCGTCATGACCGAGGTCCGCAGGACCCAGATGCGGTTCGGCGCCATGCCTCTCGGGGACGGGGTGTACCGCGTCGTCGTGCCCGCCGAGGGGGTGGCCGAGGACCGTACGGTCCCGCCGACCCTCGAGGAGTTCAAGAAGCAGCTGCGGGCGACCTCGGGCACCGACTTCGGCGCGCACTCGTCGCGTTGGCTCTCCCGCTTCGGCGACGCCACCCGCCAGGCCGAGCGCTACCGGGTCGGCCGGGTGATGCTGGCCGGCGACGCGGCGCACATCCACCCGCCGACCGGCGGGCAGGGCCTCAACCTCGGCGTGCAGGACGCGTTCAACCTCGGCTGGAAGCTGGCCGCCGCGGTGGACGGCTGGGCGCCGGAGGGGCTGCTGGACAGCTACCACGCCGAACGGCACCCGGTGGCCACCGCCGTGCTGGACAACTCCCGCGCGCAGATGGAGCTGATGTCCACCGAGCCGGGCCCCCAGTCGGTGCGCCGGCTGATGGCGGAACTGATCGACATCGAGGAGGTGAACCGGCGCCTGATCGAGAAGATCACCGCGATCGGGATCCGCTACGACTTCGGCGAGGGCCACGAACTGCTCGGCCTGCGGATGCGGGACGTACAGCTGAAGCGCGGGCGCCTCTACGACCTGATGCACGGCGGCCGCGGACTGCTGCTCGACCAGACCGGCCGGCTCTCGGTCGCCGGGTGGGCGGACCGGGTCGACCACGTCGTCGACGTCAGCGAGGAACTGGACGCGCCCGCGGTGCTGCTGCGGCCGGACGGTCACGTGGCGTGGGCCGGCGATGACCAGCAGGGTCTGCTCGCCGCGCTGCCGAAGTGGTTCGGCGCCGCTGCCGGCTGAGCGCGCAGTTGTGGCCCACGCGGGACAGACCGGCGGCTGACGACGCAGCGCGCCGCCCGGCTCGCGCAGGTCTGCACGCCAACCGGAGCCGCCGGCAAGGCATTTCGGCGCACGTCCGTCGCTGTGGCCATTCCTCGAGCGCAGCCCGGGGGGGCCGGCCACAGCGACGGATCAGGCGGCCAGGGTGCACTGCTCGGCCGGCTCGGCGGCCCGGCCCCGGGGCAGACCGAGGGCGGCCAGCGCCGTGACGGCCGTACCCGCCGCGGCGACGAAGAGCGCCGTGCGCAGGCCGTCGACGACGGCGGCGGCCGATGCCGCGCCGGGGCGGGCCAGTGCGACCAGGACGGCCAGGCCTACGGCCCCGCCGATCTGCTGGGCGGTGGAGGCCATGCCGGAGGCGATGCCCTGCTCGTGCGGGGCGACCCCACTGGACGCGGCACCGAACATCAGGGTGTACCCCGCCCCTTGCCCCAGGCCCAGGACGAGGAAGCCGGGCACCATGGAGACGTACGAGCCGTCCGTGGCCATCGCCGACGCCACCATCGCAATGCCGACCGCACCCAGGACCAGGCTGCCGGTCAGCGCGGGGCGCACCCCGAACCGGTCGGCGGCGCGCCCGCCTGCCAGGGAGCCGGCGGTGAGGGCGAGCATCGGGACCACATAGGCCAGGCCGGTCCGCAGGGCGCTGTAGCCGAGGACGCCCTGGAAGTACACGGTGAGGAAGTACGCCAGAGTGCCGATGGTGGCCATGTAGAGGAAAGTGACGGCCATGCCTGCGCTCAGGGCGCGTCCGCGCAGCAGCCGCAGCGGCATCAGCGGGTCCTGGCCGCGCTTCTCGATGACGAGGAACGCGGCCACGAGCGCCACTCCGAGAGCCGCGCCCAGGAGGACCACCGGCGATCCCCATCCCGATTCGGGGCCCTGGACGAGAGCAAAGACGAGTCCCGTCACCCCGAGGGTCGAGGTGAGCGCTCCCGGCAGGTCGATCCTGCGGCCGGAGCGGCGGACAGGGTCCGGCGCGATCAGCCGGAAGGCGGCTCCGGCGGCGATCACAGCGAGCGGCACGTTGACGTACAACACGGCTCGCCAGCCGAACAGTTGGGTGAGCGTCCCGCCCAGGAGCGCACCGACGATCAGTCCGCTGCCTCCGGCGGCGCCCCACACCGCGTACGCGCGGTTGCGCTCGGGGCCTTCGGCGAACAGGGTGCCCACCAGGGTGAGTGTGGCAGGGAAGAGGAAGGCACCGCCGACGCCCTGGACCGCGCGGGCCGCGATCAGCAGACCGGGTGACGTGGCCAGGCCGCCCGCAAGCGACGAGACGGCGTACAGGCTCAGGCCGAGGACGAACATCCGCCGCGGCCCGTACAGATCACAGGCCCGGCCGCCCAGCAGCAAGGCGCCGCCGAAGGCGACGGCATAAGCACTGACGACCCACTGCAACTGCTGGGCGGAGAAGCCGAGTCCGCTGCCGATCTGCGGGAGCGCCACGTAAACAATGTTGTAGTCAACGGAGATGATCAGCTGGGCAAAGGCCAGCAGGGCCAGGGTCAGGCCGGCGCGGTGGCGCCGGGGTGCCTCATACCTCATCAGTGGGCCACCCGCTCGTCGGTGCCGGGCACCTTGGCCGTGCTGAGGGCAATGCGGTTCCAGGTGTTGATCGTGAAGATCAGGGCCAGGAGCCGGGCCAGTTCCTCTTCCCCGAAGTGCTCGGCAGCCAAGGCATAGACATCGTCCGGCACCCCGCCCTGTGAGACGAGCGTGACGGCTTCGGCGAGGGCGAGTGCGGCGCATTCCTTGGCCGTGAAGAACCGGCGGGCCTCCCGCCAGACGGCCACCATGTGCAGCCGCTCCTCGCTCTCGCCCGCCTTGCGGGCGTCGGAGGTGTGCATGTGCAGGCAGTACGCGCAGCCGTTGAGCTGCGAGGCACGGATCTGGACCAGTTCGACCAAGGCGGGGTCGAGGCCCTCGCGGGCGGCGGCGTCGAAGCCGATCAGGGCCTTGAACGCCTTCGGAGCGGCCTTGGCGAAGTTGACCCGGGATGCGGTGTGGGTTGCGGTGTTGTTCGTCATGACCACAACGCTATGGCTCGAAGAGACCTCGGATAGGGTGCACTTCCATGGGGGAATCATGGGTCAATTCGGCGGAGCGCATCGGCAGTGACCTGCACCTGGACCTGTCAGGTCCCGGCAGCCGCCGAGCCGCTCTCATCCACGCGCTGCGTGAAGCGGTCCGCGAAGGGCGGCTGGCTCCGGGCACCCGTCTGCCGCCGTACCGCTCGCTCGCGGCCGACCTCGGCCTGGCCCGCAACACCGTCGCCGACGCCTACGCCGAACTGGTCGCCGAGGGCTGGCTGACCGCCCGCCAGGGCTCCGGCACGCGCGTCGCCGCACGCGCCGAACCGGTCAGGCCCGTCCGCGTCCCCAAGAAGACACCGGCCCGCTCCGCCCCCGCCCACAACCTGATGCAGGGTCAGCCCGACGCCGGTTCCTTCCCCCGCACCGCCTGGCTCGCCGCCGCCCGCCGGGCCCTGACCGCCGCACCCAACGAGGCCTTCGGCCCCGGCGATCCGCAAGGACGGATCGAGCTGCGTCGCGCCCTGGCCGACTACCTCGCACGCGCCCGAGGCGTACGAACGACTCCCGAGCGGATCGTGGTGTGCTCCGGCTTCGCCCACGCCCTGCGGCTGCTGTTCGGCGACGGAGTGGTACGCGGCCCGCTGGCCGTCGAGTCGTACGGCCTCCCCTTCCACCGCTCCATCCTCGAGACCGCGGGCACCCGCACCATCCCCCTGACGCTGGACGAACACGGCGCACGCACCGACGAGTTGGCCGACCACCCGCGCGTACGGGCCGTCCTCCTCACCCCCGCCCACCAGTTCCCGACCGGCGGCCCGCTGCACCCCGCCCGCCGCACGGCCGTCGTCGACTGGGCCCGCGCCCGGGGCGGGCTGGTCCTCGAGGACGACTACGACGGGGAGTTCCGCTACGACCGCGAACCGGTCGGCGCCGTCCAGGGCCTCGACCCGGAGCGGGTCGTCTATCTCGGTTCCGTCAGCAAGAGCCTGTCCCCGGCGGTACGCCTGGGCTGGATGGTCCTGCCCGAGCACTTGGTCGACGCCGCGCTGACCGCCAAGGGCGAGCGGGAGGCCTGGGCGAGCGTCCCCGACCAGCTCACCCTCGCCGACTTCATCGCCTCGGGCCACTACGACCGTCACGTACGCCGCATGCGCCAGCACTACCGGCACCGCCGCGACCGGCTCGTCGCCGCCCTCGCCGAGCACGCCCCGCACATCGCCCCCACCGGCATCGCCGCCGGTCTGCACGCGGTCCTGCGCCTGCCGCCCGGCACCGAGGCGTCCGCCGTCAAGGCCGCCGCCTGGCAGGGCGTCGCCCTCGACGGACTCGCCGACTACCGCCACCCGGACGCGGTCATGCCCGCCGTGGACGGCCTCGTCGTCGGCTACTCCACCCCGGCCGAGCACGCCTACGGCGCGGCGCTCGGCGCACTGGTCCAGGCCTTGCCGCCCCCGCCTGACCACTAATCAAATTCCCCATACAACTTTCTCCCACCCTTATGGGTCACATGTCACGAGTTCACCAAGTGACGAACTCGTGACATGCAACAGAGGGTTGGGGAAAGCACAATGAAGCACCACCGCATATCCCGTCGTACGCAGGGCGCACTGGCCGTGGCGCTGGCGGCGGGAGTGCTCGTACCGACGATCGCCGGGGAGGGGACGGCCGTGGCCGCGACACCGAAGGTGTCCTGCACGTCGGCAAAGCCGGGGCTCGCCAACAAGCTCACCAAGGACATCACCAAGGCACTTCAGGGCAAGACCTCCACGGTCGCCATCGCCCTGCACGACAACACCACGAACACCACGTGCACCCTGCGCGGGAGCCAGCAGTTCGACTCCGCCAGCGTGGTCAAGGCGACCGTCCTGTCCACGCTCCTGTGGGACGCGGACAAGCACCACCGCAAGCTGACGTCGCGCGAGACGCGCCTCGCGACCAAGATGATCACCGAGTCGGACAACAACAGCACCACCGCCCTGTGGCGCCAGCTCGGCCGCGACAAGGTCGTGGCGTTCGTCAAGGCCGCCGGAATGCACCACACCATCCCCGGCAAGAACGGCACCTGGGGTCTCACCCAGATCACCGCGGACGACCAACTGAAGCTCCTGCGCCTGCTGACCGACAAGAACAAGGTGCTGAGCGACAGTTCGCGTGCGTACGTCCTCAAGCTCATGAACAAGGTCATCCCGTCCCAGCGTTGGGGCACCCCCGTGGGTGCCCCCAAGAACGTGACGGTCCACGTGAAGAACGGCTGGCTGCAGCGCACCGTCTCGCGCGACTGGCGCATCAACAGCATCGGTGCCTTCACCGGCCACGGCCACAACTACTCCATGGCGGTGCTCACGCAGAACAACCGCACCATGGAGACCGGCATCGCCGCCATTCAGGCCGTCGCCCGCGCAATCCACAAGGACCTCAACCCGACCGTGACCGCAGGCAGCATGCTCATCGCCCCGCCCGCCAACCCGCAGGAAGTCATGCCGCCCATGCCGCGGTCGTAACCCCGTCCGCCAGGCCCCGTCGATCCCCTCGCGCAGGGGGTCGGCGGGGCCACCGCACTCAGCCGGGCTGGTCCAAGTGGTCCAGTGCTGCTGTGATGAGGGCCCTCGCCGAGTTGCCGTAGACGGCCGAAAACCTTGGACTCCTGCCACCCTGTTACGGCGGCAAATGCCCGGCCACTTGAGATACCCGCATCTTTGCGGAACCCGCGCAGCTGGGAGCCCAACGCCTCCCGTGCCTCTTGCGCCTGCTCGGACATGGAAGGTCAGAGCTGGTACTCGGTGTGCCTGATAGCGATGGCCCAGAGCTGATCACGTAGGCGGACACACTCCGCCACGACATCCGGATCCTCATCTGGTGCCTGGGCAGCCACCGGATGTCCTCGCCCGCCTCAAGGTTCAGGCGAGTGAGCGAGTGCTCCCACCCAACGTATTGCGAGTGCGGCTCGGTCACCACACGGACCCGACGCACCGTTCTGCCCTGGCCGATGACGCGCTTCATCAACGTCGCCCATGGGCCGAGCCAGGCGTAATCATCCGGCTCGCCGCGCTGCCACCGTGCATAGGCGGTGTCCTCGGCGGGTGATCCGTAGTCGTCCCGCAGCTCCAGGTGGAAAGCATCCCGCTCGAAGCTGTTGAACAGCTCGTCGCGCTGGGCACTACTGATCAGGTCCACCGTTCTCCTTCAGCAGGGCCGCGATCGAGAACTTGGGGACAAGGAACCGTCAACCCCCGAATGCTCGGGGTGTCGTTCCCGTCACGGACGGAGCAGAGTCAAAGCGTGTCAGACGAAGGGAAGAAGACCATGACCGACAAGTCACCGTCCCGCCGCGCCCTTATGAAGACCGCAGGCGGTCTGACCGCAGCCGCCGGTGCGGCAGCACTGGGCACCTCCAACGCCAACGCAGCGCCGAAGCAGGATAGTTCCGCACCCTCCGCCCATGAGCCAAGACCGCAGTCGGCGCCTCCGAGCCCCGACGAGATCACGGCCTACCAGGACAACTGGCGATTCTGCAACCACTGCTTCGGCCTGTGGTGGAACGGCGCCCCCACCAACGGCGCCTGCCCCAGCAGGAACTCGCCTGACGGCCAGCACCATGGCAGTCACAGCTGGAACTTCATCCTCCCGGCCAACCCCTCCCAGAGCCTCCCCAACGAGAACCGCTGAAGGCACTCACAGCGTTCCGCGCAGCGCCGTGCGGACGGCCCTGATGCCACGTTGAGTTGCAGTAACGGCGCCGGAGACATCCTGGGCGTCCTCGAGCTGCCCGAGGCGGCATTCGCGGCAGTGGGTTTCACCTTCGGCCGCGGGCCGGATCATGCGGCCGCAGTCCCCGGCGCAGGCCTGGAGCCGCCGGGGCGGCGGCGCGGCGGACGCCGCGATCTGGCGGGCGGTGGGCAGGTCGGGCATCTTGCGGGTGAGGCGGTTGCGGATGAGGGCGGCGGGGCACTGGACGGGCTGGGGCAGGCCCTGGGTCAGAGCGTTGCGTACGTCGTCGAAGGTGGCGCCGCGCAGGAGCCATTCGCCCGCGAGCGGGGCGAGTTCCTGGACGTCGCGCCCGGTGAGCCGCAGCCGCCGCTCGGCGTGGGAGACGGAGGCCAGGACGTAGGCCCCGCGCTCAACCAGCGGCGCGGGCAGGCTGGTTGGCGGTGGCGGGGAGGGCTGGGAGGGCGGAAGGTGAGTGTTCTCCCCAGTCTTTTGTGGGGAACGGCCGACGGACGGACCCGTCGGTTGGCCGATCGCCGGTTTTGGGTCCGCCGGTCGGAAGCCGTCACGGATCGCGGCGGCTTCCCCTGCGTTGAGGGGCAGGTTGGAGACGAGCTGGGTGGTCGTCCAGCGGCCGTCCGCGCCCTGGCGGCGCCACTCGTGTACGTACCCCTCGTCCTTGAGCTGTTTCTTCGCCCGCTGGAAGGCCGCCTTCTTCATGTCCACGCGGCACGCGGCCTCCCACAGCGACAAACCCGAGGGGTCGGCCAGGGAGAGCACCAACAGCAGCAGACGTACGGCGTCCGAACCGAGGCCCGGATTGCGGATGATGTCGTTCGGAACCTGGGTGAAGCGACCCTCGAGGGCGCTAGCATGCTTGAGCACGGTGCGGGAGTCCTTCCGATACTCCTGGCGGTGTAGACCCTCGGAGCTGGCTTAGGACCCGGCACCGGGGGTCGCTCCGTTTCCGTACGGAGCACCGATTAGGGCGACCGTAAGCCAACCCCCCAACACCCCTGGGCCGTTGTCGCCTTGCGACCGAAGGTGACCCGAAATCGATTTGAATCGATCAACTCTCGCCGGTTACCTTCTTCGCTGTTTGTGTAAAACGGGTGCTGGACTGCGCCGTGTTCGCACACGGCGTCGCAGCCGATGGTGCAGGTGAGCATGGCGATGTTGGCCAGGTCGCGCTTTTCGATGTGGGCACCTATCAGGAAGGTGCTGGGCAGGCTGCGCCCGCAGAGGGCGCACTGTCCCGCCCCGTCTTGCAGGAGGCGCCTTTGAGCGCGGCCTGCTCGCCGCGCTGGGCGCGCTGGGCCGGGAGCGCGGCCGAAGAGATCGACGTCCCCGAGTTGTCCGCAACCGATATGCAGCGGTGGCGTTCACCCCCTTGGCGGCGCATGGTGGAGATAGCGCTCCCACCTACATGGCCGTCAGAGCCCCGACGCCGTGACGAGGCGTGACACCCAGATGGACACATCACGGGGACGAGGAACAGAAGATGCCTAATCTTTCACTGTTTTCGAACAACCTCCCAGATTTCTTCATCATCGACCAAACCGGTCTTGCCAATATCGCCAAGATCCAAACCGACGACGACCGCCGTAACGCGACATTCGAGTGGACCGGCCCAAATCTGGAATTCGGCGAAACGGGACAGCTTCGGCGAGCCATTCTTCCGATAGGCTTCTGCTTGCAAATCGACACGCTCGACAATTTCCGCATACACAGCAAGTTCTTTCAGGGGATCATAGACCCCGGCGTTGCAGAAGAGGTTCGCGAGGACTCGACTTACACCCTCGAAAGAGCGGAGATCGACCCGAACCAGGCCTCGTTCCGTTCTGTGAAATTCCCTGATCGCTTCATCCGGCACAGGGACTTTCAGCTCTTTGCCGAGCAGGTAAATACCCCTGACGAGCTCCAGTCTGCGTGCTTCAGGATTGCACCGCCACTCTCAGAGGGCCCTTAGAGGATGTCTCACGTGGTGATCTTGGCGAGTTTCTTGTAGCAGGTGAGGGCGGCCGCGAGGCCGAGGAAGGCGAGGAAGTGGGAGCCCTTGCGTTCGTACCGGACGGTGAGGCGGCGGTAGCCGAA
>NZ_JBTHHU010000035.1:0-75791 GCF_059089585.1 Streptomyces sp. SX-6 | reverse complement strand
CAATCGCCGGACGGGCTACAAGTCAGCCCGTCCGGCGATTGAGGACGAGCGGCGAAGCCGCGACAAGGGGGCCCGGGGGCGCAGCCCCCGAAGCGGGGTCTGGGGCGGAGCCCCAGGAGACGGCGAGAGGGTGGGGCCGGGGCAACATCTCACGCCCGGCGGGCGAGCAGATCCCCCACCTCCGCCGGCGTCGGCATCGCCGAAGAGCACGCGAGCCGCGAGGCGACCAACGCCCCGGCGGCGTCCGCGAAGCGGAGGACGTCGGCCAGATCCCACCCCGCGAGCAGCCCATGGCACAGCGCCCCGCCGAACGCATCGCCCGCACCGAGCCCGTTGAGGACCTCGATCCCCGCCGGCGGCACCTCCGCCACCACGCCGTCGCGGTGCACGGCCATGACACCCCCGGGGCCCCCGAGCCCCCGCTTCACGACGGCGAGTTCGGCCCCGGCGGCGAGCAGGGCCCGCGCGGCGGCGCGCGGTTCCCGCTCCCCCGTGGCGGCTTCGCACTCGTCCGGGCTGCCGACGACCACCGTGGCGCGGGCGAGCGCGGCCGCGTAGTACGGCTGCGCCGCAGCCGCCCCGCCGGCCCAGAACGCCGGGCGCCAGTCCAGGTCGAGGACCGTGACGCCGCGCCGCGCCCGCGCCTCGAGCGCGGCGAGCGTCGCACCGCGGCTGGGCTCGTCGCACAGCCCCGTGCCGGTCATCCAGAAGATCCGGGCGGCACGGATCGCGTCGAGGTCCAGCTCCTGTGCCCGGATCTCCAGATCGGGCGCCTTGGGGCGGCGGTAGAAGTACAGAGGGAAGTCGTCCGGCGGGAAGATCTCGCAGAACGTGACGGGCGTGGGGTACGCGGCCACGGGCGTCACCCAGCGGTCGTCCACGCCGAAGCCCCGCAGCGCCCCGTGCAGGAAGTCACCGAACGGGTCGGCACCGGTGCGGCTGACGAGCGCCGTACGGCGTCCCAACCGGGCGGCCGCGACGGCGACGTTGGCCGCCGTACCGCCCAGGAACCGGCCGAACGTCTCGACCTCGGCCAGCGGCACCCCGGCGCGCAGCGGATAGAGGTCCACCCCGAGGCGGCCCATGGCGATCAGGTCGTACGGTCCGGCAACCGGGACGCTCATGGCTCAGGTGTAACGGGTCCCAGGGGGTTTGCCCCCGGGAAACGGTGAAAGGGAACCCGCATGGCACACCAATCCCTCCGCATCGGTCTGCTCGGTGCAGGCCGCATCGGCTCGTTCCACGCCCATACGCTCCGCGAAGACGAATCCGCCGAGCTTCTGATCGCCGACGCCGACCCCGCACGGGCCGCGGCGCTCGCGGAGCGGACCGGGTCCCGCGCCGCCGGCTCCGTGGACGAGGTCTTCGGCGCCGGCGTGGACGCCGTGGTCATCGCCTCGTCGACCGCCTCCCACGCCGAGCTGATCACCCGCGCCGCGCGCGAACACCTGCCCGCCTTCTGCGAGAAGCCCGTCGCCGCGGACCTGGCGGGCACGGCCCGCGCGCTGCGCGAGGCCGAGGCCGCCGGGTCCCTGCTCCAGATCGGCTTCCAGCGCCGCTTCGACGCCGGGTTCCGGGCGGCCCGCGAGGCGCTGCGGTCCGGGCGGCTCGGCCGAGTGCACACCATCCGGGCCGTCACCTCGGACCCCGAGCCGCCGCCCGCGGAGTTCCTGCCGCTGTCCGGCGGGCTCTTCCGCGACTGCATGGTCCACGACTTCGACGCCGTCCGGTGGCTGACGGGACGTGAGGTGGCCGAGGTGTACGCGCGGGGCTCGGACGGGGGCGCGGCCTGCTTCCGGGAGGTCGACGACGTCGACACCGCCTCCGCGCTGCTCACCCTGGACGACGGCACGCTCGTCACCGCGACCGCCACCCGTTACAACGGCGCCGGTTACGACGTGCGGACGGAGCTGTGCGGCGAGCGCGACCAGTGGGTCGTGGGGCTGGACGACCGTACGCCCTTCACCTCCGCCGAGCCCTTCGGACCGGGCGCGCCGGAGAAGCCCTGGCCGGGCTTCCTGGAGCGGTTCGAGGGGGCGTACCGCGCGGAGCTGGCCGCCTTCGTGCGCGCCGTGCGCGACGCGGACCGCAGCCCCTGTCCCGCACGCGAGGGCCTGCACGCGCTGCTCGTCGCCGAGGCGTGCGAGGTCTCGCGCCGGGTGAACCGGCCGGTCAGGCCCGCGGACGTGGCCGTGGCGGCCGGGATCGACTGACCTCCGGCCCCGCACACACCCCGCACATACCGTCACCCCTCGGTTACGGACGTCACATCCGGGCGAGGCTTCTGTCACAGCCGCTCGACAGCCCTACAGGGCCCGTCGGCCATGTCGTTCACCGGAGACAGGCTGGTGATCAAGAAGGCAGCGCCGCATTCCCCCCAGCGGAACCCCCTCCGCGGCTGCGGCGCGGCGGAGAGGCGCGAGAGATGACCGACCGTCGACTCTGGTCCTACAAGGAGATCGCAGCACACATCGGGGTGCAGACCGACACCGTGCGCTCCTATCGCAAGCACGGACTGATGCCCGCCCCGGACCTCACCGAGGGCGGCAGGCCCTACTGGTTCGCCGACACGATCCGTATCTGGGTGGCGGCACGCCCGGGCAACCGTTCCCGTGGCGCCCGTCACGTCTGAAACTCCCTCACCTCACACCCCCGATCGATACCCCCAGGGGGTATAGTGGCGACGAGCGCGGGCACCAGCCGTGCGGTTCACCACTTCCCCGAGGAGCATCGCCATGACTTCCGAGACGAACACCACGTCCACCGTCGTCTACCAGGTGACCGGCATGACCTGCGGTCACTGCGAGGGCGCGGTCAAGAGCGAGATCTCCGAGATCGCGGGCGTCACCTCCGTGGAGGCCGTGGCCGCGACCGGCAAGGTCACCGTCACCGCCGCGGGCGCGCTGGACGACGAGGCCGTGCGGGCCGCCGTGGACGAGGCGGGCTACGAGCTCGTCGGCCGCGCCTGATTCCCGCCGACCGGCCGACCGGTCGGCAGCCAGGGAAATTCCGAGGGTCCTGAGGTGAAATTCAGGGCCCTCGCCCCTTTGCGTCCACTTTGCCTCGAGACCTAGATCACAGCATTTTGGAGGTAACCATTCCGGGGGGTGCTTGGTCTAACCAGGCAGTGCTGGGTCGTCTTGGGGGACGACACCGGCCACGCGTGGCCGGGGCACGTACCCGGGGAGCTTTGAGCGGCCCTCCCGTACGTACGCGTCCCGGCAGATGCGTACGGAGCCACGAGAGCGCACAGGCGCGCCGATGACTCCCGGGCGGATCCCGTGGGGGGAATCCGAACCGGGACGGAAAGCGCCCCGCTCCGACCCGTGGGGGGATCGGACGCGGGGCGCTTTTCATTGTTGCCCTGTACATCTGCTACGTCTGCCTTGTACATGTGATGACGCGCAAAGACGCAGATGACACACAAAGGACGCAAAAGCGCCCCGCCGTGGGCGGGGCGCCTTGGTGTTGCCGTGTTGCCGTGGGGTCAGCGCTGCTCGACCGGCACGAAGTCGCGCTCGACGACGCCCGTGTAGATCTGGCGCGGACGGCCGATGCGGGAACCCGGCTCCTTGATCATCTCGTGCCACTGGGCGATCCAGCCGGGGAGCCGGCCGAGCGCGAAGAGCACGGTGAACATCTCGGACGGGAAGCCCATGGCCCGGTAGATGAGACCGGTGTAGAAGTCCACGTTCGGGTAGAGGTTGCGCGAGACGAAGTAGTCGTCGCTGAGCGCGTGCTCCTCGAGCTTGAGGGCGATGTCCAGCAGCTCGTCGGACTTGCCGAGCGCGCCCAGGACGTCGTGCGCGGCAGCCTTGATGATCTTCGCGCGGGGGTCGAAGCTCTTGTAGACGCGGTGCCCGAAGCCCATCAGGCGGACGCCGTCTTCCTTGTTCTTCACCTTGCGGATGAAGGCGTCGACGTCGCCGCCGGAGGCCTGAATGGACTCCAGCATCTCCAGCACGGCCTGGTTGGCGCCGCCGTGCAGCGGGCCCCACAGGGCGTTGATGCCGGCGGAGATCGACGCGAAGAGGTTGGCCTGCGAGGAGCCGACCAGGCGCACGGTGGAGGTGGAGCAGTTCTGCTCGTGGTCCGCGTGCAGGATCAGCAGCTTGTCGAGGGCGTTGACGACGACCGGGTTCAGCTCGAACTCGGCGGCGGGCACCGAGAACGTCATGCGCAGGAAGTTCTCGACGTAGCCGAGGTCGTTGCGCGGGTAGACGACCGGGTGGCCGATCGACTTCTTGTACGCGTAGGCCGCGATCGTGGGCAGCTTGGCGAGCAGCCGGATCGTCGACAGGTGGCGCTGCTTCTCGTCGAACGGGTTGTGGCTGTCCTGGTAGAAGGTCGACAGCGCGCTGACCACGGAGGACAGCATGGCCATCGGGTGGGCGTCGCGCGGGAAGCCGTCGAAGAAGCGCTTGACGTCCTCGTGCAGCAGGGTGTGCTGGGTGATCTCCTGCTGGAAGGCCGCCAGCTCGTCGACGGTGGGCAGTTCACCGTTGATCAGCAGGAAGGCGGTCTCGAGGAAGGTACTGCGCTCGGCGAGCTGCTCGATCGGGTACCCGCGGTAGCGCAGGATGCCCTGCTCGCCGTCGAGGTAGGTGACGGCGGACTTGTAGGCGGCCGTGTTGCCGTAACCGGAGTCCAGGGTCACCAGACCGGTCTGGGCACGCAGCTTGCCGATATCGAAGCCCTTGTCGCCGATGGTGCTGTCGACCACCGGGTAGGTGTATTCGCCGTCCCCGTAACGCAGTACTACAGAGTTGTCGCTCACGTCATCCCTCACCGACGTTGTGCCTCTTCTTTGAGGTGCCCTGACTACCCCTACCTTCCCCCATTTGGACGATGTACGTGCACTCGGGGTCGGCCATAGGGCCTATCTGCGGCACTCAGTGCCGCCAACTTGGCCATCCTGCCCCGTTCGCCCTGATTGGTAAACCGTTCAGAGACGAACACCACCTCCCGTCCCGAGCCTGTGATCGAGTGCCGTGCAGCGTCTGCCCGCGCTGACCGTACGCACCGCCTGACCCAGGGCGCGCCGGGAGCCCACCAGCACCACGAGTCGCTTTGCCCGGGTTACTGCCGTATAGAGAAGATTGCGCTGCAACATGGTCCAGGCCGAGGTGGTGACCGGGATCACCACGGCGGGATACTCGCTGCCCTGCGAACGGTGGATGGTCACCGCGTAGGCGTGGGCGAGTTCGTCGAGTTCGTCGAAGTCGTAGCCCACTTCCTCGTCCTCGTCCGTACGGACGGTCAGGTGCTGCTCGATCGCGTCGAGGCCGGTGACCACGCCCACCGTGCCGTTGAAGACGCCGTTCTCGCCCTTCTCGTAGTTGTTGCGGATCTGGGTGACCTTGTCGCCGACGCGGAAGACCCGGCCGCCGAAGCGCCGCTCGGGCAGATCCGGGCGGGCGGGCGTAACGGCCTGCTGGAGAAGGCCGTTGAGGTTGCCGGCGCCGGCCGGGCCGCGGTGCATCGGGGCCAGCACCTGAACGTCGCGGCGCGGGTCGAGCCCGAACTTCGCGGGGATGCGGCGGGCCACCACGTCGACCGTGAGCCGGGCCGCCTCCTCGGTGTCCTCCTCGGCGAAGAGGAAGAAGTCCGCGAGCCCCGAAGTGATGGGCGGCACACCGGAGTTGATGCGGTGCGCGTTGGTCACCACGCCGGACTGCTGCGCCTGCCGGAAGATCCGGGTGAGGCGGACGGCCGGAACCGGGCCGTCCGGAGCCAGGAGGTCCCGCAGCACCTCCCCCGCGCCCACGGACGGGAGTTGGTCCACATCCCCGACGAGCAGCAGATGGGCGCCCGGCGCGACGGCCTTGGCCAGCTTGTTGGCAAGCAGCAGATCCAGCATGGACGCCTCGTCGACCACGACCAGGTCGGCGTCCAGCGGGCGGTCCTTGTCGTACGCCGCGTCGCCGCCGGGCTTGAGCTCGAGCAGCCGGTGCACGGTGGACGCCTCGGCGCCGGTGAGCTCGGACAGCCGCTTGGCGGCCCGCCCGGTGGGCGCGGCGAGCACCACCTTGGCCTTCTTGGCGCGGGCCAGCTCGACCACGGAGCGCACCGTGAAGGACTTGCCGCAGCCCGGGCCGCCGGTGAGGACCGCGACCTTGCTCGTGAGCGCGAGGCGGACGGCCTCCTGCTGCTCGGGCGCCAGCTCCGCGCCCGTGCGCCCGGCCAGCCAGGCCAGGGCCTTGTCCCAGTCGGCGTCCCGGAAGGCCGCGAGCCGGTCGTCCTCGCAGCGCAGGAGCCTCGACAGCTGCCCGGCCAGGGAGAGTTCGGCCCGGTGGAAGGGCACGAGATAGACCGCGGTGACGGGCGATCCGTCCTCCGGGCCGGGGACGGTCTCGCGGACCACGCCCTCGGGGTCGGCCGCCAGCTCGGCGAGGCAGTCGATGACGAGCCCGGTGTCGACCTGGAGCAGCTTCACCCCGTCCGCGATCAGCCGCTCCTCGGGCAGGTAGCAGTGGCCCTGGTCGGTGGACTGGGACAGGGCGTACTGGAGACCGGCCTTGACCCGCTCCGGGCTGTCGTGCGGAATGCCGACGGCCTGGGCGATGCGGTCGGCGGTGAGGAATCCGATGCCCCAGACGTCGGCGGCCAGCCGGTAGGGCTGGTTGCGGACGACGGAGATCGAGGCGTCTCCGTATTTCTTGTAGATGCGCACCGCGATGGAGGTGGAGACGCCCACGCCCTGGAGGAAGACCATCACCTCCTTGATGGCCTTCTGCTCCTCCCACGCGGCGCCGATCGACTTGGTGCGCTTGGGGCCGAGGCCGGGGACCTCGATGAGCCGCGCCGGCTCGCTCTCGATGACGTCGAGGGTGTCCGTGCCGAAGTGGGTCACGATGCGGTCCGCGATGCGCGGCCCGACCCCCTTGATCAGGCCCGAGCCCAGATAGCGGCGGATGCCCTGGATCGTGGCGGGCAGGACGGTCGTGTAGTTCTCCACGGTGAACTGGCGCCCGTACTGCGGATGGGAGCCCCAGCGGCCCTCGAGGCGGAGCGACTCGCCCGGCTGCGCGCCGAGGAGCGAGCCGACCACCGTGAGGAGATCGCCGCCGCCGCGCCCGGTGTCGACGCGGGCGACCGTGTAGCCGTTCTCCTCGTTGGCGTACGTGATCCGCTCCAGAACCCCTTCGACCACCGCCAGTTGCACCATGGTCCGACGGTACAGCGGGGGTGTGACACGGCCCGTGCCGAGAGGGGTGGAGAAGGATTCGAGGGGCCCGGTCCGACGACCGGGCCCCTCGTGTACCCCCCTGCCCCGGCTTCCCCCTATCCCCCCGGATGCCTCCCCCGGGAAGCCGGATGACACATACGACCCCCCGGGGCGCCGCAGGGTTGCAGGCATCCCGAAGCGTTATCGATCCGTTACGGAAGGTGGTGGAGTCCCCCGCGTCCCACCGGGAAGCCGTTCACCGTGAGACTCGCCTTTTCCACACTCGGCACCCCCGGACTTCCCGTCCCCGGGGTGCTGCGCATCGCGACCGAGCACGGCTTCGACGGCGTCGAGCTGCGGGCCCACCCCGAGGAACCCGTCCACCCCGGCATCCCGCCCGCCGAACGGGCGGACGTGGTACGGCGGTTCGCGGACGCGGGCGTGGCCGTGCTGACCGTGGCGGGGTACGCCAGGGTGGCCGCCGCCGGACCGGACGAGCCGGTCCTCGCCCAGCTGGCCGACCTCGTCCGCCTGGCCGGGGACCTCGGGGCGCCGTACGCCCGGGTGTTCGCCGGGGGCGGCGACCAGCCGTCCGAGGAGGCCGACGCGCACGCCGCCCGGCGGCTCGGCGCCATCGCACCGCTCGCCGCGGACACGGGAGTCCGCGTGCTGCTGGAGACGCACGACTCGCACCGCAGGGCCGAGGACGTCGAGCGCGTCCTCGGCATCGTCGGGCACCGCAACATCGGCGCCCTGTGGGACGTGCTGCACACCTGGCTGGGCGGGGAGGAACCGGCCGTCAGCTACCCGGCGCTCGCCCCGCACCTCGGCTACGTCCAGGTCAAGGACGTGGCCTCGGCGGACGACACCGCCCCGCTGCCGCCGGGCGCGGGCGTCCTGCCGCTCACCGAGTGCGCGACGGCGCTCCACCGCGGCGGCTGGGACGGGTGGCTGTGCTGGGAGTACGAGAAGCGGTGGCACCCCGAGGTGCGGGAGTTCACGGAAGTCGCCCGGGAAGGGCGGGAGTTCCTGGGGCGGCTCGCGCTCTCCGTCACATAGAGCTGTCACATAGAGAGAAAGAAGGGGCTGGCGCGGCGCGTGTCACCCCCGGTAGGTTCGCGGCGACCTTTGCGAACCCAGGGGAGGGCGCATGCGCAAGGCTCTCAGACTGCTGCCGGCGCTGACGGTGCTCATCGGAGCCCTCGGCACCGGCACCGTGACGGCGGGAACGGCTCACGCCACCACCGAACCGGACATCAAGGACCGCATCCTGAAGATTCCCGGGATGAAGCTCCTCGACGAGTCCAAGCCCGACAAGGACCACCGGTTCTTCGTGCTGACGTACAAGCAGCCGATAGACCACCGGCACCCGGGCAAGGGGACGTTCGAGCAGCGGTTCACGCTGTTGCACAAGGCCACGGACCGGCCGACGGTCTTCTACACCTCCGGCTACAACGTCTCGACCGAGCCCCGGCGCAGTGAGCCGACGCGGATCGTCGACGGCAACCAAGTGTCCATGGAGTACCGGTTCTTCACCCCGTCCCGGCCCAAGCCCGCGGACTGGTCGAAGCTCGACATCTGGCAGGCCGCGAACGACCAGCACCGCCTCTTCGCGGCGCTGAAGCCGGTCTACAACAAGAACTGGCTGGCCACGGGCGGCAGCAAGGGAGGCATGACGGCGACGTACTACCGCCGTTTCTTCCCCAAGGACATGAACGGCACCGTCGCCTATGTCGCGCCCAACGAGCTGCGGAAGGACTCCGCCGCCTACGACAAGTTCTTCGCGAACGTCGGTGACGCGGCCTGCCGCAGGCAGCTCAACTCGGTGCAGCGCGAGGCGCTCGTGCGCCGCGACGAGATCGTCAAGCGCTACCAGAAGTGGGCCGACGACAACGGCAAGACGTTCCGGATCCTCGGCAGCGCCGACAGGGCCTACGAGAACGTGATCATGGACCTGGTGTGGTCGTTCTGGCAGTACCACCTGCAGAGCGACTGCGCGACCGTGCCCGCGACCAAGGCGTCGACCGACGAGCTGTACAAGTTCGTCGACACCATCTCGGGCTTCGACGGCTACACCGACCAGGGCCTCGAGAAGTTCATCCCGTACTACTACCAGGCGGGCACCGAGCTGGGGCAGCCGACCTTCAAGACCCCGCACCTCAAGGGGCTGTTGCGCTATCCCGGCATCTACAACCCGCGCTCCTACGTGCCGCGTGACATACCGATGAAGTGGCACCCCGGCGAGATGGCCGACGTGGACCGCTGGGTGCGCGAGAAGAGCAGCCAGATGCTGTTCGTGTACGGGCAGAACGACCCCTGGGGCGCCGAGCCGTTCCGTCTCGGCGCACGCGCCGGGGCCCGGCACGACTACCGGTTCTTCGCGCCGGGCGGCAACCACGGCTCGAGCATCTCCGCACTCGTCGCCGACGAGCGCGCCAAGGCCACGGCCGAGGTGCTGAAGTGGGCGGGCGTCGCCCCCACGGCCGTCCAGCAGGACGAGAAGCGGGCCAGGCCGCTGGCTCCGTACGACGCGAAGCTCGACCGCGCGCAGGTGGAGCAACTGCGGCGGTAGCAGCATCCGTTCAGGTCAGGCGGCGGGCGCACCCGACGGGTGCCTCGCCGCCTATCTGTACGTAGAGGTCGGTCTCGGGCGGGCAGTCGTCGCGGGTACGGGCCTTGTCCGTGATCCGGTACTCCGGCGCGTGGGGCATCGAGCCGTCGCAGGCCGTCTCCTTCACCACCCCGCGCCGCTCGGCGTAGACGCAGTCGCCCACGACCGTCAGCGGCCCGCCGCCCATGCCGGGGTCCCCCGGGTGCGGCGGGTGCAGGTTGCGCATGCAGGCGTAGCCCTCGGGCGCGCTGTCCGTCTCCGAGGTGCCGGACTCGACGGCGGCGAGGTGCAGGACGAAGTCGGTCGGCTCGGGGCACCGGGGCCCGCGCTCCTGGGGGCCGTTGTAGCGGGCCAGGACCCGGGCGAAGGCACGCGTGTCCAGGCAGTCCGTCTCCGCGAAGCCCGGCCCGGGGCCCGCGCAGGTGCCCCGGGCCAGGTAGGTCATGCTGCGCGCGGCGGCCGGAGCCTCCGGTTCCGGCTTCGACCGGTGGCTCGCGTGGTACGCGGCGAACGTCAGCGGTCCGTACAGCACGGCCAGGACGAACAGCGCCGTCGGCAGCGCGGGATGTCGCACAGCTTTCCCCCAACCCCACAGGAAGCGTCAAGAGTTACCGGACGGGCACCGGCATCCGCCAGGCGTGGGGTAAGCCTTGCGGAGTGTAAGGAGGAGAGCGAAGAGGGGCCGCCGCCGGTGCAGTTGGGAGGGGGCGCACCGGGCGGCGGCATGCCGTCGGCCGCAGGCGGCGGAGAGGGAGGTCAGCAACGTGATCAGCGACGGAGCCGACACCGCTCTGCGGAGACTCAACCGACAGCACGGCCCTTGGACGGAGCCCGCGCCGGAGCGGTTCCGCGCGCCGGGGTCAGGACGGGCCGGAGGCCGGCTCGAACTCCCCCGTGAACGTCCGCCACAGCCGCGCGTACCGCCCGTCCTGTGCCAGCAGTTGCGCGTGCGTGCCGTCCTCCACCACGCGGCCGTGGTCGAGGACGACCACGCGGTCGGCACGCGCCGCGGTGGTCAGCCGGTGCGCGACGACCAGGGTGGTGCGCTGTCCCGCGAGCCGGTCCGTGGCCTCGTTGACGAGCGCCTCCGTGGCCAGGTCCAGGGCCGCGGTGGCCTCGTCCAGCAGCAGGACGTCCGGGTCGACCAGCTCCGCCCGGGCCAGCGCGATCAACTGCCGCTGTCCGGCGGAGAGATTGCGGCCGCGCTCGGCCACCGGGTGCAGATAGCCGCCGTCGAGCGCGGCGATCATCCCGTGCGCCCCCACCGCCCGCGCCGCGGCCTCGACCTCGGCGTCGGAGGCGTCCGGCCGTCCGTAGGCGATGGCGTCGCGCACGGTGCCGGGGAAGAGGTAGGGCTCCTGCGGGACGACGCCGAGCCGGTGCCGGTAGCCGGCCGGGTCCAGGGCGCGCAGGTCGTGCCCGTCCACCCGGACGGCCCCGGAGGTGGGGTCGTAGAACCGCGCGACCATCTTCACCAGCGTGGACTTGCCCGCACCGGTCTCCCCCACGAAGGCGACGGTCTGCCCGGCCGGGATCGTCAGCCGGACGCCGGAGAGGGCCTCCTGCTTCGCGTCCCCGTAGCGGAAGTGCACGTCGTCGAAGACGACCTCGCCCGTCAACTCGCCCACCGCGCGCGGCTCGTCCGCCGCCGGCGTGGACGTCTGCTCGCGCAGCAGCGCCTGTACGCGGCCCAGCGAGACCGTCGCCTGCTGGTAGCCGTCGAAAACCTGTGACAGCTGCTGCACGGGGGCGAAGAACAGGTCGATGTAGAGCAGGTACGCCACCAGCGCACCCGCCGTCAGCGTCCCGTCGCTCACCCGGCCCGCACCCACGATCAGCACGGCGGCGGACGCGACGGAGGACAGCAGCTGCACGAACGGGAAGTACACGGATATGAGCCACTGCCCGCGCACGCGCGCCTGCCGGTAGCCGTCGCTGCGCTCGGCGAACCGGTCCGCGCCCGCCTCCTCGCGGCGGAACACCTGCACGATGCGCAGACCGGTGACGCTCTCCTGCAGATCGGCGTTGACCAGACCGACCCGCTCGCGGGCGAGTTCATAGGCCTTGACGCTCTGCCGCCGGAAGAAGACCGTGCCGACGACCAGCAGCGGCAGCGTCGCGAAGACGACCAGGGCGAGCTGGACGTCGAGGACCAGCAGGGCGACGAGGATGCCGAAGAAGGTGAACACGGAGACGACGGCGGTGACCAGACCGGTCTGCAGGAACGACGACAGGGCGTCGACGTCCGTCGTCATCCTGGTCATGATCTTGCCGGTCAGCTCGCGCTCGTAGTAGTCGAGTCCGAGCCGCTGGAGCTGGGCGAAGATCTTCACGCGGAGCGTGTAGAGCACGCGTTCGCCCGTACGTCCCGTCACCCGGTTCTCGCCGACCTGCGCGGCCCACTGCGCCGCCACCACCAGCAGGGCCAGCCCGGAGGCCGCCCACACCGCGCCGAGCGCCATGCGCTGCACGCCCTGGTCGATGCCGTGCCGGATGAGGACGGGCAGCAGCAGCCCGGCCACCGCGTCGACCGTCACCAGCGACAGGCCCAGGGCGAGCGGCGCCCCGAAGCCGCGCAGCAACTGCCGCAGCCCGTACGACTCCTCCGCGCGCGCGGCGCGGTGCTCGTCGACGTCCGGGGTGTCGTTCGCGGGCGGCAGCGCGGCCACCTGTGCGAGCAACTCGGGCGAGGCGGAGGTGTCCTCGGCCTCGCCGTCGGTCTCGCGGCGCACCCACAGCGACGGGGTGACCCCGTCGACGACCTTGCGCTTGCGCTGGCGGGGCACCGCGAAGGGCTCGACGAGGCCCGTCGCCGCGGCCTCGCCGCCGAAGCCGGCGGCGAGCGGTGCGGGCGTCCGCTCGCCGAGCTCGTCCGGGTCCGTCAGCAGCCGCCGGTACAGCGCGCAGCGTGCGAACAGTTCCTCCGCCGTGCCGACGTCGGCCAGGCGGCCCTCGTCCAGCACCGCGATCCGGTCGGCCAGCCCCAGCGTGGAGGCGCGGTGCGCGATGAGCAGCGTCGTACGGCCGGCCATGACGCCGCGCAGCGCCTCGTGGATCTCGTGCTCCACGCGGGCGTCGACCGCCGAGGTCGCGTCGTCGAGCAGCAGCAGCCGCGGGTCGGTGAGGATCGCGCGGGCCAGCGCGATGCGCTGGCGCTGGCCGCCGGAGAGGGTGAGGCCCTGTTCGCCGACCTCCGTGTCGTAGCCGTCCGGCAGCGCGGTGATGAAGTCGTCGGCCTGTGCGGCGCGTGCGGCGGTCCGTATCTGTTCGTCGGTCGCCTCCGGCAGGCCGTAGGCGATGTTGGCGCGGATGGTGTCGGAGAAGAGGAAGCTGTCCTCCGGCACCAGCCCGATCGCGGCCCGCAGCGAGGAGTGGGTCAGTTCGCGGACGTCCTGGCCGCCGATCCGTACCGCGCCGGAGGACACGTCGTAGAAGCGCGGCAGCAGCAGCGACAGTGTCGACTTGCCGCTGCCGGACGCGCCGACGACGGCCACCGTCTCGCCGGGTTCGACGCGCAGGGAGAAGCCGTCGAGGACGGGGCGCTCGGGGTCGTAGCCGAAGGAGACGTCGTCGAACTCGACCGAGGCGTCCGCGTCGGCGGGCAGCTCGTGCGCCTCGGGGTGCTCCTCGACGACCGGCTCGGTGTCGATGAGCTCGAGGACGCGCTCCACTCCGGCCCGCGCCTGCTGCCCGACCGTGAGGACCATGGTCAGCATCCGCACGGGGCCGACGAGCTGGGCGAGGTAGGTGGAGAAGGCGACGAAGGTGCCGAGGGTGATCTGTCCCCGGGTAGCCAGCCAGCCGCCGAGCGCCAGCATGGCGACCTGGCCGAGCGCGGGGACGGCCTGGAGCGCGGGCGTGTAACGGGCGTTGAGGCGTACGGTGCGCATCCGGCCCGCGAAGAGTCTGCGGCCGGCCTCGCGGAGCTTGTGGGTCTCCTGCTCCTCCTGCCCGAAGCCCTTGACCACGCGGACGCCCGAGACGGCGCCGTCGACGACCCCGGCCACATCGGCGGCGCGGTGCTGCGCGTACCAGGTGGCGGGGAAGAGCCGGGTGCGGCTGCGGCTCGCGAGGAACCACAGCGCGGGTGCCATCGCGAGGGCGATCACCGTCAGCAGCGGGGAGAGCACCGCCATCACGATCAGCGAGATGAGGAACAGCAGGATGTTGCCGATCGTCATCGGCAACATGAACAGCAGGCTCTGGATCAGCTGGAGGTCGCTGGTGGCCCGGCCGACCACCTGCCCGGTGGAGAGCTCGTCCTGCCGGACGCCGTCGAGCCGGGCTATCGACGCGTACATGTCGGTCCGCATGTCGTGCTGGACGTCGAGCGCGAGACGTCCGCCGTAGTAGCGGCGGACGTAGGTGAGCGCGTAGACGACGACCGCGGCGACGATCAGCAGCGTGGCCCAGGGGGCGAGCGGGCGCTCGTGGGAGCCTATGACGTCGTCGATGATCAGCTTGGGTATGAGCGGCACGAGCGCCGTGACGGCCATGCCGAGGAGCGAGGAGCCCAGCGCGAGCAGGACCGTGCGCCGGTAGCGCCAGCAATACCCCACGAGCCGCCTGGCCCACCCCTGACCGGTAGCACCACCTGTCACCGCCACCCGAGACCTCCCGCGCTCTTCCGTACCGACGGAAGGCCCCAACGCTCCGGGCTGCGGATTTCATCCCGTGGCAACACGGCGCAATGAGCGGCGACACGGCGCATCGATCCGGCGTACGCCCCTTGACGCCTCGACGCCCCTTGATCGGCGTACGCCCCCGCTCACATGCCCGGCACGTACTGGATCAGCAGGTCGATGAGCTTGATGCCGAGGAACGGCGCGACGAGCCCGCCCAGCCCGAAGATCCTCAGGTTGCGGCCGAGCAGCGCGTGGGCGGAGGAGGGGACGTAGCGCACGCCGCGCAGGGCGAGCGGGATGAGGGCGATGATGATCAGGGCATTGAAGATGATCGCCGAGGCGATGGCCGAGGTCGAGCTGTGCAGGCCCATGATGTTGAGCTTCTCCAGCCCCTGGTAGCCGGCCACGCCGCCGAACATCGCGGGCACGATCGCGAAGTACTTCGCGACGTCGTTGCAGATGGAGAAGGTGGTGAGCGCGCCGCGCGTGATGAGCAGCTGCTTGCCCACCTCGACGATCTCGATGAGCTTGGTCGGGTTGGAGTCGAGGTCGACCATGTTCCCGGCCTCTTTGGCGGCCGCGGTGCCGGTGCCCATCGCCACACCGACGTCCGCCTGGGCGAGGGCCGGGGCGTCGTTGGTGCCGTCGCCGGTCATCGCGACGAGGTTGCCGCCCGCCTGCTCCTCGCGGATGCGGGCGAGCTTGTCCTCGGGGGTGGCCTCGGCCATGAAGTCGTCGACACCGGCCTCGGCGGCGATCGCCTTGGCCGTGAGCGGGTTGTCGCCGGTGATCATGACGGTCTTGATGCCCATGGCCCGCAGTTCGGCGAAGCGCTGGGCGATGCCGGGCTTGACCACGTCCTTGAGGTGGACGGCGCCCAGCACCCGCGGTCCGTCGGCGTCCTCGACGGCGACGAGCAGCGGGGTGCCGCCCTCGGCCGCGATGGAGTCGGCGATCCATCCGGCCTCGGCGGGGATGGTCCCGCCGCGCCGGGCGACCCAGTCGATCACCGCGCGGCTCGCGCCCTTGCGGATGCGGCAGAACTCGTTCTCCCAGGCGAAGTCGACGCCGCTCATCCTGGTCTGGGCGCTGAAGGGCACGAACCGGCCGTGGGCGAGCTCCCCTTGGGGGCGTTCGCGCAGCCCGTACTTCTCCTTCGCGAGGACGACGATGGAGCGGCCCTCGGGCGTCTCGTCGGCCAGCGAGGCGAGCTGGGCCGCGTCGGCCACCAGCTCGGCGGCGACTCCCTTGACCGGTACGAACGCCGCGGCCTGGCGGTTGCCGAGGGTGATGGTGCCGGTCTTGTCGAGCAGCAGCGTGTTGACGTCGCCCGCGGCCTCGACGGCGCGGCCGGACAGGGCGATGACGTTGCGCTGCACGAGCCGGTCCATGCCGGCGATGCCGATCGCGGACAGCAGCGCGCCGATGGTGGTCGGGATGAGGGTGACCAGCAGGGCGACCAGCACGGTGATGGTCTGGCCCGCGCCCGCCCACTGGGCCATGGGCTGGAGGCTCACCACGGCCAGGATGAAGATGACCGTGAGCGAGGCGAGCAGGATGTTCAGCGCCAGCTCGTTGGGCGTCTTCTGCCGGGAGGTCCCCTCGACCAGCGCGATCATGCGGTCGAGGAAGGTGTGGCCGGTGCGGCTGGTGACACGGACGACGATCCGGTCCGAGAGCACCGTCGTACCGCCGGTGACGCCGGAGCGGTCGCCGCCCGCCTCCCGGATCACGGGCGCGGACTCACCGGTGATCGCCGACTCGTCGACGGCCGCGACGCCCTCGATGACCTCGCCGTCACCGGGGATCGTCTCCCCCGCATCGATCACCACGAAGTCCTGTGGCTGCAGGTCGGCCGCCGGGACCCGGCGCTCCTCCCAGTCCTCGGGCCGCATCCCGACCCGCCACGTCTGCAGCCGCCGGGCGACGGTCGTACTGCGGGTGCGCCGCAGCGACTCCGCCTGTGCCTTGCCGCGGCCCTCGGCGACGGCCTCGGCGAGGTTGGCGAAGACGACGGTCAGCCAGAGCCAGCAGCTGATCAGCCAGGCGAAGACGGACGGGTCGAGGACCGCGGAGAGCGTGGTGAGGACGGAGCCGACCTCGACCACGAACATCACCGGGTTCCTGACCATGCCCCGGGGGTGCAGCTTGCGGACCGCGTCCGGGAGGGAGGCGATCAGCATCCGGGGGTCGATCGCACCGCCGGCCACCTTGCGATGGCGGTGCCGGTGGCCCTGGGGGTCCGGCGGCGGAGCCTGTGGGGTGACGTCCTGCTCGGGGGCCAGGTGCAGCATCGCGGGGCCTTCGACGGTGTCGGGGGTGGATGATCACCTCACCCAACCGTGCGGCTCCGCCTCTCCGGATGCTCCCTGACGGGCCCTTGTCGCGGGCCCCTTCCGGTCTTACGCGCTCTTTACGCGGCGCGCTTTGATCAGCTCCGTGCGTCCGCGATCTGCCGGGACATGATCGTCGTCAGCTCGTACGCCGTGTGGGAGGCCGCAACCGCCGTGATCTCCGCGTGGTCGTACGCCGGGGCCACCTCGACCAGGTCGGCGGAGACCAGGTTGCAGCCCGCCAGCCCGCGGATGATCTCCAGCAGCTCGCGGGAGGTGAGGCCGCCCGCCTCCGGCGTGCCGGTGCCGGGGGCATGGGCCGGGTCCAGCACGTCGATGTCGATCGAGATGTACAGCGGCCGGTCGCCGATCCGCTGGCGCAGCTGGTCCGCCACCTCGTCCACGCCGCGGCGCATGACGTCCGCCGACGTGACGATGCCGAAGCCCATCTTCGCGTCGTCGTCCAGGTCCTGCTTGCCGTAGAGCGGTCCGCGCGTGCCGACGTGCGAGAGGGCGGAGGTGTCGAGGATGCCCTCCTCGACGGCCCGCCGGAAGGGCGTGCCGTGGGTGTACTCGGCGCCGAAGTAGGTGTCCCAGGTGTCCAGGTGCGCGTCGAAGTGCAGCAGGGCGACCGGGCCGTGCTTCTTGGCGACGGAGCGCAGCAGCGGCAGGGCGATGGTGTGGTCACCGCCGAGCGTCATCAGCCGGGCGCCGGTGCTCAGCAGGTCGTCCGCCGCGGCCTCGACGGCCTCCACGGCCTCGTCGATGTTGAACGGGTTCGCCGCGATGTCGCCCGCGTCCGCGACCTGGGCGAGCGCGAAGGGCGAGGCGTCCTGGGCCGGGTTGTACGGGCGCAGCAGCCGGGACGCCTCGCGGATCGCGTTGCCGCCGAAGCGGGCGCCCGGGCGGTAGGAGACACCGGTGTCGAAGGGCACGCCGACGACGGCGATGTCGGCCGTGCCGACCTCGTCCAGGCGCGGCAGGCGGGCGAAGGTGGCCGGTCCGGCGTAGCGCGGGATGCGGGACGAGTCGACGGGGCCTTGCGGTGCGCTGGTCATGCGGGGGCTCTTCTCCGGTGGCTGCGGTGGACGTAACCGAGGGTAGGGAGAGCGGGCCGGGCCGCACATATACGGAATTGAGGGGTGCGGCTTTCTCTTATGGACACCACGTCCATCGCGCACGCGAGCGGGGAAGAATGGCCTCATGCCGATGCCGCCGCTGCCCGTGCCCACCCGTGCCGAACTGATCGGCCACCTCGTCCGTACGTACATCGCGGGTGTCGTCGCGACACCCCGGGCCAACAGCCTGGACCACTACCGCAAGCTCGCGCACGGCGACCGGCAGTACTGGCTGGGCGTGGAGCTGGGCGACCGGTGGGCCGACGAGCAGGACGTCCTGGCCGTCATGGCGGAGAGGTGCGGGGTCAGCGACGATCCCGCACTGCGGTCGGGCCAGGACACGATCGACCCCGAGCTGACGGTGGCCGCCCTCGAGCGCATGGCCGCCTTCCTGCGCAAGGCGGCCGAGACCCGGCAGCGCGTGCTGTTCGCCACCGGGCACCCCGGCGGCCTGCTGGACGTGCACCGCATGACGGCCGGCGCGCTGCGGGCCGCGGGGTGCGAGATCGTCTCCGTCCCGAGCGGGCTGCGGGCGGACGACGGCTGCGTGTACCAGGTCGCGGACGTCGCCGTGTACGAGCGCGGCGCGTCCCTGTGCCACACGCACTCCCCCGCGCCGATGGCGGCCGTCCTCGACGGCCTGCGGTGGGAGGGCCGCCCGCTGCCGGACCTCGTCGTCGCCGACCACGGCTGGGCCGGCTGCGCGGCGCAGCGCGGCATCGACACGGTGGGGTACGCGGACTGCAACGACCCCGCGTTGTTCCTGGCGGAGGCGGAGGGGACGTTGCAGGTGGCCGTGCCGCTGGACGACCACGTCGCGGATCCGCGCTTCTACGAGCCGATGACGGCGTATCTGCTGGCGGAGGCGGGGTTGCTGGGCTGACGCGGGGGACCCGAAACCGCGCTCCGCGCGGTTGTCCTCAAACGCCGGACGGGCTGGTTTTCACCGCGGCACCCGCACAACACCCTCCTGTATCACCGACACCGCCAACCGCCCGTCCTGCGTGAAGATGCGCCCCTTCGCCAGCCCGCGCCCGCCCTGCGACGTCGAGCTCTCCTGGTCGTACAGCAGCCACTCGTCCGCCCGGAACGGCCGGTGGAACCACATCGCGTGGTCGAGGCTGGCGCCTACGACATCGCCGACGACCCACCCGCCGCGCCCGTGCGCGAGCAGCACGCTGTCGAGGAGCGTCATGTCGGAGACGTACGTGGCGAGGCAGACGTGCAGCAGCGGATCGTCCGCCAGCTTGCCGTCCGTCCGGAACCACACCTGGGACTTCGGCTCGCGGGGCCGCCCCGCACTCGCGAACGGCGGCTCGTCCACGTACCGCAGGTCCACCGCGGCGCGCGCCTCGAGCAGCCGCTCCACCACACCCATCCCGCCGATCCGGTCGGCATGGCGCCGCAGCATCTCCGCGGCGGTCGGGAGCGTGAGCGGATCCGGCGCGGACGGCATCGGCTCCTGGTGCTCGAGGCCCTCCTCGTACGCCTGGAACGACGCGGAGAGATGGAAGATGGGCTGCCCGTGCTGGACGGCCACCACGCGCCGCGTGGTGAACGAACGCCCGTCGCGGATGCGGTCGACGGTGTACACGATGGGCACACCGGGATCGCCGGGCCGCAGGAAGTAGGCGTGCAGGGAATGCGCGTGCCGGTCCTCCGGGACCGTACGCCCCGCGGCGACCAGCGCCTGCGCGGCCACCTGGCCGCCGAAGACCCGCGGGATGAGCGCGTGACGGCTGACGCCGCGGAAGATGTCCTTCTCGATCCGCTCGAGGTCGAGCAGGTCGAGGAGATCGTTCAGGGGAGTGTCGGGTTCGTTCATGGTACGGAAGTTCCTTACAGGCCCATCGACTTGGCGATGATGGAGCGCATGACCTCACTCGTGCCGCCGTAGATGCGGCTGACGCGGGTGTCCGCGTACAGGCGGGCGATCGGGAACTCCATCATGTATCCGTAACCACCGTGCAGCTGAAGGCACTTGTCGATGACGACGGCCGCGCGCTCGGTGGTGAAAAGCTTCGCCGACGCCGCGTCGGCGGCGGTCAGTTCGCCCGCGTCGTGCGCGTCGAGGGCACGGTCGACGACCGCCTGCATGGCGTCGGTCTCGGCCTTGCAGTCGGCGAGCACGAACTTGGTGTTCTGGAACGAGGCGACCGCCTTGCCGAAGACCGTGCGCTCCCGCACGTACGCCGTCGCGAACTCGAGGGCCGCGGCCGACTGCGCGTACGCGGCGACGGCGATGCCCAGCCGCTCCTGCGGCAGGTTCTGCCCGAGGTAGCCGAAGGCCTTGCCCTCCTCGCCGAGAAGGTCGCCGACGGGCACCTTGACGTCGGTGAAGGACAGTTCGGCCGTGTCGGAGGTGTGCAGCCCGAGCTTCTCCAGCTTGCGGCCGACCTCGTAGCCCTCGGAGGCGGTGTCGACGGCGAGGATGGAGATGCCGCCGCGCCGGTCCTCGGGGGTGGCGGGGGCGGTACGGGCGCACACGAGCACCCGGTCGGCCTGGACGCCGCCGGTGATGAAGGTCTTGGCGCCGTTGAGGACGTAGTGCGTGCCATCCTCGGAGAGCCGGGCCGTGGTGCGCATGCCGGCCAGGTCGGAGCCGGTGCCGGGCTCGGTCATGGCGATGGCGGTCATCATGTCGCCCGAGACGAAGGGCGGCAGCCAGCGCCGCTTCTGCTCCTCGGTGGCGTACGCGAGCAGATAGGGCAGGCAGAGCGCGGTGTGCACGCTGCTGCCGCCGAAGCTGACGCCCGCGCGGGCGCACTCCTCGGTGATGACGGCCTGGTACTTGAAGCTGTGCTCGCCCGCGCCGCCGTACTCCTCGGGGACCTCGATGCCGAAGATGCCCAGCTCGCCGAGCTTCTTGTAGAACTCGCGCGGCACGGCGCCCGCTTGGCGCCACTCGTCGTAGTACGGCACGACCTCGGCGGCGATGAAGGCGCGGATGGTCTCCCGGAACGCCTCATGGTCCTCGTTGAACACCGTACGACGCACAACAACCCCCTTGTGTGAGCCCGTTCGCGCCGACGCTAAGCGCTTGCTCAGCGAAAGCTACCCGCCGGTCAATGCAACTGTCCAGGATTGAAGCGTTCACTCACTCCTTCAGGGCGGCCTCACTCCGCCAGGGCCGCCAGGGCCGCCAGCGCGCCATGCGCCAGCCGGCGCAGCAGCGCGGCCGTGGCGTCGCGGCCGGGCAGGGCTCCGGGACGGCCGAGATGCGGGGTGGAGTTGAGGAGCCCGAACACGGCGTGGACGGCGGCACGCGTATCGGCCTCGGAGGCCTGCGGATACAGCTGCCGGACGACCTCGACCCACAGCTCGACGTACTGCCGCTGGAGCGAGCGGACGAGCTTGCGGTCGCTCTCGCGGAGCTGGTTCAGCTCACGGTCGTGGAGCACGATCAGCGCGCGGTCGTCCAGCGCGAAGTCGATGTGCCCGTCGACGAGCGAGCCGAGCACGGCGGCCGGGCCGCCGTCCGTCCCGGCCGCGGCGGCGACGCGCTCGCGGCCGCCCGTGAGCAGGCGTCCGCTGATGCCGACCAGCAGCTCGGCGAGCATCGCGTCCTTGCCCGCGAAGTGGCGGTAGAGACCGGGGCCGCTGATGCCGACGGCCGCACCTATCTCGTCGACCCCGACACCGTGGAAGCCGCGCTCGGCGAAGAGCCGGGCGGCCTCCTGGAGGATCCGCTCACGGCGACTGGGGGCGGGGACGGGGGCAGGCATGGCCGCGCGGGCGCGGCTGACTGGGTCGGTCACGGGACAAAGTGTAGACAGCGACGTTAGCCGCCGTTAACCTGAAGGGGATGTGTTAACGCTCATTAACCGAGCAAGGGGGCTCGTGACATGCAGCAGGCACCAGCGCTGGCCAGTGCCGCGGATCCGGGATCCGAGGCCTGGCGTGCCAACGAGGCCGCGCATCGCGAGCTGGCGGCCCGGCTGCGGGAGAAGCTCGCCACGGCCCGGCTGGGAGGCGGCGAGCGGGCCCGGGCGCGGCACACCGAGCGCGGCAAGCTGCTGCCGCGCGAGAGAGTCGACGCCCTGCTCGACCCGGGCTCCCCGTTCCTCGAGCTGGCCCCCCTGGCGGCCGACGGGATGTACGGAGGGGCCGCCCCCGCCGCAGGCGTCATCGCCGGGATCGGCCGGGTGTCCGGCCGCGAGGCGGTGATCGTCGCCAACGACGCCACGGTCAAGGGCGGCACGTACTACCCGATGACCGTCAAGAAGCACCTGCGCGCCCAGGAGATCGCGCTGGAGAACAGGCTCCCGTGCCTGTATCTCGTGGACTCCGGCGGCGCCTTCCTGCCGATGCAGGACGAGGTCTTCCCCGACCGCGAGCACTTCGGCCGCATCTTCTACAACCAGGCCCGCATGTCGGGCGCGGGCATCCCGCAGATCGCCGCGGTCCTCGGCTCCTGCACCGCGGGCGGCGCCTATGTCCCGGCGATGAGCGACGAGGCGGTCATCGTGCGCGGCCAGGGCACGATCTTCCTGGGCGGGCCGCCCCTGGTGAAGGCCGCGACGGGCGAGGTCGTCACGGCCGAGGAACTGGGCGGCGGCGAGGTCCACTCCAAGGTCTCGGGCGTCACCGACCACCTCGCGGAGGACGACGCACACGCCCTGCGCATCGTGCGCACCATCGTCTCGACGCTCGGCGCGCGCGGCCCGCTGCCGTGGTCGGTGGAGCCCGCGGAGGAGCCCAAGGCCGACCCCGCCGGGCTCTACGGCGCGGTCCCCGTCGACTCCCGCACGCCCTACGACGTCCGCGAGGTCATCGCCCGCGTGGTCGACGGCTCCCGGTTCGCCGAGTTCAAGGCCGAGTTCGGGCAGACGCTGGTCACCGGCTTCGCCCGGATCCACGGCCACCCGGTCGGCATCGTCGCCAACAACGGCATCCTCTTCTCCGAATCCGCCCAGAAGGGCGCGCACTTCATCGAGCTGTGCGACCAGCGCGGCATACCTCTCGTCTTCCTGCAGAACATCTCGGGCTTCATGGTCGGCCGGCAGTACGAGGCGGGCGGCATCGCCAAGCACGGCGCGAAGATGGTGACGGCCGTGGCCTGCGCCCGCGTGCCCAAGCTGACGGTCGTCATCGGCGGTTCGTACGGCGCGGGCAACTACTCGATGTGCGGCCGCGCCTATTCGCCGCGCTTCCTGTGGATGTGGCCCAACGCCAAGATCTCGGTGATGGGCGGCGAGCAGGCGGCCTCCGTGCTCGCGACCGTCAAGCGCGACCAGTTGGAGGCGCGCGGCGAGTCCTGGAGCACCGAGGAGGAGGAAGCCTTCCGCTCCCCCATCCGCGAGCAGTACGAGACCCAGGGCAGCGCCTACTACGCGACGGCGCGGCTGTGGGACGACGGCATCATCGACCCGCTGGAGACCCGCCAGGTGCTGGGCCTCGCCCTCACCGCCTGCGCCAACGCTCCCCTGCCCCAACGCGACCCGGCCGGGCCCGGCTTCGGCGTCTTCCGGATGTGAGAGGACATGTCAGCGATGTTCGAGAGCGTCCTGGTCGCCAACCGCGGCGAGATCGCGGTCCGGGTCATCCGCACCCTGCACCGCATGGGCATCCGGTCCGTCGCCGTCTTCAGTGACGCCGACGCCGATGCCCGGCATGTGCGCGAGGCCGACACCGCCGTGCGGATCGGCCCGGCGGCCGCGGCGGAGAGCTACCTCTCCGTCGAGCGACTGCTCGAGGCCGCCGCGCGCTCGGGCGCGCAGGCCGTCCACCCCGGCTATGGCTTCCTCGCGGAGAACGCCGCCTTCGCCCGCGCCTGCGCGGACGCCGGGCTCGTCTTCATCGGGCCGCCCGCCGGGGCGATAGAGCTGATGGGCGACAAGATCCGCGCCAAGGAGACGGTGCGGGCGGCAGGGGTGCCGGTCGTCCCGGGCTCGTCCGGCAGCGGCCTGTCCGACGCCGAACTCGCCGCGGCGGCACGGGAGATCGGCATGCCCGTGCTGCTCAAGCCCTCGGCGGGCGGCGGCGGCAAGGGCATGCGGCTCGTGCGCGAGGAGGCCCGGCTCGGCGAGGAGATCGCCGCCGCCCGGCGCGAGGCCCGCGGTTCGTTCGGTGACGACACCCTGCTCGTCGAGCGCTGGATCGACCGCCCCCGCCACATCGAGATCCAGGTCCTGGCGGATGGCCACGGCCATGTCATCCACCTCGGCGAGCGCGAGTGCTCCCTCCAGCGCCGCCACCAGAAGATCATCGAGGAGGCCCCGAGCGTCCTGCTCGACGAGCCGACCCGCGCCGCGATGGGTGAGGCCGCCGTCCAGGCCGCCCGCTCCTGCGGCTACACCGGTGCGGGCACGGTGGAGTTCATCGTCCCGGGCGACAACCCGGCCTCGTACTTCTTCATGGAGATGAACACCCGCCTCCAGGTCGAGCACCCGGTCACCGAGCTGATCACCGGCCTGGACCTGGTGGAGTGGCAGATCAGGACCGCCGCCGGCGAGCGGCTGGCCCTGAGCCAGGAGGAGGTCGTCCTCGACGGCCACGCCGTCGAGGCCCGCATCTGCGCGGAGGTCCCCGCCCGGGGCTTCCTGCCCTCGGCGGGCACGGTGCGGGCGCTGCGCGAGCCGCGGGGCGAGGGCGTCCGCGTCGACTCCGGCCTCTCGGTGGGCACGGAGGTCGGCACGGCGTACGACCCGATGCTGGCCAAAGTCATCGCCCACGGCCCGGACCGGGCCACGGCCCTGCGCCGGCTGCGGGGCGCGCTGGCGCGGACGTCCGTGCTGGGTGTGGAGACCAACACGGGTTTCCTGCGGCGTCTGTTGGCCCACCCGGACGTGGCATCGGGCAGCCTCGACACGGGCCTCGTCGACCGCGACGGGGAATCCCTCGCGGGCCGACCGGTCCCGGAGGAGATCTACGTGGCGGCAGCGCTGCTCCGCCAGGCGGCCCTGGAACCGGACGCCTCCGACGGCTGGACGGACCCGTTCTCGGTCCCGAACGGCTGGCGCCTGGGCGCCGAGGCGGCCTGGACGCCGCACCACCTGCGGGTGGCGGGCCACGACCCGGTGGCCGTACAGGTCCGCGGTAGCGCGTCGGACGCGGAGGTGGTCGGTTGGTGGGCAGACGTTCCGCAGGGCGGAACGGGTGGGCACCAACCGACCACCGGGCCGCACCCGGTCGTCAGCCTCGGGTCCCTGACTGCGGACACCGCCACCGTCACCTGGTGCGGGATCACGCATCACTTCACCCACACCCCCAGCCCGGACGGGCACTGGCTCGGCCTCGACGGCGACACCTGGCACGTCCAGGACCACGACCCCGTCGCGGCCAAGACCAACACAAGCGCCGCGCACGCAGGCACCCTCACCGCCCCCATGCCCGGCACCGTCACCATCGTCAAGGCGGGCATCGGCGACACCGTGGCGGCCGGCCAGAGCCTCCTGGTCGTGGAGGCGATGAAGATGGAGCACGTCATCGCCGCCCCCCACGCCGGGACGGTCACCGAGCTCGACGTCACCCCCGGCAGCACCGTCGCCATGGACCAGGTGCTCGCCGTCGTCACCCCCGACACCGAGGAGGAGGCGTCATGATCGAGATGACCGAGGGACTGCCGATGACCGTCCGGGACCCCGGTCTCCCGGAGCGCGTCCGCATCCACGAGGTCGGCCCGCGCGACGGCCTGCAGAACGAGAAGGCCACCGTCCCGACCGAGGTCAAGGCGGAGTTCATCCGCCGCCTCGCCGACGCGGGCCTGGGCACCATCGAGGCGACGAGCTTCGTGCACCCCCGCTGGGTGCCCCAACTCGCCGACGCGGAACAGCTGATGCCGATGCTCGAGGGCCTCGGCCCGGCCACCCGGCTCCCCGTCCTCGTGCCCAACGCCCGCGGCCTCGACCGGGCCCTCGCCCTCGGCGTCCGCGAGATCGCCGTCTTCGGCAGTGCGACCGAGTCGTTCGCCAAGGCCAACCTCAACCGCACCGTCGACGAGTCCCTCGAGATGTTCGCCCCGGTCGTGAACCGGGCGAAGGAGGCCGGCGCCCGGGTCCGCGGCTATCTCTCCATGTGCTTCGGCGACCCCTGGGAGGGTGCCGTGCCCGTCGACCAGGTCGTCGAGGTCAGCCGCCGGCTCATGGACCTCGGCTGTGACGAGCTGAGCCTCGGGGACACCATCGGCGTCGCCACCCCGGGCCATGTCTCCGCCCTGCTGACCGCGCTCGGCGCGGCCGGCGTGCCCGTGGAGCGCCTCGCCGTCCACTTCCACGACACCTACGGACAGGCCCTGTCCAACACCCTCACCGCGCTGCGGCACGGTGTGACCACCGTCGACTCCTCCGCGGGCGGCCTCGGCGGCTGCCCGTACGCGAAGAGCGCCACCGGCAACCTCGCCACCGAAGACCTCGTGTGGATGCTGAACGGCCTCGGCATCGCCACCGGGGTCGACCTCGGCCGTCTCACCGCCACCAGCGTGTGGATGGCCGCCCACGTGGGCCGACCCAGCCCGTCCCGCACCGTTCGTGCCCTCTCCCACCAGGAGCGCTGAGCCATGCCCTTGGACCACCGCCTCACCCCCGAGCACGAGGAACTCCGCCGCACCGTCGAGGAGTTCGCGCACGACGTGATCGCCCCCAAGATCGGCGATCTCTACGAGCGCCACGAGTTCCCCTACGAGATCGTGCGCGACATGGGCCGCATGGGCCTGTTCGGGCTACCCTTCCCCGAGGAGTACGGCGGGATGGGCGGCGACTACCTGGCCCTCGGCATCGCGCTCGAGGAGCTGGCCCGCGTCGACTCCTCGGTGGCGATCACCCTGGAGGCGGGCGTCTCCCTCGGCGCGATGCCGGTCTACCGCTTCGGCACCGAGGAGCAGAAGCGCACCTGGCTGCCCAGGCTCTGTGCGGGCGAGGCGCTGGGCGCGTTCGGCCTGACCGAGCCCGACTGCGGCTCGGACGCGGGCGGCACCCGCACCACCGCCCGGCTGGACGAGACCACCGGCGAGTGGGTGATCAACGGCACCAAGTCCTTCATCACCAACTCGGGCACGGACATCACCGCCCTGGTCACGGTCACCGCCGTCACCGGCCGTACGGACACGGGCAAGCCGGTGATCTCCTCGATCATCGTGCCGTCCGGCACCCCCGGCTTCACGGTCGCGCCCGCGTACTCCAAGGTCGGCTGGAACGCCTCGGACACCCACGAGCTGTCCTTCTCCGACGTCCGGGTGCCGGCGGCGAACCTGCTGGGCGAGGAGGGCCGCGGATACGCCCAGTTCCTGCGCATCCTCGACGAGGGCCGGATCGCCATCGCCGCCCTCGCGACGGGCCTCGCCCAGGGCTGCGTCGACGAGTCCCTGACGTACGCGAAGACCCGCAAGGCGTTCGGCAGGCCCATCGGCGACAACCAGGCCATCCAGTTCAAGCTCGCCGACATGGAGCTGCGGGCCCACACCTCCCGGCTCGCCTGGCGCGACGCCGCCTCCCGGCTGGTGCACGGCGAGCCGTTCAAGAAGGAGGCCGCGCTCGCCAAGCTCTACTCGTCGGAGATCGCGGTCACCAACGCCCGCGAGGCCACCCAGATCCACGGCGGCTACGGCTTCATGAACGAATACCCGGTCGCCCGCATGTGGCGGGACGCGAAGATCCTCGAGATCGGCGAGGGCACCAGCGAGGTCCAGCGGATGCTGATCGCCCGCGAGTTGGGGCTCACGGGCTGACTGACCACCGTGCGGGCGGGCTGGGAGAATTGCCCGCATGGTTGAGATCCTGCAGAAGGACGGCACCTGGGCGTTCGAGGGCGATGTCATCCGCATCGTCCCCGGCTCGGACCGTGGAGTGCACACGGCACGGCAGACGCTCGGCGAACTGGCCGTACCACTGACGGCCGTGGCGGGCATCGCCTTCGAGGCCGCCCGCAAGGGCGGCCGGCTGCGCCTGCAACTGCGCGGCGGCGCCGACCCGCTGACCCAGGCCGTCGGCGGCCGGCTGCCCGACGCCGCCGACCCCTACCAGCTGGCCGTCGACGCCTCGGCCACCGGCGTCGCGGACTACCTGGTGGACGAGGTGCGCCAGGCGCTGCTGCTCGAGCAGGTGCCCGCGGGCCCCACGGACCGCTACCTGCTGCCGGGCCCGGCCGTCCCCCTGACCGTGAGCGCCGGCGACGGCACCGCCGTCTTCGACGGCGAGCGCGTCCGGCTGGAGTGGAACTGGAAGACGGACGAGGTCAAGCGGACGTCCGGGCACACCGTCCTCACCCTGGCCGACATCCGCTCCGTGGAGTGGCGGCCCTCCGCGGGCCTGGAGAACGGATTCCTCCGCTTCACCACCGCGGGCGGCCCCAGCAAGATCCCGCCCAAGCGGGACCCGCACGCCGTGGAGCTGTTCGGCTTCAAGAAGGACCCGCTGATGGCCCTGCTCGCCGCCGCCGTCACCGCCCGGCTGCCCCACCCGGCGGCGCCGGAACCGTCCGCGCCCGCCCTGACGTCCCCCACCCCGACGCCCCCCACCCCAAAACTGGAGGACGCCGTCGATCACGACACCCTGCTGCGCCGCCTGCGCGAGCTGGGTGAGCTGCATCACGCGGGGATCCTCACCGACGAGGAGTTCACCGCGGCGAAACAGGCCGTTCTCCGCCGATTCTGACCACTTCCTCCCTAACTTTGACCGCGACCCTGCCCGATTTCGGGCAGGATTCTTGCGAAAGCTTTCGGTACCCCTCAGTATCGACGGGTGCTCGAACGCCGAACGTCCCACGACGACCTGGTTGACCACCTGGTGCGCAGCACGCCGCTCCAGCGCGGCGAGGCCGCCCGGGTGGTGCTGGACGTTTTGGCGTACTTCGACGAGACGACCGAGGAGTTCGTCCGCCGCCGCCACCGTGAGCTCCAGTCCGGCGGGGCGGCCAACGCGGAGATCTTCGAACGGATCGCCGCCGAGCTGCCGCACCGCGCGGTGGCTCCGCCCGAACTCTCGCTGCGGCAGCTGCGCCGCATCGTCTACGGCTGACCGCCGTCCGTCTCCGAGCACCCGTCAACGTTCACCGTTCGCCAAGGGAGGGCCCACCATGTGTGGAATCGTCGGTTACATCGGTAAGCGGGACGTCGCCCCGCTGCTGCTGGAGGGGCTCCAGCGCCTCGAGTACCGCGGCTACGACTCCGCGGGCATCGCCCTGCACTCGAGCGGCAAGGGCGGCGGCCTGAAGACCGCCAAGGCCAAGGGCCGGGTGCGTGAGCTCGAGTCCCGGATCCCCAAGCGCTTCAACGGCACCACCGGCATCGCCCACACCCGCTGGGCCACCCACGGCGCGCCCAACGACGTCAACGCCCACCCGCACGTGGACGCCGCCGAGACGGTCGCCGTCGTCCACAACGGCATCATCGACAACGCGGCCCAGTTGCGCACCCGCCTCACCGCCGAGGGCGTCGTCTTCGTCTCCGACACCGACACCGAGGTCCTCGCCCACCTCGTCGGCCGCTCGCAGGCCGGGACCCTCGAGGAGAAGGTCCGCGAGGCCGTGCGGCACATCGAGGGCACGTACGGCATCGCCGTGCTGCACGCCGACTTCCCGGACCGCATCGTCGTCGCCCGCAACGGCTCGCCGGTCGTCCTGGGCATAGGCGAGAAGGAGATGTTCGTCTCCTCCGACGTCGCCGCCCTGGTCAGCCACACCCGTCAGATCGTCACCCTCGACGACGGCGAGATGGCCACCCTCAAGGCCGACGAGTACCGCACGTACACCACCGAGGGCTCCGCCACCTCGGCCCAGCCCACCACCGTGGAGTGGGAGGCCGAGTCGTACGACATGGGCGGCCACGACACGTACATGCACAAGGAGATCCACGAGCAGGCCGACGCCGTGGACCGCGCGCTGCGCGGCCGCATCGACGACCGCTTCTCCACCGTGCACCTCGGCGGCCTCAACCTCGACGCCCGTGACGCCCGCGCCGTGCGCCGGGTGAAGATCCTGGGCTGCGGCACCTCGTACCACGCGGGCCAGATCGGCGCCCAGATGATCGAGGAGCTCGCCCGGATCCCCGCCGACGCCGAGCCCGCCTCCGAGTTCCGCTACCGCAACCCGGTCGTGGACCCCGACACCCTCTACATCGCGGTGTCCCAGTCCGGTGAGACGTACGACGTCCTCGCCGCCGTCCAGGAGCTCAAGCGCAAGGGCGCCCGCGTCCTGGGCCTGGTGAACGTGGTCGGTTCGGCGATCGCCCGCGAGACCGACGGCGGCATCTACGTGCACGCCGGCCCCGAGGTCTGCGTCGTCTCCACCAAGTGCTTCACCAACATGGTGGTCTCCTTCGGCCTGTTCGCCCTGCACCTGGGCCGCACCCGCGACCTGTCCGTCGCCGACGGCAAGCGGATCATCGAGGGCCTGCGCAAGCTGCCCGCCCAGATCGAGGAGATCCTCGCGAACGAGGCGGAGATCGAGCAGCTGGCCAAGGAGTACGCCGACGCCAAGTCGATGATGTTCATCGGCCGTGTGCGGGGCTACCCGGTGGCGCGCGAGGCCTCGCTGAAGCTCAAGGAGGTCTCGTACATCCACGCCGAGGCCTACCCGGCCTCCGAGCTCAAGCACGGCCCGCTGGCCCTGATCGAGCCCGCGATGCCGACGGTCGCGATCGTGCCGGACGACGACCTGCTGGAGAAGAACCGCGCCGCCCTGGAGGAGATCAAGGCCCGCAGCGGCCGCATCCTCGCGGTCGCGCACCAGGTGCAGGAGAAGGCCGACCACACGATCGTGGTGCCGAAGAACGAGGACGAGCTGGACCCGATCCTGATGGGCATCCCGCTCCAACTGCTCGCCTACTACACGGCGAAGGCCATGGGCCGCGACATCGACAAGCCGCGCAACCTGGCGAAGTCCGTCACGGTCGAGTAGGCCACGGCCGAGCAGGCCGGGCCGACGGCTCTCCCCGCGCGTGCCACCAAACGCGCGGGGAGGCCGCCTCCCCGGTGCCGGCGTCGCCCTCGCGCCGGCGGTGGATGCCGCCGGTCCCGGGAACCGTCACCTCCCGCCCGGCAGCACGCACATGCCGGTGTTCTACCCGTGCGTGAGGCGTTATTCACCCCTACGCATGGGTAAATTGCGAGGGAGCCACTTCCAACCCCCGTGTCACTTCAGTCGCTTGACGTCACGGGATGACAACGACCGGCCGCTGTGCGCGCCTTGCCAGCCGGCCCGCCACCGAGCCGAAGATCCGGCCGACGATGCCGTGCGTGGAGCCCACCACGATGGCGTCGGCCGCGTACTCCCGCCCGACTTCCTCGAGTTCGTGGCAGATGTCCCCGCCGCGCTCGACGAGAATCCAGGGCACCTCGGAGAGATGGTCGGCGCACGCCAGCTCGAGCCCCAGGACCTCGGTGCGATGGTCGGGCACATCGACGAAGACCGGGGGCTCGCAGCCCGCCCACACGGTCGTCGGCAGTCGGTTGGCGACGTGGACGATGATCAGTCCCGAGCCCGAGCGGCGGGCCATGCCGATTGCATACGCAAGCGCCCTTTCACTCGACACGGAACCGTCGAAGCCCACCACGACGCCGTGCTGGAACGCCGGATCGCAGGAATGACGTGTTTCTTCCGCCGCTTCGGGGAGCGCCGCTTGATCGGCGATCCGCTTGCGGTCCGCGGGTTCGGGGAATTCGTGACCGGCCATGGTGTCTCGGCGAGGGAAAGTCCTCTTGCGGAGGGATCGGCGGTGGACGGAGTGCAGTTGTCGCTGGGGCTGGACGGTGCGCGGCGGACGGAGGAGGAAAATCCGTCCGGGATTCATCTTTTCAACGGCTTACCCTCCAGGGTACGGCGCCACTCGCGGCGTGCCCAGGGGGTTCCCGTCGCCGGCCGCCCGCACGCGCCGGGCGCACGCCGCGGCGCACCACGTCGGCACGACGGGTGCGGGCGAGGGGCGGACGCCCGGTCGAAAGGTGCGGCACGCGGTGCCCCCTCAACGGCGGTGACAGCGACGGGTGAGCGTTCACCGGAGCATGCACGAGGGCAGCGCGGAGCGCAATGCCCCGGTCCCACCACCCCTGCCCGCTCCCCGAGTGACCCACACGCGCGACCGCCGTTGTACTACCGCCAGCAGCCGCCACGAGGGAGCCGCTCCGTGCCCGGAACCCGCGATGACGCCCAGCACGACACCGCCGGGCGCGAATCCCCCGATCCGGTGAGCGACGTGGTCCGCTGGGCCGTCTTCAGCTGTGTCCTCGTCCCCGTCGTCCTGCTGATGTGCGGTCAGTCCTTCGGCGGCGCGGCGGGATGCGCGGCCGGCCTGGTGGCCGTCACCTGCGCATGCCGCGCACTGCTGCGGCAGTCGGAGCGCAGCGCGTCCCGTGCGATGACGGATCAGACCGTCCCGCACCGCGGACGACACGGTCGTACGGGTGCGGGTACGCACCGCGGCAACCGTCATCCGGGCGCCGGTACGGCTGTCGACTGAGCTTTCCTACGCATCAGGCCGTACGTTTTCGGCCAACTTCAGGACGCGGTCAATTCCCCGGCCCAGGCCGCTCCCAACAGCCGGGCGACCAGCAAGTAACGGGCTGTACGGGGTGGTTGCATCCCACGGGTATTGGGCAGGGGCGAGAGGCGTACTTTTCAGCGAGCCCTGCAAGTGCAACGCTTCGTGATCGAACGCTTCGCGCCAAGTTGTCATGTCGACATAGAGCCGGGTGGTGAACTGGTCACCGCGACTTCATCCGACCCAGTAGATTCGATCTTGGCCATGACCGGCGGGGGAACCGTTCAGGACCGAGGGGAAACGTGCAGGACCGAGAGGACTCGACCGCCGAGGGGGGCTTAGCGCCATGAGCCAGGACTCCACGACCGTACCGGAGACCGTGCGCAAGCTCTCCGGACGCCGCCGCCGTGAGATCGTCGCCGTACTGCTCTTCAGCGGCGGCCCCATCTTCGAAAGCTCCATTCCGCTCTCCGTGTTCGGGATCGACCGGCAGGATGCCGGAGTCCCCCGCTACCGACTTCTGGTGTGCGCGGGCGAAGATGTGCCATTGCGAACAACCGGCGGCCTGGAACTGACCGCACCGTACGGCCTGGAGGCGCTCTCCAGGGCCGGCACCGTCGTCGTACCGGCCTGGCGGTCGATCACCCAGCCGCCACCGCCCGCCGCACTCGACGCACTGCGCCGTGCCCACGAAGAGGGCGCCCGCATCGTAGGGCTGTGCACCGGGGCCTTCGTACTGGCCGCCGCGGGGCTGCTGGACGGCAGACCCGCCACCACACACTGGATGTACGCGCCGACACTCGCCAAGCGCTATCCGTCGGTCCATGTGGACCCGCGGGAGCTCTTCGTCGACGACGGCGACGTCCTGACCTCCGCGGGCACCGCGGCAGGCATCGATCTGTGCCTGCACATCGTCCGCACCGACCACGGCGCCGATGCCGCGGGGGCCCTGGCCCGCCGGCTCGTCGTGCCGCCGCGCCGCAGCGGCGGGCAGGAGCGCTATCTCGACCGGTCTTTACCCGAGGAGATCGGCGCGGATCCGCTCGCCGAGGTCGTCGCCTGGGCACTGGAGCACCTCCACGAGCAGTTCGACGTGGAGACCCTGGCCGCCCGGGCGTATATGAGCCGCCGCACCTTCGACCGGCGGTTCCGTTCGCTCACCGGCAGTGCGCCGCTGCAGTGGCTGATCACCCAGCGGGTGCTCCAGGCGCAGCGGCTCCTGGAGACTTCGGACTATTCCGTGGACGAGGTCGCCGGGCGCTGCGGTTTCCGTTCGCCGGTGGCCCTGCGCGGTCACTTCCGCCGGCAGCTGGGGTCCTCCCCGGCCGCCTACCGGGCGGCGTACCGGGCGCGCAGGCCGCAGGGCGGTCCGGAGGGCCGCGCCGAGCGCGGTGACCGGGCGGAGCGTGCGGACAGAGGGGAGCGGTACGAGCGGCCCGAGCTCGGCGAGTCCTCGGTGGCGGCCATGCGGCGCACCGCTCTCGCCGCCGCCCATGCCGTCACCGGCGCTCCGCTGGGCGGTACGCCGCACCACGGCGTGCACACCGGACATCCCGGAAACATCACCCACGGCCTGGGCCATGGCCCGAATGCCGTGGATCCGGGCAAACCGGAGTCCGACCTCTACAGCCCGCACCTGCCCGGCCAGCGGGAACGCCCCGTAGGGTGAGGGACATGAACGATCGCATGGTGTGGATCGACTGCGAGATGACCGGGCTCTCGCTGTCGGACGACGCGCTCATCGAGGTGGCCGCCCTGGTCACCGACTCTGAGCTGAACATCCTCGGTGACGGTGTGGACATCGTGATCCGCCCGCCCGCCGAGGCCCTGACCACCATGCCCGAGGTGGTGCGCCAGATGCACACGGCCTCCGGGCTGCTCGAGGAGCTGGACGGCGGGACGACGCTCGAGGAAGCGGAGCGGCGGGTCCTGGCGTACATCCGCGAGTACGCCCCGGAGGCGGGCAAGGCCCCGCTGTGCGGGAACTCGGTCGGCACGGACCGCGGTTTCCTCGCGCGGGACATGCCCGCCCTGGAGCGCCACCTGCACTACCGGATCGTCGATGTCTCGTCGGTGAAGGAGCTGGCCCGGCGCTGGTACCCCCGCGCCTACTTCAGCAGCCCGAAGAAGAACGGCAGCCACCGAGCGCTGTCCGACATCCGCGAGTCGATCGCCGAGCTCCGCTACTACCGCGAGGCGATCTTCGTGCCGCAGCCCGGCCCGGACTCCGAGACGGCGAAGGCGATCGCGGCCAAGCACGTCCTTCCTGCTCAGGAGTAGCTCAGGGGCAGCTCGGGGAGAGTGACGCAGCTCGCTCCCGGCTTCGCGAAAGGCGGGAGCGAGCACCCCTCCGGACCCTGTACACTTTTTCTCGGCCGGTGGGAAACACGGAAACAAACGCCGGACATGGTGGGTATAGCTCAGCTGGTAGAGCACCTGGTTGTGGTCCAGGATGTCGCGGGTTCGAGTCCCGTTACTCACCCTGAAGTACCGAGGGCCCGGTTCGCGGATGCGGACCGGGCCCTCGGCGTTGTGCCATGAGGACCCGTCAGTGTCCGGCCGGCCTGCCCCACTTGTGGGAGCCGACCCGGCCGAAGTCGCGGGGCATGTTCTTCGTGCCGTGCTCCGGGGCGAGGGAGAGCGAGCGCCCCTTGTAGTCCTTCTGGTCCCAGATGGTCACGTCGGACTTGCCGTGGTTGTAGAGCGACCCGACGCGCTCGAGGGCGCGGGTGTGCTGGACGTCTCTGCTGTCGCCCATGATCCGGGTGACGCGGCCCGTGTAGTTGGACCCGCTGTACGCGCAGAGGTTGCCGGACGGGCAGTTGGCCGGTGCCTTCTCCACCCGCGGCTTGGGGGCGTGCCCGCCGCCGGGCGCGGCGAGGGCGGCCGAGCCGGCGGCGGGGACGAGGAGGGCCGAGAGGCAGAGCGTGGCGGCGATATGCCACTTACGGTGAGCAGTCATGACGCAAGAGTTAGCAGAGTCGCCTCCGCGTGGGGTCCCCGGCACGACGGGGCGGTGAATCCTCCCCCTCAGGGGCCGCCGCCGGTGACCGATGTTGACCGCGTCACACCGGACGGCACGCGCGTCCTTGACTCTCCGCCAGGATCCGGCAACCTTGCAACGCACCGCAGTTGGCCCCCAGGCGCGAGCAGAGCACCGGGAAGGACGCCATGCGCAGCAGCTTCCGTATCCGCCTGGCGGCACTGGTGCTGGCCGCCGCGCTCGGCGGCTGCTCCGGGGGCGGCGGCTCGGACGACGGGCGGACCACGGTGTCGGTGGGGACGTTCGGTGTCTTCGGCTACAAGCAGGCGGGGCTCTACGCGGAGTACGAGCGCCTGCACCCGGACGTCGTGATCAAGGAAAGCGTGATCGAGCGCAACGACGTCTACTACCCGCAGTTGCTGACCCACCTGGCGGCGGACAGCGGCCTGGCCGACATCCAGGCCGTGGAGGTCGGCAACATCCACGACGTGGCGGCCGAGCGGGGCGATTCCTTCGAGGATCTGTCGAAGGCGCCGGGCGTGCGCGAGGGCACCTGGCTGAACTGGAAGTGGGCCCAGGCCACGACCCGTGACGGCAGGGTGATCGGGCTCGGCACGGACATCGGGCCGATCGCCGTGTGCTACCGGAAGGATCTCTTCCGGCAGGCCGGACTGCCCACTGGCCGGGAGGAGGTGGGCAGGCTGTGGGCGGGCGACTGGCGCAAGTACCTCGAGACCGGCAGGGCGTACCGGCGGCGGGCACAGGCCGGCACCGTCTTCACGGACTCGGCGGCCGGACTCTTCAACGCCGCCGTGCACGCCTATCCCGAGCGCTACTACGACCGCCGGGGCCACCCGATCTACGCGCACAGCCCGGCCGTCAGGGCCGCGTGGGACCTGGCCGTGCGGGCCGCACGCGACGGGCTGACCGCGCGGCTCAAGCAGTTCGAGAAGCCATGGGACCAGGCGTACGCGAACGGGCGCTTCGCCACCGTCGCCTGTCCGCCCTGGATGCTCGGCTACATCAAGGAGAAGGCGGGCGCGGCGGGGCGGGACAAATGGGACGTGGCGGCGGCGCCCCGGCCCGCCAACTGGGGCGGCTCCTTCCTCACCGTGCCGAAGGCGGCCCGGCACCGCCGGGCGGCGATCGCGCTCGCCGCCTGGCTGACCGCGCCCGAGCAGCAGGCCACCCTCTTCGCCCGGCAGGCGAGCATCCCCTCCACACCGGCCTCGTACGCCATGCCGCAGATGAAGGGCTCCCGGAACCCGTACTTCGGCGGGGCTCCCGTCGGGGAGATCTTCGCCGAGGCGGCCCGGGACATCCCGACGCTGGTGATCGGGCCCCATGAGCAGCAGATCGGGTCGGCGTTCGTCGACGTCGGCATCCCCCAGGTCGAACAGCAGGGCAGGTCTCCGGAGGCGGCCTGGACGGCGGTGCAGAAGGAGATCCGGAACGCGGTGGACGAATGACGGTGCCCCGGCGCAGCCAACGGCCTTGGCGCAGCCGGCGCCACCACTGGGACGTCCGCTGGAGTCCCTATGCCTTCGTGGCGCCCTTCTTCCTCTTCTTCGCCGCATTCGGACTGTTCCCCCTCCTCTACACGGGCTGGACCTCGCTGCACCGGGTGGAGCTGAGCACGCCGGACAGGATGGAGTGGGTCGGCGCGCACAACTATCTCCGGCTGCTGGAGGACGACTTCTTCTGGAACGCCCTGCGCAACACCTTCACCATCGGTGTCCTCGCGACCGTTCCCCAGCTGCTGATGGCGCTCGGGCTCGCCCACCTGCTGCACTGCCGGCTGCGGGCGGCGACCTTCTGGCGGGTCGCGCTGCTGACCCCGTACGCCACCTCGGTCGCCGCGGCCTCCCTCGTCTTCGTAATGCTCTTCGGGCGTGACTACGGGATGGTCAACTGGGTGCTGGGCACCGTGGGATTGGACCCCGTGGACTGGCAGAACGGCACCTTGAGCGCCCAGTCGGCGATCTCCTCCATCGTCATCTGGCGGTGGACGGGCTACAACGCGCTGATCTATCTGGCGGCCCTGCAGGCCGTGCCGGACGAGCTGTACGAGTCGGCGTCCCTGGACGGCGCCTCGCGCGGGCAGCAGTTCCGGTACGTCACCCTGCCCGCGCTGCGGCCGACGATCCTCTTCACCGTCGTCGTCTCCACGATCGGCGCGACCCAACTCTTCGGCGAACCGCTGCTGTTCGGCGGGGCGGGCGGGCAGAAGGGCGGGGCGTCCCGGCAGTTCCAGACGCTGGGGCTCTACCTCTACGAACAGGGCTGGTTCGACTTCCACCTCGGACGCGCCTCGGCCGTCGCCTGGACCATGTTCCTGATCCTGCTGACGATCGCCGCCGCCTACGGGCTGCTCGCCCGCCGACTGCGCAGGGACGGGTGACACATCGCCATGACCGGACGCCAGTCGCACGCCGGACCGGTGACCTATGCCGTGCTGGTCCTGTTCTCCGCGGGCTCGCTGTTCCCCCTGGTGTGGACGGCCGTCGCGGCCTCGCACGACAACACCCGGCTGGCGGGCACCCCGCCGCCCTTCTGGTTCGGCGGCAACCTCGCCCGGAACCTCGGCACGGCGTGGACCGACGCCCGCCTGGGGCTCGCCCTGCTCAACACGGTGCTGGTGGCGGGCAGCATCGCGCTGGGCACCGTGCTGTTCTGCACGATCGCCGGGTTCGCCTTCGCCAAGCTGCGGTTCCGGTTCAAGAACGTCCTGCTGATGCTGACGATCGGCACGATGATGGTGCCGCCCCAGCTGTCCGTCGTCCCCCTCTTCATGGTCGTCGCGCACCTGGGCTGGACCGACCGGCTCCCGTCGGTGGTGCTGCCGACCCTCGTCAGCGCCTTCGGGGTGTTCTTCATGCGGCAGTACCTCGTGGAGGCGCTGCCCACCGAGCTGATCGAGGCGGCCCGGGTGGACGGCGCGAGCAGCCTGCGCGTCATATGGCACGTCGTCCTCCCCGTGGCCCGGCCGGCGATGGCCGTACTGGCGATGCTCTCCTTCGTCCAGGCGTGGAACGACTTCTTCTGGCCGGTCATCGCGCTGACCCAGGAGAACCCGACCGTCCAGGTGGCGCTCACGGGCCTCGGCCGCGGCTACGTGCCCGACCAGGCCGTCGTCATGGCCGGGGCGCTGCTGGGCACACTGCCGCTGCTGATCGCCTTCACGCTCTTCGGCCGCCAGATCGTCGGCGGCATCATGCGCGGGGCGCTCAAGGGCTGACACCTCCACCGCTCTCCTCAACCCCACTCTCCTCAACCCCCCTCAGGGAGCGCTCCTATGACCCCGCACTTCCCGCACGGCTTCGTCTGGGGCGCGGCGACCGCCGCCTACCAGGTCGAGGGCGCGGTCCACGAGGACGGCCGTACGCCCTCGATCTGGGACACCTTCTCCCGCACCCCCGGCAAGGTCCTCGGCGGCGACACCGGGGACACGGCGGACGACCACCGCCACCGGCACCACGAGGACGTCCGCCTCATGTCCGGACTCGGCCTGGGCGCCTACCGCTTCTCCGTCTCCTGGCCGCGCGTCCAGCCCACCGGGCGAGGCCGCGCCTCCCGGCGCGGCCTCGACTTCTACCGCGCGCTCGCCGACGACCTGCTCGCCCACGGCATCCAGCCCGTGCTCACCCTCTACCACTGGGACCTGCCCCAGGAGTTGGAGGACGCGGGCGGCTGGCCCGAGCGCGATACCGCGTACCGTTTCGCGGACTACGCGGTCCTCGTGGCCCGGGCGCTGGGCGACCGCGTCGGGCTGTGGACCACCCTCAACGAGCCCTGGTGCAGCGCCTTCCTGGGCTACGCCTCCGGTATCCACGCCCCCGGCCGCACCGACCCGGCCGCCGCGCTGCGCGCCGCGCACCACCTGAACCTGGCCCACGGCCTGGGCGCGCAGGCGCTGCGCGCGGTGCTCCCCCGCGAGGCCCGGATCTCGGTGGTCCTCAACCCGGGCGCGGTCAGGGCCCGCACCTCCCTGCCCGCGGACCGGGACGCCCAGCGGCGCATCGACGCCCTGGCCACCCGTATCTTCACCGGGCCCATGCTCCACGGCGCGTATCCCGCCGATCTGCTCGCGGACACTGGGCAGATCACCGACTGGTCGTTCGTCCTCGACGGCGACACCGACGTCATCAAGCACCCCCTCGACTGGCTGGGCATCAACTACTACACACCCGCAGTGGTATCAGCAGCCACTGACAACCGGCCCCCGTCGGGCCCGTCCCCCTACCCGGGCGCCGACGGCGTCGCCTTCCACCAACCCCCGGGACAGCGCACGGAGATGGACTGGAGCGTCGACCCCACCGGCCTCCACGAACTGCTGATGCGCTTCACCCGCGAGGTCCCCGGCCTGCCCCTCGCGGTCACCGAGAACGGCGCCGCCTACGCCGACAAGCCGGACGCCCGGGGCGCGGTGCACGACCCGGAGCGCGTCGCGTATCTGCACGCCCACCTCGGCGCGCTGCTGCGCGCGCTCGCCGACGGCGCGGACGTGTGGGGCTACTTCGCGTGGTCGCTGCTGGACAACTACGAGTGGGCGTACGGCTACAGCAAGCGCTTCGGCCTGGTGCACGTCGACTACGCCACCCAGGTCCGTACGCCCAAGACCAGCGCCCGCTGGTACCGGGAGCTGATCCGTACGGGGCAACTGCCGCCGAGGCACGGGACGTTCAGCTGAAGACCGAGGGCGGCGGCTCCGGCGAGGGGCGCGCGGTCGCGTCCGTCACCGGGACCGCGCCGCCCGCGAAATCCTCGAGCTCACGGCCGTGTTCGACCCGGCCCTGCTGCGGGTCGGTGGCGCACCGCCGGGTGAACTCCGTGACCGGCAGCGCCCGGTCGGAGGCGAACAGCACGGCGTTGCCGAACCGCCGCCCGCGCAGCACGGCCGGATCGGCGGCCAGGCAGAGCTCCGGGAAGACGGTCCGTACGGTCGCCAGCTGGGACTTGAGGTGGGCGAGCGGCGGCCCGTCCGCGAGGTTCGCGGCGTAGCAGCCGCCCGGCCGCAGGGCCCGGCGCACCTCGGCGGCGAACTCGGTGCTGGTGAGGTGGGCGGGGGTGCGGGCGCCGCCGAAGACATCGGCGATGATCAGGTCCGCCCAGGCGTCCGGCACCTTGGCGAGCCCCTCGCGGGCGTCGCCGCCGCGGACCCGTATCCGCCAGCCCGGCTCGAGGGGCAGCTCGCGGCGTACGAACTCCACGAGCGGGGCGTCGATCTCGAAGACCTGCTGGGTGGAGCGGGGCCGGGTCACGGCGATGTAGCGGGCGAGCGTGAACGCACCGCCGCCGAGGTGAAGGACCTTCAGGGGCTTTCCGGGCGGGGCGGCGAGGTCGGCGATGTGGCCGAGCCTGCGCTGGTAGGAGAAGTCGAGGCGGGTGGGGTCGTCGAGGTCCACGTGGGACTGCGGGGCCCTGTCGATCAGCAGCGTCCGGGCACGCGGATGGTCGCGGTCCGCCTCGAGCTCCGCGAGACCGCCTGTCACCTGTGCGGTAGCGGTCACCTGGCCGCGCCGTTCCTTGTTCCTGCCCTTTGCCACCCGGCAAGTATCACCCGGAGCCGCACCCCGGGCCTTGTCTCACCGGCTCCCACCGGCTCTCACCGGCAGCGGTCGACCGCCTCGATCGTGCGGGCCGCCTCGCCGAGCGCGGCCCGCAGGACCGCCGGATCGGTGGCGGCGGAGAAGGCGGCCTCCGGTGCGACGAGCCAGCCGGTGCCGGAGACGGGCGGCTCGCCGAGGTCCGCGCGCGCGGCGCGGTCGTAGGTCTGGGTGCAGGCGCTGCCCGGCAGGTCCCACGCGGCAGCAGTGCCGGGCGGGACGAGGAAGCCGAGGGTGTGGCAGTCACCGTCGTGCAGCACGGGCCCGACGCCCCCGACGCCGTCGCGCAGCCGCAGGATGTCGACCGCCTCCAGGCCCTGCCGGGCGGGCACGGTCACCAGGTCGCACAGCACGCCGTCCTGCTGCGGCACCGCCTTCTTGTCCGCCATAGGGAAACCCCTCCTCCACGCATGTCACTGCCGCTTCGAAGACGCCGGTCGCGGCGAACTGCCTCGCCACGCACCGAGCACTCATGTGCTTCAACTGCCCGCACCCGTCAACGGCTACGGCGGCACGCCGTCACAAAGGATGGCAGTTCATGGCGGATGGCGAGTGAGATATCCGTTTTGTAGCCAAAGCGGACGTACGGGATTCGCCGCAGCCGGTACGGTCGTCTCCGCCGCACGGCAGCACAACCGCCCGCCCCGCGGACCGGTACGGGGCGGCACCCGCCAGGAGAGGTTCGGCCATGGCCTCACCCCACGCGTCCCCACCACCCCCCTCACCCCCTTCGCCTCCCGCACCCCGTGAGGCCCTCCGTCCCAACACCGCCTTCCGCCGGCTGCGCGGACCGCGCTCACCTGGGGAGTTCGCGGCCGCCGTACGGCGTGCGGCACGTGAGATCGGCGAGCAGGTCTCGTGCGATGCGCGGTACATCGGGCGGGTCGAGTCCGGCGAGATCCGCTGCCCCAACTACGCCTACGAGCGGGTGTTCCGGCACATGTTCCCCGGCCGCGAGCCGGCCGACATGGGCTTCCTGCCGCGCGAGACAGTGCGCGGACGGGGGGCGCGCGGGAAAGAGGGTGCGCCACCCGCACACACCGAGAGCCCTACGGAGAGCCGCACACCCTCCGATCCGGGGTACCAGCCAGGCGACACCACCGATGACGAGGAGAGCGACGTGTTGCGTCGCGCGTTCATGACCGGCGGCACGGCCGCCGCCACCGCCGCACTCGGCGGGATTCCCGCGCAGCGCCGCGCGGGCGACGCCGAGGCGTCCGCCCTCGAGCGGGCCGTACGGCAGATCCGGCTGCTCGACGACCGGCACGGCGCGGACGCCCTCTACCAGCGCGCCGCGCGTCCGCTGCGCGCGGCGTACGACCTGCTCGACGCCCGGGCGCACCGGCAGTCGGTGGCGGACCGGCTGCACACGGGCGCGGGCGAGCTCGCGATCTCGGTCGGCTGGCTGGCACACGACTCGGGCCGTATCACCGACGCCCGCTCGCACTACGCGGAGGCGCTCGCGACCGCCCGGGTCGCCGGGGACTCCGGGCTCGAGGCGCACACCTTCTGCAACGCCGCGTTCCTCGCGCGCGACGCGGGCCGCCCGCGCGAGGCGCTGCGCACCGCGCTGGCCGGCCGGCACGTGGCCCGCACGCTGGGCTCGGCGCGGCTGCTGTCGCTGCTGACACTGCGCGAGGCGGGCGGCTGGGCCGGGCTCGGCGACCGCGCGGCGTGCGAGAACGCCCTGTCGCGGGCGCGGAGCCTCTTCGCCCGGGGCACGAGCGACGCCGACCCGGAGTGGATGTCGTTCTTCGGCGAGGCGGAGCTGGAGGGACTGGAGGCCCAGTGCTGGTCCGCGCTCGGCGACTGGCCGCGGGCCGTGGCCCACGCGCACCGGGCGGTCGTCCTCCAGGACCCGCACTTCACCCGCAACATCGCCCTGTACACGACCCAGTTGGCGGGCGACCTGGCCCGCGCCGGCGAGCCCGAGGAGGCCGCCGCCGCCGGGGAGCGCGCGCTGGGCCTGCTCACCCGGGTCCGCTCGGCGCGCGTCCGCACCATGCTCGCGGACACGGCGAGCCTGCTCAGCCGCCACTGCGGCGAACCACGGGTCGCGGCCTTCCTCGAGCGGCACGCGTCCGCGTAGGCCTCGCTCGGCGGGTCGCGAGAAATACCGGTTGCGGTGATCGCGCATTCCACCGGACCCTCGCCGCCCGGGGACCCGGGGCACACCTCCGGAAGCGGGACGGCCGTGCGGCGCCCCGCCCGGACAGCCCCCAGCCGCCGGCTAGCCCAGGTGGCCCGTGTCGTTCCAGCGCTCGATCGCCGGGGCGTCGTAGGCCCAGCCGAGGATGGACAGCGACGTGGGGTCCAGCCGGATACGGGCGGCGAAGGAGGCGTCGAAGCCCAGCCAGCGGGCGCAGATGACCCGCAGGATGTGGCCGTGGGCGAAGACCAGCACATCGCGGTCGGCCGAGCGCGCCCAGGCGACGACCTCGTCGGCCCGCGCCGCGACCTCGGCCAGGGTCTCGCCCTCGGGAACGCCGTCGCGCCAGATCAGCCAGCCGGGCCGGGCCGCCTTGATCTCGGCCGGGGTCATTCCCTCGTACGCGCCGTAGTCCCACTCCATCAGCGCGTCCCAGGTGCTCGCCCGGTCGCCGAAACCGGCCAGCTCGCAGGTCTCCTTCGCGCGCACCAGCGGGCTCGTACGGACCTCGACGCCCGGCAGGGCGTCCCACGGCGCGCGGTGCAGCCGCTCGCCGAGCAGCTTGGCGCCGCGCCGCCCCTCGTCCAGGAGCGGGATGTCCGTGCGGCCGGTGTGCTTGCCGGACAGTGACCACTCGGTCTGTCCGTGCCGGGCCAGCAGGATGCGCGGTGCCATGGAAAGGCCCCCTCAGATTTCGTGACGTTTGATCCAAGTGGCGACGGATGTCCGGAATCACATGGATTCGCCTGGTAGCCCGCTCTGTCCACGCTCTATCATCACTCACTTACGCCTCAGGCAACCCTGGCGGGCGTCCCCGGCGTCCTTCCCCCCATGCGCCTGGGATCGGGACCGAACAGCAGGCGAACCCGGTGTTGCCGGGAAGTCGCGGGGCGGTGTGCGAGCGATGTGACGTACACCGTACGGTTGCATGCGCGCTTGTTGGCCGCCTGAACACATGGAGAGCGTCCGGATGTACCGCACCGCACCACTCGGGAAGCGGCCGCGCTGGTGGACCGAACTGCCGCTGATCGCCCTCGTGTACGGCCTGTACTCGGCGGGCCGGCTCGTGGTCCGGAGCGATGTGCAGTCGGCCGTCGATCACGGCCTGGCGATACTCGATCTCGAAAAAACGTTTCGAATAGACATCGAGCGACCGCTCAACCGGCTGTTCACCGACATACCGGCGCTCGGCATACCCGCCGACTTCGCCTACGCGTCCCTGCACTACATCCTCACCCCGGCCATCCTGATCTGGCTCTTCAGACGCCGCCCGGAGCACTACCGCCGGCTGCGGACCTGGCTGATGATCTCGACCCTCATCGGCCTCATCGGCTTCACCCTGATGCCCACCTGCCCGCCGCGGCTGCTCGACGACGCCCACGGGTTCGTCGACACGATGCGCCACTACTCGTCGTACGGCTGGTGGGGCGGCGACGCCAGCGCCCCGCGCGGGCTGGGCGGTCTCACCAACCAGTACGCGGCCATGCCGAGCCTGCACGTCGGCTGGGCCCTGTGGTGCGGGATCACGCTGTGGCGCCAGTCCGCGCGGACCTGGGTCAAGGCCCTCGGCGTCGCCTACCCGATCGGCATCACGCTCGTCGTGATGGGCACCGCCAACCACTACCTCCTCGACGCCGTCGCCGGCGTCGCCGTGATGGGCGTCGGCTGGCTGCTCTCCGGGCCCGCGCTGCGCCTCGCCGACGCGATCCGGTCGCGCTTCGCCCGTACTCCGCGGACGGAAACCGACGAGACACCGGCGTATGTCAGTGCCGGATGCGAGACTTCGGCACGTACTGAGGAGCCGGAGAGACTTCGCGAGGCGGACGCCAGTGAACGCATTCCTCGAGACATCCCCCGCCAGCGGGGTGAGGCAGAGGCAGGAGACGCTGCGGCAGCGGCTCGCTGAGCTGCGCGGCCGCGGCGTCGCGCCGCGCCCGCTCGACGCCCGCGCCCTGGCGGCCCTGGCCGCCAACCCCGGCTGCCGGCGGCGGGCGCTCCTCGACGGCGCCGGGGTGGACAAGGGCGCGCTCGCCCAGGCCCTCGGCTCGCCCGCGTCCTTCGGCCAGTCGCGGTTCGCCTTCGTCCGGGGCAACGCCTTCGAGGCCCGCGTCAAGGCCGACGGCGGCGCGGAGCTCGTCCGGCTGCTGGCCGACCGGCTCGGCACGGCCCCGCCCGAGCCCGGCTCCGTCGACACCCCCGCCCTCGCGGCCGCCGGCCCCGAGGGGCGCACGGCCCGTACCGCCCTCGCCCTGCGCGAGGCCACGGCCGCCGGCCGCTGGGCCGTCCTCGACCACCCCATGCTGGCCCTGCCCGTGGCCGGCACCCCCGCCTTCCTGGAGCCGGACGCCGTGGTCGTGCACCCCGACGGCGGCTGGACGGTGGTGGAGATCAAGTCCTTCGCCATGGTCGACGGCACGGCCGACCCGGCCAAGGTGGGCGCCGCCGCCCGTCAGGCCGCGGTGTACGCGCTGGCACTGCGGGCCGTGGCCGAGCGTCTGGACTCCGGGCAGGTGCACGAGCAGGCCCTGCTGGTCTGCCCGAAGGACTTCTCCAACCTGCCCGCCGCCGCGCTCGTCGACCTGCGCAAGCAGCTGGCCACCACCCGCCGCCAGCTCTCCCGGCTGGCCCGCGTCGAGGAGATCGCCGACGCGCTCCCCGAAGGCACCACCTTCGATCCGGCCCGGCCCGGGGCGGAGCTGACCGCCGCCGTCGACGCGGTGGCCGCGGCGTACGCACCCGAGTGCCTGGCCGCCTGCGAGCTGGCCTTCCACTGCCGCGACCGGGCGCGCGACGCCGGCCTCGTCGAGGGGCTGGGCCGGGGCATCCGTGCCGAGCTCGGCGGCCTGACCACGGTCGGGGCCGTCCTCGCCGCCGCAGAGGGCGAAGGGGGCGACGGGGGCGATGCCGGTGACCCGGCGGTCGCCGCGCTCCGCCGGGCCGCGGCGCTGCGCGCCGAGGCCCTCGCCTGCGCGGGAGCGGGGGCCGTGGCATGTCGCTGATCAGCACGCTCGCCCGGCTGGAGGCCGTGCGGGACGGCCGGGCCCGGCCGCTCGCGACGGTACGTCACCGGCACCTCGCCGAGCGGCCGTTGGTGCTCGTCCCCCTCACCACGGCCGGCGAGGCGGGCGCCCCGCTCGGCGCCCTCGTCGGCACCGAGCGCGAGGCGCCCCGGCTGCTGACGGTGGCCCAGCCACGCGACCGCGAGCTGCGGTTCGCGTTCCTCGCCGAGCTGGCCGAGGCCGTGCTGCCGTACGTCGAGGGCTTCGCCGACGGCACCGCCGCGGAGGAGCGCAAGGAGACCGACCCGGAGACGGGCAAGAAGGTGACCGTCCAGGTCGAGCTGTGCACGGACGCACCGCAGCTGCTGGTCCCCGGCGCCGCCGCCGTGGAGTACGTCCGGCTGCTCGGCCGCTCCATGCGCTTCCGGCGCACCGCCGAGCAGGACCCGGAGACCGCCTTCCCCGCTCCCCCGCGCGTCCCGCTGCTGGGCCGCTGGCTCACGCATCTCGGGGAGCGCGCGCTCGTCCCGGGTTCGTCGCTGCTGCTGTCCATGACCCAGCTGCTGAGCCGCCACTGGGCAACGGGCCAGAGCCACTTGGAGGACCAGCACCTCGGCGCGCTGCTCGCCTGGATCGACCCGCCGACCGGCCTGTCGGGCGCCGAGGCCGCGCTGCGCGCGGAGCTCGCGCGCGACGCGGAGGGGCTGCTGCGCCACCCGCCCGCCGGACCGGCGACGGACCCGGCCTTCGACAACAAGCGCCTGGCCCCCGCCGTCGAGCGCTACGACCGGGTCCGCGCCGCGGACGGGGACACCTCCCGGGCGGAGGCGGAGATCCGTTCCCTGCTCGAGTCCCAGCTGCTGCCCACGTGGGAGGCCATGTGGCACGGCATCGAGCTGCTGCGCGCCCTGCCGGAGGGCGCGCGGGTCGCCGAGCGCTGGAAGCGCGACCGCTGGTCGTACACCGGCCACCGCGACCGGGTGCGGGCCGGTGAACCCCCGCAGCCCCGGCGCGACGACGCGGTGACGGCGGCCCGCAAGCTCGCGGCGCGCGAGACGGCGCAGGCGCAGCTGGACGCCCACGAGGCGCTCGACGATCCGCTGGTGATGGCCGGGCGGCGGCTGGCGGGCGAGGCGTTCGCGGGGGAGGTCACCGAGGTGGCGATGGAGTATTCGGAGGGCAGGGTTCCGCGCCCGCGCCCCCTGGTCACGGTGCGCACGGAGGACGCCCCGCACGTGTCCGCCGGGGCCGGGCTGCACCGGGCGCTGCCGGACGGCCGGGCGCAGTCCGGCGAGTTCGTCGCGGCCGGACCGGGCGGGGCGGGTGATGCGGCCGGGCCGGGCGGTGCGGCCGGGCCGGGCGGTGCGGCCGGGCCGGGCGGTGCGGGCGTGCTGACCGTCCGGCTGACGGGCGGCATGGGCCGCGGCAAGGTCCCCGAGCCGGGTTCGGTGCCCGAGCCCGGCGACCGCGTGTGCTGGACGCTCTTCGAGCACGCCCCGAGGGGCGGCCCCGAACTGCCCGATCCCGAGCGGACGCCCTGGACCCACGGCGGCCCGCCGGAGGCGGCCAACGGGCACAGCCCCGGCGGCGAGCCCGACCCGGTGACCGCGGAGGACCACCTGTGAGCCCGGTACCGGCGGCGCGCACCGCCGCCTTCGACCCGGCCGCCGCTGCCGCCGCGGCGACCGGCGCGATCCTGCGCGACACCCTCGACGCCCGGCACCGCGGCGTCGTCGTCGACTCCCCGCCCGGCGCGGGCAAGTCCACCCTGGTCGTGCGGGCCGCGCTCGAGCTGGCCCGGGCGGGCCGCCCGCTGATGATCGTCGCCCAGACCAACGCCCAGGTCGACGACCTGGTGCTGCGCCTGGCCGAGGAGGACGGCGACCTGCCGGTCGGCCGGCTGCACAGCAGTGACCCGCACCCCTACGACCCCGCGCTCGACGCGCTCGGCTCGGTGGTGACATCGGCCCGGGCCGCGGACCTCGCCGGGCTGGACGTCGTCGTCTCCACAGCCGCGAAGTGGGCGCACACCAAGGTCACCGAGCCATGGGGGCACGCGATCGTCGACGAGGCGTACCAGATGCGGTCCGATGCGCTGCTGGCCGTGGCGGGCCTGTTCGACCGGGCGCTGTTCGTCGGGGATCCGGGGCAGCTGGATCCGTTCAGCGTCGTCGGTGCGGAGCAGTGGGCGGGGCTGTCGTACGACCCGTCGGCGAGCGCGGTGAGCACGCTGCTCGCCCACAACCCGGGGCTGCCGCAGCACCGGCTGCCCGTCTCGTGGCGGCTGCCCGCGTCGGCGGCGCCGCTGGTGTCGGACGCGTTCTATCCGTACACCCCGTTCCGCAGCGGCACGGACCACGGCGACCGCCGTCTGTCGTTCGGCGTCCGGGCGGACGGCTCGGGCCCCGACCGGGTGCTGGACGAGGCGGCGGAGTCGGGGTGGGGGCTGCTGGAGCTGCCCGCCCGCCATACGCCGCGCACGGACCCGGAGGCGGTCGGCGCGGTGGCCCTGGTCGTCCGCCGGCTGCTGGACCGGGGCGGGGCGGTGACGAGCGAGCGCTCCCCGGATCCGGTGCCGCTCACCGCCGCCCGCATCGCGGTGGGCACCGCCCACCGCGACCAGGCCGCGGCGGTGCGGGACGCGCTCGCCGCGCTGGGGGTGAGCGGCGTGACGGTCGACACCGCCAACCGGCTCCAGGGCCGGGAGTTCGACGTGACGGTCGTGCTGCACCCTCTCTCCGGCCGCCCGGACGCGACGGCCTTCCACCTGGAGACGGGCCGCCTGTGCGTCCTGGCCTCGCGCCACCGGCACGCGTGCATCGTGGTCTGCCGCGCGGGCGTCGACCGCTTGCTGGACGACCACCCGTCGACGGAACCGGTGCAGCTGGGGGTGGCGGTGAAGTTCCCGGACGGCTGGGAGGCGATGTTCACGACGTGGGACACGTGGTCGGCACACCGCGTGCGATGGCGCCCGTGAGCCGGTGGGTGCCGGGTGCCATGGCGCCCGGCCGCACCCCGGACCGCCGGACGGAGTCCGGCACGCCGCCGGAGGCGGCCGGCAGACACAGCCCGGACGGCTGGGAGGCGATGTTCACCACGTGGGACACCTGGTCCGCACACCGCGTGCGATGGCGGCCCTGAACGGGGCCCTTGCGCCGCGCGCGAGAATGGATGACGCAGACAACCTGGAGGTACGTACATGTGCGAGCCGAAGCAGGCTCCCGGCGCGCGCGACGGCGTGGCGCGCCGTCTGAAGCCCGCACCGCTGCTCTTCGAACCGCCCGAGACCGTCGCGGAAGCCGAGCACTTCTTCGACCTCGAGTCGATCGAGGACCCGCGCGAGCTGCTGGCGCGCTCGACCGAGCTCGCGCTGGCGTTCCGCGCGGCGGCGGACCGGGCGACCGAGTTCCAGGCGGTGGCGGCGGCCCAGCTCGCCGATCCCCGGCGCTTCGACCGGCTGCCGACGTCCGTGATCGCGGAGCGCGCCGAATGGAGCGAGGACTACACCAAGAAGATGGTCGAGTTCGGCCGCGATCTGCTGCGCGGCGGCAGCACGCCGGCCGACTGACCGCACCCCGCGGAACACCGCACGGCCCATGATCCGGCTCATGGGCCGTTGGCATATGCGGGCGCGTAACCTAGCGCACCCCGCACACCCCTGTCCCGGGTTCCGGGAAGTCACGGAGCGGCTGGCACTCCCCCGCCGACCATGAGGCCATGGACTCCCACCCCGGCTTTCCCGTCTCCGCCCATGTCAGCGCCGCCGGTGCCGGCTGGCTCGCCTCCGCCAGCCAGTTCCCCCGCAGCGTGCTCGCCCTGTGGGCGGACAATCCGTACGCACCGATGGTGCTGCCCTGCGGGACGGTGTTCGACGTGATCAGCGTGCCGGCCCTGTTCGGGCGCCGGGTGCTGGACCGCTTATGGTCGGCCGGCCCCGGTTCCGGCCCGGTCGCCGCGCAGCACGGGCGGCTGCTGCTCTTCGCCGCCCCCGGCGCCGCCCAGCGGCTGCCCGTGCTGCTGCGCTGGGAGGAGTGGGGTGGACGCGAGCGCCGGGTGCCCCCGTTGCTGTGCCACGGTCCCGGCGACGCCGTGACCGTCCCGCCGCTGTGTCCGCCGGACGCGGCGGAGCCCACACCGCCCGCCACCCGGTGGCTGGTCGCCCCGGAGGTCCGTGACCCCTGGCTGCCCGGCCCCGACGCCCTGCTGTGGGCCTGTGTGCGTGCCGCGCGCGACAAGCACCCCGGCACCCCCGTGACCAGCGCTCCTGCGCTTCTCCGGGGCTGAAACATACGGATTTTCTCTCCACCGGACGGGGATGCTAGAGTCATCGACGTCAGCAGGCGCCGCTAGCTCAGTTGGTTAGAGCAGCTGACTCTTAATCAGCGGGTCCGGGGTTCGAGTCCCTGGCGGCGCACAGACAACAGAAGGCCCTCCACTTCGGTGGAGGGCCTTCTGCGTTTCCGTAGACTCCCGTAAAAGTCACCCCCGGCTCACCCGCACCCGCCATGCCCCGCCCGCGGTGCGGCCGGCCACCGTCACCCGTACCCGGTCCGGGCCCGTCCACAGGGACTCGCCCACCCCGAGGGGAGCGTCCGCCAGCGGCGGATAGACGGACTCGCCCGAGCAGCCCAGGCTGCCGGGATGTCCGTCGAGCACCTGGATGGGCCCGCTGCCGGAGGGGGTGTCGCTGCGCACCCGGTAGACGAGCACCCCTTCCGAGCAGGTGGTGGCGTCGTTGCCGGAGGCGATGCGCACCTCGATGGCGATGGCGCTGGTCACGCCGGTACGGACCACCACGAGCCGGGTACGGGAGTCGTCGCCCGGCCGCATCGGGGCCTCGAGCGGCTGGAGCGTGTGCAGGCTGCTGCCACGGCCCTCCACGCAGTCGATCTGGTGCGCGGTGATCCAGCCGAGCTTCCACTTGTGCCAGGCGAACGGGTCCGAGGCGAGCCCGAACTGGCTGCCCATGAGGTCCCAGTCGCCGACGTGGGTGTCCCAGTCGCCCTTGCCCTCGGTGGGCCGGTGGTAGAGGTCGGGCAGGTCCAGGACATGACCGGTCTCGTGGGCGAGGACATTGCGGTCGGGCGGGTGGTGCTCGAAGACCGTGACGACGCGGCGCAGCTCGGTGCCGTCCACACGCAGCGGCCGGTCGAGGTTGACGACTTTGGTCGCGTCGGAGTCCACGCCCGGGGCGTCGGGGTCGGCGACGAGGTAGACGAGGCCGTAGTGGCTGAAGTTGACCACGCCGCGGGCGGCGGTGATGGCGTCGCGCAGATAGGCGGAGCGCAGCTCGCCGTCCCAGTCGCGCTGTATGTGGTACGCGCCGGACGGCCGGGGCATCCGGAACCACCGGTTCACCGGGTGCGGACGTACGGAGAACCGCCCGTAGGAGGCCCGTTCGAAGAAGCGGGACGTGCCGGGGAAGTGGTCGGCGACCAGCTGGGCCGGGGTGGTGACGGGCCGGGAGTCCGGGAACGAGAGGAAGACCATGACGGCGTCGAGCCGGCCGACGGCCCGGGGGTAGGCGGGGTTCCTGGTGTCGAGGCCCTCCGAGTGGTGGGCCTGGCTGCGCGGCAGCGCACAGGGACCGCCGGGGCCGAGCGCCCTGGCGGGGCTGGCCACGAGCGTCGCGGCGATCGCGCAGAGGGCGGTGAACACGGCCCCGGCCCGGCGCAGTCGCGACCGCGGCCGGTCCACTCCCATGGGTGTCTGCGGACGCACCACGTCGACCTCCGGGGACGGATTCGGGACACCTCACCCACCCTCGGGCGATTTATGGTGTTATGCCCTGTTCCAGTCCCCCAGTCGAGTGACTAGGCCGACTTCTGGGTACATCACACTCAGTCACGGACGGTCAATCGACAAGGCAACAGCAGACGCACCCATGCAGGCTCAGACTTGAGCGTGCACGGATGCACAGAAACGGTCAGACCACCGACGGCGGCTCCACAGCACGCGGCCAAGCCGCTGGAACGGTCCCCGCGCGAGCTCTATGATCGCCACATTTCCAGCATGGAATTCCCCCTACAGGCGGCCATATACCGCCATTTCGACCACGCGTACAACCAATGCCACGCGGGAGCGAGCGGTGAGCGGAACCCTCGACGGCCAGGGCGGCGCGCCGGGTGCGGCGGCGCCCGTCGTCACACAACGTAACGTCAACTCGAATGATTTCCGCGCTGCCTTCCGAGCCGCGCACCTCGGCATGGCCGTCGTCGGCCGCGACGGCCTGGTGCGCATCGCCAACGACGCGCTCGGTGCGCTGCTGGGCACCGACCCCGCCCGGCTCCAGGACTGTCCCGCGGCCGAGTTCACCGGCCTGCGCGAGGACTCGCGGACCTGGAGCGCCTACCGCGAGGTGCTGCTCGGCCGCCGGGCACGGCTCAACTGCACTCGCCGGCTGCGGCGTCCGGGCGGGCGGACGGTGTGGGCGGAGGTGACCGTCACCCCGCTGCCGGACAGCTGCGACACGCTGCTGTCGGTGGCGGACATCAGCGAGCGGCGCGACCTGCGGGCCCGCCTGCGCCACTTGCGCATGCACGACCCGGTGACGCGGCTGCCCAACCGCAGCCTGTTCTTCGAACGGCTGGCGGCGGCACTGGCGGCGGCGTCCGTGGCACAGGACGGCAGCGGCCGGATCGGGCTGTGCTACCTCGACCTCGACGGGTTCAAGGCCGTCAACGACACCCTGGGCCACCGGGCCGGCGACCGGCTGCTGGGCGCGGTGGCCCGCCGGCTGACGGAGTGCGCGGCGCCCGGCGGCCATCTGGTGGCCCGGCTCGGCGGCGACGAATTCGCGCTGCTCGTCGAGGAGTCCGCGGGCACCGACCAGCTGATCAAGCTCGCCACGGCCGTACAGGCCACGCTCCAGCGGCCGTTCGAGGTGGCCGGCCAGCGGCTGTCGGTGTCGGCCAGCATCGGCGTGGTCGAGCGGCCCGCCGCGGGGACGCACGCGACCGAGCTGATGCAGGCCGCGGACACCACGCTGTACTGGGCGAAGGCGGACGGCAAGGCCCGCTGGGCCCTCTTCGACCCCGAGCGCAACGCCCACCGCATGACCCGCCAGGCCCTCTCCAGCACCCTGCGCCCGGCGGTCGAACGCGGCGAGTTCGTGCTCCAGTACCAGCCGCTGGTGGGGCTGGGCGACGGGGTCGTACGCGGCGTGGAGGCGCTGGTGCGCTGGCGGCACCCGCAGTTCGGGATCCTCGCACCGAACCGGTTCATCGGCCTGGCGGAGGAGACGGGCGCCATCGTGCCGCTGGGCCGCTGGGTGCTGGAGACGGCCTGCCGCCAGGCACGGCGCTGGCAGCTGGAGCGCCCGGACGCGCCGCTCGTCGTGAGCGTCAATGTGGCGGTGCGCCAGGTCTGGGACTCCGACCTGGTCGCGGACGTCGCCGCGATCCTCGCCGAGACCGGGCTGCCGCCGCGGCTGCTGCAGCTCGAGCTCACCGAGTCCGCGGTGATGGGCTCGGCGGGACGGCCGCTGCAGCAGCTGCGGCAGCTGCGCGACATGGGCGTCGCGATCGCCATCGACGACTTCGGCACCGGCTACTCCAACCTCGCCTACCTCAGCCGGCTCCCCGTCTCCACGCTCAAGCTCGACGGGTCCTTCGTCCACGGCTTCCGCGCCGACGAACACCCCAACCCCGCCGACGAGATGATCGTCGAGGCCCTGGTGCAGCTCGCCCACCGGCTCGGCCTCACGGTCACCGCGGAGTGCGTGGAGAGCGCCGAACAGGCCGAGCGGCTGGGGCGGATCGGCTGCGACACGGGCCAGGGATGGTTCTACTCCCGCGCGCTGCCGGCGGACCGGATCCCGGAGCTGCTGGCCGCGCGGTCCGCGCCGTCCGGCAAGCCGTACGCGTCGGCGATCAACTCATAGCTCCGCAGCCGTGCTTCGGCGCCGTGCACGGTGGTGGTGATCATCAGCTCGTCGGCCCCGGTCCGTTCGGCCAGGGCGTTCAGCCCGTCCCGTACCGCGTCCGGCGTGCCGTGCACCACCTGACCGAGCCGGTCGGCGAGGAACTCCTGCTCGGCGAGCCCGAGTTGCTGCGCCTCCGCCTCCTCGGGCGTGGGGACGAGGCCCGGCCTGCCCATGCGCAGCCGCAGCATGGCGAGGGCGCCGGTGAGCACCTGGCGGCGCGCCTGTTCGGCGGTGTCCGCGGCGAACGCCTGGACGCCGATCTTGGCGTACGGCCGGTCGAGGACCGCGGACGGCCGGAAGGACCGGCGGTACAACTCGAGCGCCGGCACGGTGTTGGCCGACGAGAAGTGGTGCGCGAACGAGAAGGGCAGCCCCAGCGCACCGGCGAGCTGCGCGCTGAAACCGGAGGAGCCCAGCAGCCAGACCGACGGCCGGTCGGCGCGCTGCACCCCGCCGGGGACCCGCCCCTGCACGGGACCGGGCACCGCGTGGATCCGGGCGTACGGGTGGCCGTCGGGGAAGTCGTCGTCCAGGAAGGCCGTCAGCTCGGCCAGCTGCCGCGGGAAGTCGTCCGCCCCCTCTCCACGCTCATCCGCCCCCTCCGCGCGCCTGTCCGCACGGCGCAGGGCCGCGGCGGTGGCGCCGTCCGTCCCGGGCGCACGCCCGAGGCCGAGGTCGACACGCCCCGGGGCGAGGGCCTCCAGGGTGCCGAACTGTTCGGCGATCACCAGCGGCGCGTGGTTGGGCAGCATCACACCGCCGGAACCCAGCCGTATGCGCTCCGTGTGGGCGGCGAGGTGGGCGAGGATCACCGCGGGGGACGAGCTGGCGATGCCCGGCATCGAGTGGTGCTCGGCGACCCAGAACCGGTGGTAGCCGCGCCGCTCCGCGAGACGGGCGAGCCGGACGGTGGTCCCGAGCGCCTGCCCCGCGGTCGCGCCGCTGCCCACGGGCGCCAGGTCCAGCACCGACAGCGGCACCGGCGCACTGCCCCGGGGTGTCGCGCGGATGGTCTCGTCCTGCACTTCGGTCACGGGTGACCCGCCTCTCTGCTCGACTGACGCGCAAATAACCGGAGAAAGGCTCCGCTTATTCCCCGCGCACCGAGCCACTGGCATATGCCCAGGTCCGGAGCCCCTGGACACAGGTACGGACCAGCACCGATTCTGCTCAAGTCCCCGGACGGACCGGCGCTTTCGCCCCTATCGTGGTGAGCGGACACCTGTCTGCCGCAGACGGGGACCACCGCGCGAGCCAAGGGGAGACCATGGCGCTCAAGCCCGAGCCGACCGCACCGTACCGCTCGGTGCAGCATGCCCTGCGAGTGCTGGAGACGGTCGCCAAACACGTCGGCGGCGTGAGCGAGGCCCAGCTCGCGCGCGAGACCGGGCTGCCCGCCGGCCAGCTCACCCACCTGCTGATGATGCTCAGCCGCGAGGAGTACGTCCGCCGCCTGGGCGACGGCGGGTACGCGCTCGGCGACTCCCTCATCCTGCTGGGCTCGGGCGGCGACCGCCGGCAGGCGCTGCAGAACAAGCTCCAGAGCTCGCTGTCCGTACTGCGCGACCGGATCGGCGCCGCGGTCTACCTCAGCGGCTACATCGACGGCGAGGTCAGGATCACGCAGTACGCGGACGGGCCGCGCACGCCCAAGGTCAACGAGTGGGTCGACTTCCGCACCGCCGCCCACGCGAGCGCGGTCGGCAAGTGCCTGCTCACCCAGCTCGACCACGACCACCGGCGCGACCACCTCTCCCGGCACCGGATCGCACGGTTCACCTCGCGGACGATCACCAACGAGAAGGCGCTCTTCCTCGCGCTCGACGCCCAGCCCGCGACCGTCCCCGTCCTCGATCTCCAGGAATACGCGGTCGGCACCGTCTGCGCGGCAGTGCCGATAACGGCCGGTTCGGCCGTCGGTTCGCTGGCTCTCTCGCTTCCGCTCGCCCATGCCCACCGGCTGCGCGAGGCCGCCGAAGCACTGAACCGGCACGCGGCCCCGATGCTGCTGTCGCTGACCCTCTAGCGGGGCCCCCGGTACGGGCGGTTCGGAGCACCCCTTCGGACCAGGTAGTATTTTCTCTATCAGCAGGCGCCGCTAGCTCAGTTGGTTAGAGCAGCTGACTCTTAATCAGCGGGTCCGGGGTTCGAGTCCCTGGCGGCGCACAGACAGCAGAAGGCCCCTCACTCCGGTGAGGGGCCTTCTGTGTATCGGCCTCGTAGCATGGGGCCACCCCGCCGAGCGACCAAAGCCGGGCGACCAGGAAGGAGCAGCCACGTGCCACAGCGCCGCCGTCCGACGGCAGCCGCAGTGCTGGCGCTGCTGTTCCTCGCGCTCGTCTTCGGCCCTGCCCTGCCCGGGCCGGGCAGGGCGGACGCGCATCCGCCGAAACCCACCGTGTCCACGGCCGCCAAGGCCATCAAGGCCGACATGGTCACCGCGGGCACCGGGCGCGGCGGCGGCAGCTGCCGCCCGCAGGACCTGCCGCTGCAGGGCACCCAGGCCGTGGTGGCCCACGGTCACACCGACCCGGTCAGCGCGCCGGGCGCCGCCCGCGCCCCGCTCCCCCAGGCCTCCGTCGCACCCCCGGGACCGCCCAGGGCCCCGCCCCGGCCGGTGGCCGGCTGCGCCGAGCTGCTCCCCGTCCTGCGGATCTAGACCCGCCCGCACGGCCCGCACCGGGCCGCGCTTCGGCATGTCCAGATTTCGCACGCCCCCTGGAGTGACTCCTCTCATGGCCCCCAAGAAGCCCAAGCCTTCCAAGGCACCCCAGAAGTCCGCCCCTGCGCCCACTAAGTCCCGCCGCCTCGCGGCCATCGGCGCCGTCGTCGCCCTCGTCGTGGCGATCGTCGCCGCGGGCATCGCCATCGCGAACGGCTCCGGCGGCTCCGGCGGCTCCGGCACCCGCAAGCCCTCCGCCTCCTCCGACAACGCCGCCGACCCGCAGCAGTCCGCCTACGACCAGATGGACCGCGTCGCGGCCCGCCGCGAGAAGGACGACCCACTCGCCGTCGGCAAGCCGGACGCCCCGGTGGTGCTCGTGGAGTACGCCGACTACCAGTGCTCGTTCTGCGGCCGTTTCACCCGCGAGAGCCAGCCCGAGCTGATCAAGAAGTACGTCGACGCAGGCGTCCTGCGCATCGAGTTCCGCAACTTCCCGATCTTCGGCGAGCCCTCCGTGCGCGCCGCCCGCGCTTCCTGGGCCGCCGGGCAGCAGGGCCGGTTCTGGCAGTTCCACGACGAGCTCTACGCCAAGACCCGCAAGGGCGACGCGCTCGCCGAGGACAAGCTCGTCGACATGGCCCGCACCGCGGGCGTCAAGGACCTCGACCGCTTCCGCGAGGACCTCAAGAGCTCCGCGGCCGAGAAGGCCGTCAAGAAGGACCAGGAGGACGGCTACGGTCTCGGCGTCTCGAGCACCCCGTCCTTCCTCGTCGGCGGCCGGCCGATCGCGGGCGCGCAGCCGATGAGCGCGTTCGAGGACGCGATCGAGAAGGCCAGGGCGGCGAAGAGCGGCGCGAAGTGAGTGACATCGGCTACCTCGCCGCGTTCCTCGGCGGCGTCCTCGCCCTGGTCAGCCCGTGCAGCGCCCTGCTGCTGCCGGCGTTCTTCGCGTACTCGCTGGCGAGCCCCGGCCGCCTGCTGCTGCGCACCGGTGTCTTCTACCTCGGGCTCGCGACCACGCTCGTCCCGCTCGGCGCCGCCTCCAGCGCCGCGAGCCGGCTCTTCAACGGCCACCGCGACCTGCTGGTCACAGTGGGCGGCTGGCTCGTCGTCGCCCTCGGCGTGGCACAGATCGTCGGCCTGGGCTTCGCCTCGAAGAAGGCCCAGGCCGCGGCCGGGCGCCTCACCCCGCGCTCGGCGGCGTCGACATACCTGCTGGGCTGTGTGTACGGACTGGCCGGCTTCTGCGCCGGGCCGATCCTCGGCTCCGTGCTGACCGTGACCGCCATGCACGGCGATCCGGTGTACGGGGCGTCGATGCTCGCCGTGTACGCGCTGGGCATGGCGCTGCCGCTGTTCGTGCTCGCCCTGTTCTGGGACCGTTTCAAGCTCGGCACCCGCGGCTGGCTGCGGGGCCGGGAACTGCGGCTCGGCAGGCTGCGCCTGCACACCACCTCCCTCGCCTCCGGCCTGTTCTTCATCGCGATCGGCGTGCTGTTCCTGCAGTACAACGGGACGACCGGCCTGCCCGGCCTCCTCGACGCGGACCAGGAGTTCCGCCTCGAGGAGCTCGCCTCCAAGGCGGGCAACGCGGTGCCGGACTACGCGGTGCTGGCGGCGGCCGCCCTCGTGGTGGCGGGCGTGCTGGCGCGTATCGCGCTGCGGCGCCCGCCACAGGAGGAGCAGGACGAGGAAGAACCCGCTCAGAACGCTCGGAACGCTCAGAACTGAACGTCGGAGCAGGCGTAGAACGCGTTGCCCGTGTCGGCGATGGTCCACACCGCCAGGATCAGCTGCTTGCCGCTCTTCCCGGCGGGGATCACGCCGTCATGCGTGACCGTGGCGTCCGGCACCTTCCCGTCGTACGGCACGGTCAGGAACGGCTCGGGCTCGAGTTCGGAGCGGGTGAGCGGACGGGTGGGGTCGTAGGTGTCGTTGGTGAGGTAGTAGCGGAAGTCCGTGGTGGCGTGCCGGGCGGTGAGCCGCCAGCTGAAGGTGTAGCTCTGGCCCGCCGTGACGTTCGTGGCGGGCCACTGGCCGCCGCGGGGGTCGTCGAGCTCGGCGAAGCGGCTGTTGCCGCCCGCACACAGGGTGCCGTCGGCGGGACCGGCGTCCGGGAATCCCTTGGGGCCCTCGACACTCTGGGGCTCCCACTGGATCTCGCCGCAGTTCTGCACGGTGCCGTTGGCGCAGAACTGCTGGCGGCTGGTGGGGGCGTCGACGTAGCCGTGACTGCTCGCGCTGCCCGCCGTGGCCAGCACGGCCGTGCAGGTGACTCCGACGCCGACGATCACCGCACTGATCTTTTTGCGCATGCTGATGTTTTTGCGCATGCTGCGCTCCTCGAGAACGTGGGGGGTTCTTGAGCCAGGTGGGGGGTGCGGTCTAGACCAACTCGGAGGCTAGTCCTCCGGACTAGCCATGTCCAGGCCAAAATGGGCGACGATTCGGTCGCTGTTCGCACGGGACGCCTTCACCTGCTCACCGTTGGGCTCGTCGTTGCCCCGCACCCAGGACCGGGCGCCCTCGGCGTCCCGCCCGCCCGCCAACTGCCGCTCGACCAGGCGGCCTTGACGCAGCCCGTCGTCCGTTTCCAGGTACCACACCTCGGCCAGGCAGTGGCGCGCCTCGCGCCACCCCGGCTCGTCGCAGGCGAGGTAGTTGCCCTCCGTCACCACCAGCCGGGCCGAGGGCGGCACCACATGGCGGGCGGCGACGGGTTCGTGCAGCACACGGTCGTAGTCGGGTACGTAGACGCCGCACTCCCGGTCCGCCAGCACCCGGCGCAGCAGCGCCGCGTAGCCCCATACGTCGAAGCTCGGCGCGGAACCCTTGCGGGAGGTCAGGCCGAGGCGCTCCAACTGGACGTTGGAGAGGTGGAAGCCGTCGAGCGGAAGGTACGCGGCCGAGCCCGTCCCCCGCAGCCGTTCCACCTCCACGACCAGCGCCTTCGCGAGCGTCGACTTCCCGGCCCCGGGCGGCCCCGCGATGCCCAGCACGACGCGGCCGTCGCCCTGCTCCGCGAGCCGCCAGGCGTCGGCCGCCAGTTCGATGATCCCCATGCCCGCACGATAGTCAGAAGCAGTAGTCGTCCTCGCACGGATCCTCAGGCACCTCGACCCGGCCGTAGAGGTTCGGGCTGTAGCGGGCGAAGGTGGAGATGCGGACCTTCGTCCCGGGCCGGGCCGCCTCCACGTACCGCCCGCCGCCGAGGTAGATCGCGGCGTGGTGCACTCCGGACGCCCGGCCGTTGTCGGACCAGAAGACGAGGTCGCCGCGGCGCAGCTCGCCGCGCTTGACGCGGCGGGTGGCGCGGTACTGGTCGGCGGCGATGCGCGGCAGCCGGACTCCGGCGCGGAGGTAGGACTGCTGGATGAGCCCGGAGCAGTCCCAGCTGTGGGGACCGTTGCCGCCCAGGGCGTAGGGGTCGCCGATGTGACCCAGGGCGTAGTCCACGGCGGCATCGGGCTCGCGGTCCGTCCGGTGACCGTCCTCGCTCCCGGGGATGCCCTGCGCCGCGGCGCTCGGGGGCGGCTCGGCAGCAGCGGCGCTCGGGGGCGGCGGGGTGGCGGCCGCGCTCGGTCCGGCGATGACGGCGGCGCCCACGGCCGCGACGATCACGCCCCGGACCGCACACCGCCGGGCACCGCCCTCGCCGCCTCCGCGCGCCGCGGCGCAGGGCTCGCAGGAGCAGTCGTCGCCGGGTATCTCCTCGGAGGCCGGAGTGCGCATGTCCGCAGGGTCTCAGCCGTCCGCCCGTCCCGCCCGTCCCGCACACCGCGGCGGACGGCCGCGGGCGGCCCGGAATCCCCGCCTCTGCCGGGCCCGGCAGGCCCAGGACCGCCCGGAGCAGGGTGTACTCCACCGGGGTGGTCGGGAGCACCCTCACGGGTGAGGTAGAGTTTTCTCTGTCAGCAGGCGCCGCTAGCTCAGTTGGTTAGAGCAGCTGACTCTTAATCAGCGGGTCCGGGGTTCGAGTCCCTGGCGGCGCACAGACAACCTTGAGGCCCTCACCATCGGTGGGGGCCTCAAGGCGTTCCCCAGGGCTTTGATGTGCTGGCCACATGTATCGCGGCAAGGCACAGTCTCCAAATGGCACGCGACCTGCTCGAGCGGATCAAGGGGCTCATCATCGACCGGCGGCTGCCGCCCGGGGCGCCGATGCCCACGGAACGCGAGCTGACGGAGCTGCTGGGGGCGGGACGCACCTGTGTTCGGGAAGCCCTCAAGGCGCTGCAGGCCATGGGCATCGTCGAGATCCGGCATGGCTTCGGCACCTACGCCGGCCCGATGTCCCTGACACCGATCACCGAGGGCCTGGTCTTCCGCACCGTGGCCGGGCACTACCGCGGCGAGGACAGCCTGCTCCAGCTGCTGGAGCTGCGCGAGGCGGTGGAGACGGGCCTGGCGGGACGGCTGGCCGGGCGGGTGCGGGAGGCGGACCTCGCCGAGCTCGACGCGCTCGTGGCCCGCATGGAACAGGAGACGCTCACCGGCCCCGTACGGGCCGAGACCGACCGGGCCTTCCACGCCGCGCTCAGCCGCGGTCTGGACAACCCGCTCCTGAGCGAGGTGCCGGAGGCGTTCTGGCTGGCCTTCCACCGGGTCCGGGCCGATCTCGCGGAGGGCGAGCCCTGCGATCCGCGTCTCGTATGCGACCGGCACCGCGCCATCGTCGCGGCCGTACGCGCAGGTGATGCGGCACACACGGAAATCGCCATACGAGACCACTTCGACAACATTCGTACACGTCTTCGCATGGCGTACCGCTATGCCCCGTAAACGGGTTGTTTCACCCTTGCGATCATGATGCCCCGTCAGAGATCCTGAACCGACAGTTCTTTCCCAACATCACGCTCATCCGAGTGAGTTGGGCCGTGCCGGAGGGAGCCGGCACCCATTGTGCCCGCCGCCGGTCGAGGGGGCCGGCAGGGCTCCGTTTCACCGGCACGACACGCAGGCAGCCTGCGTGCGGGGGGTATGACTCATGACGTCCACGCCTGCCGACTCCCGGCAGCAGACCCACGAACCGTCGCTGACCGCAAGGGTGCGGGTCCCCGCCCCGCCCGGCCCCAGAGATGCGCCCGTCGCGGCGCCGCGGCATTCCCGGCACCCTGCCAGGAAACCCCGTTACGACTACGAGCACTACAGCCGGCTCGCCGGCCCGCTCACCGAACCCGGCACCGGCCCGTACCGCGTCCGCTACCGCAGCCTGCTGTCGGACGAGCCGCACCGCATCAAGGCCGCGCTGCTGCTCGGCGCCGCCCCCGTGGTCTCGCTCTGCCTGCTGGTGTGGCTGATGCAGCCCGCCCACTGGACCCGGCAGCAGAACGCCACGGCCCTCATGCGGGTGCTGGACACCGTGATGCTGGTGTCGATCGGGCTCATCGAGCTCTTCCGCACCATGAACGTCACCTCCAACGCCCATGCCACGCTCGTGGCGCGCGATCCGATACCCGTCGTCCCCGAGACCGGCACCAAGGTCGCCTTCCTCACCTCCTTCGTGCCCGGCAAGGAACCGATCGAGATGGTGACCCGCACGCTGGAGGCGGCGGTGCGGGTACGGCACCGCGGGCCGGTGCACGTCTGGCTGCTCGACGAGGGCGACGACCCCGAGGTGAAGGAGGTGTGCAAGCAGCTCGGGGTGCACCACTTCACCCGCAAGGGAGTCGAGAAGTGGAACCGGCCCAAGGGCCCCCACCGCGCGAAGACGAAACACGGCAACTACAACGCCTGGCTCGACGCCCACGGCGACGACTACGACTTCTTCGCCTCCGTCGACACCGACCATGTGCCACTGCCCAACTTCCTCGAGCGGATGCTCGGTTACTTCCGTGACCCGGATATCGCGTTTGTCGTTGGACCGCAGGTGTACGGGAACTACGACACGGCCGTCACCAAGGCGGCCGAGAGCCAGCAGTTCCTCTTCCACGCCCTCATCCAGCGCGCCGGCAACCGCTACGGCGCGCCCATGTTCGTCGGCACCAACAACGCCGTGCGCATCAGCGCCCTCAAGGGTATCGGCGGCCTCTATGACTCGATCACCGAGGACATGGCGACGGGCTTCGAGCTCCACCGCCACCGCAACCCGGCGACGGGCCACAAGTGGCGCTCCGTCTACACCCCGGACGTCCTGGCCGTCGGCGAGGGGCCGGGTGCCTGGACGGACTTCTTCACCCAGCAGCTGCGCTGGTCCCGCGGCACCTACGAGACGATCATCAAGCAGTACTGGAAGGGGCCCTTCACCCTCTCGCCCGGCAAGTTCCTCAACTACACGCTCATGGTCATCTATTACCCGATGACCGCGGTCAACTGGATGCTCGGCGCCATGAGTTGCGCGCTCTTCCTGGGCCTCGGCGCCTCCGGCATCCAGATCGACTCCCAGGTCTGGATGATGCTCTACAGCGACGCGGCCGCGTTGCAGATCGGCCTCTACGTCTGGAACCGGCGGCACAACGTCTCACCGCACGAGCCCGAGGGATCGGGCGGCCTCGCGGGCATGGCCATGTCCGCGCTGTCCGCACCGATCTACGCCCGCTCGCTGATGGATGCGGTGCTGCGCCGCAAGAGCAAGTTCGTTGTCACTCCGAAAGGGGACTCGGCCAGCCCGGACACCCTCTTCGGCACCTTCCGCATCCACCTGTTCTTCTTCGCGGTCTTCGGCGGTTCGCTGCTGGCCTCGTTCTTCCTCGGTCACACCCATGTGGCGATGCGCACCTGGGCCGTGCTCGCCGTCGTGGTCTCGCTCGCGCCGGTCGCCGCCTGGTGGTGGACCACGCATCACGGCAGCACTCGGCCCGAGGGGGCATCGCGATGAGATTCCGGCCGTACCAGATCAGCCGGCGGACCCGCCGCACCGCTATCGGTGCGGCGGTCGCTCTCGCTCTGGCGGGCATGAACGGCCCGGCGATCTGGGGGTACGCCTCCGACCAGTACTACGAGTACAAGATCAATCAGCCCAAGTACAAGGCCAAGAACGGCCATTGGGATGTCGTGGACGTCCCCGACGAGTATCAGATCAACACCATCCACGCGGCGCTGCTGCACACCGGCAAGGTGCTGCTCGTCGCGGGCTCGGGCAACAACGCCGCCAACTTCAAGGCCAAGACCTTCCGTACGGTCCTGTGGGACCCTGTGAAGAACACCTACAAGGACATTCCCACCCCCAAGGACCTCTTCTGCGCCGGGCACACCCAACTCCCGGACGGCAAGCTCCTGGTGGCGGGCGGCACCCAGCGCTACGAGAAGCTGAAGGGCGACGTCAGCAAGGCCGGCGGCCTGATGATCGTCCACAACGAGAACCCCGACAAGCCGATGACCTTCCCCTCCGGCACCCGCTTCACCGGCAAGCAGAGCGGCAAGTCCTTCGAGTCCAAGGACCCCCTGCTCGTGCCGCGCGCCAAGAAGGAGCAGGGCGCGGACGGGAAGATCACGGTCACCGCCAGCACCGCGCGCGTCTATGTCGAGGCGCTGCACAAGGGCAACAAGTACGAGACGGGCCTCACCGACAACTACCGCATCGAGGGCCTCACCGGCACCGACGCCCGGAACTCCTACGGCATCGCCAACAAGCTGTCCTTCGACAAGAAGGACTTCCAGGGCATCAAGGACGCCTTCGAGTTCGACCCGGTCGCCGAGCGCTACATCACGGTCGACCCGATGAACGAGGCCCGCTGGTACCCCACCCTGACCACCCTCCAGGACGGCAAGGTGCTCTCCGTCTCCGGGCTGGACGAGATCGGCCAGGTCGTCCCCGGAAAGAACGAGATCTTCGACCCGAAGACCGGGAAGTGGACCTACCTCCCGCAGCAGCGGTTCTTCCCCACCTACCCGGCGCTCTTCCTGGCCGACAAGGGGAAGGTCTTCTACACCGGTTCCAACGCCGGTTACGGACCGGCCGACCAGGGCCGTACCCCGGGCATCTGGGATTTGCAGAGCAACGAGTTCACCGACGTGCCCGGCATCAGCGACCCGGACATCCTGGAGACCTCGATGTCCGTGCTGCTGCCGCCCGCCCAGGACCAGCGCTACATGGTGCTCGGCGGCGGCGGTGTCGGCGAGGACAAGAAGTCCACGGCGAAGACCCGGATCGTCGATCTGCGCGCCGCCGCCCCGCGCTTCCACGACGGCCCCAGTCTCTACTCCAAGGTCCGCTACCCCAGCAGCGTCATCCTCCCCGACGACACCGTGCTGACCACCAACGGCTCCGGTGACTACCGCGGGCGCAGCGCCTCGAACATCCTCAAGGCCGAGATCTACGACCCGAAGGCGAACACCACCCGCACGGTGGCCGACCCCCTGGTGGGCCGCAACTACCATTCCGGCGCACTGCTGTTGCCGGACGGCCGGGTGATGACCTTCGGCTCCGACTCGCTCTTCGGCGACAAGGACAACACCACCCCGGGCACCTTCCAGCAGGAGATCGACCTCTACACCCCGCCCTACCGCTTCCACTCGGCGCACCCGGTGATCAAGGACGGCGAGCCGCGGACCGTGAAGCTGGGCGGGAAGACGGAGTACACGGTGGAGTCCTCGCGCCCCGTCACCAAGGCGCGGCTGATCCGGCCGGGTTCCTTCACCCACGTCACCAACATCGAACAGCGGTCGATCGCGCTGGACTTCACGAAGACGGCGCGGGGCATCGGCGTCACCCTGCCCGACGACCCGTCCCTGGTGCCGCCCGGCTGGTACATGCTGACCGTGGACGACGACCAGGGCACCCCGGCCGCCGAGGCGGTATGGGTCAAGGTCCCTGAAGCGGATACGCCCTGAGAGGGACTAGAACCGTGCGTTGCGGGCCAGTTCGAGGGCGTACGACTCCCACCACTGGCCCGCGTCCGGGCCGCCCTTGCAGGCTCCGTCCGACTCCCCCGGCCGCTTGACCCACAGATAGGCATCCACCAGCTTGTCGCCGGTCTTCGTGGTCGGGGGCGCGCCGAGTGCCCGGCCCGAGGGGTTGCACCAGGCCTTCTCGTGGTCTTCGTCATCGGACAGCGGACCGTTGCCGTTGCGGCTGGTGTCGATGACGAAGTGCTTGTCGTCGACGAGGGGCGAGAGTGTGCGGCCGTACTCCTTGCTGTCCTGAGTGGTCTGGAAGTTGGAGACGTTGAGCGCGAAACCGTCGGCCTTGTCGATGCCCGCGCGCTTGAGCGGGCCGGCCATCCGGTCGGCCGGGGTGACCCAGCTGGGGTTGCCCGCGTCCAGGTAGACCTTGGTCCTCGGCAGCTTCTTGAGTTTGACGACGGCCTCCTTGAGGAGCGCGTACCGCTCCTCGTGGTAGCGCTGCGGGGTGCAGCCGTCCTCCATGTGCGGCAGGGCGTCGGGCTCGAGGATCACCGTGGCCCGGCGGTCGCCGATGCCTCTCGCGGCGCTGTCGAGCCAGGCCCGGTAGGCGTCGCCGTCGGAGGCGCCGCCCTGGGAGTACTGGCCGCAGTCGCGGTGCGGGATGTTGTAGAGCACGAGGAGCGCGTCCCGGTCGGCCTTGGCGGCGGCCTCGGTGAAGCCCCGGGTCTGGCTCTCGGGGTCGTCGACGCCGATCCACTCCGCGACGGGCTGGGCGGCGATCTTCCTGATCAGGGAGGCGTCCTTGTCCTTGCCCTGCTCGCGGAGGCTGATGGCCTGCTTGGCCGCCGTGCCGTCCGGATTCACCCAGTACGGTGACTGGGCCTTGGGCTGCTGCGAAGGGGCGGACGGTGAAGCGGAGTTATGGGCCTCGGGCTCCGACTCCGAGGAATTGCCGAAGGAACAGCCCGCGAGGAGGAGCAGCGCACCTGCTGCCGTCCCCGCACGCACCAGCGCGGCGCGGGCCTTGCGGGTGGGGCCGGTGTGACTGCCGTACATCCACTCCCCCTTGGGTGCACTTCCGGGAGACACCTTCAGCCCCCACAGGACATGACCGGTCCCTCCCATGCTGGCACAGCCGTGCTCTCCGCCGCGGGCGGTCAACTCATGACGCGCCGTCAAATCGCTCTGTCGGGGCACCGGACGGGTCATGTTCGCCTCCGGTTCTCACGCATGCCGGACTCCCGTCAGGTAGGCGGAGACGACGACGTTGGCGTTGTACGCGTGCCGGGCGTGGTCGTAGTCGCCGCCGCAGGTGATGAGGCGCAGCTCGGCCCGGTCCCGCTCGCGCGGACCGTAGACCTTCGCGGGGTCGAAGCGCTCCTTGGGGACCACGGCGACGTCCTCGACCGTGAACTCCGCGGTGGAGCCGTCGGCCCGGGTGACCCCGACCGTCTCGCCGCGCCTGATCGCGCTGAGGTCGTAGAAGACCGCGGGCGCGCGCTCGGTGTCCACGTGGCCGACGAGGACGGCGGCGCCGGTGCTGCCGGGCTGCGGGCCGCCCTCGTACCAGGACACGGCGCCCGGGCGCTCGTACGGCGGTGGTTCGACCGCGCCCCGGTCGGTCAGCCCGTGGCCCTCGACCGGCGCCCGCACCCGCAGGGCCCGGATGACGAGCTGCCGCGGCCGGACGCCGGGCAGCGGGTGGTGGGACGGGGGCAGCACCCGCGCGGGCGGACGGCCGGCCGCGGCCACGTCACCGGTCGAGGGGCCCGTCGCGGCCGGCCCCTCGGTGGCCTCCCGGCCCCACAGCCACAGGGCGAGCAGCAGTACGGCCCAGGCCGTCCCGGTCAGCAGGCGGCCGCGGCCGCCGGTGCGCGATTCCGCCATGGCGTGCCGCTACCGCTTGGCGGCTTCGCCGCGGCGGCGGTACCAGATCAGCCCGCCCGCGATCAGCACACCGACGCCGCCGGCCACGAGCCCCCGGACGCCGGGGGCCTCGGAGTCGGCGCGGGGCACGCTCCCGCCGCCGCCCGCGGGCACGGGCGCGGCGGGCATCCCGCCGTGATGGTCCCCGTCACGGGCCACGCGGGCCTCGCGGCCGTACTCGCGATAGTCACGGTCGCCCACGACGGTGAGCTGCCCCTCGGCCGCCTCCTCGCGCCCGTCGCAGCGGACCCTGACCGGATAGCTCCCGGCGGTCGTCGTGGAGCGGACGGTCGCGTCGGCGACGTGCCCGGTGGCGTCGCGGGCCAGCCTGGCCTCGGCGACGAAGGCGTCCGAGAAGGCGATCGCGCGCTCGCCCTTGCACCCGGACACGCGCAGTTGCACCTCGGAGCCCGGCCTGCTGGTGACCGGGTAGAACTCGACCGCGCCCGGCCGGGCGGCGGGTCCGTCGTAGGCGTGGGCGGGGACGGGGGACGCCGCGACGGCGACCGCCGCCAGGGCACCCCACAGAGCGGAGCGAACGGCAACCATGTGAACCTCCTGAAGGAGAGGTTCACCCGCCGGAGCGGTGCCGCGCATCCGCTCCGCGAGGGCATTACTCCATTCAGTGACGCACGCCAGGTCGACGGTTCACCCCAGGCCGACGGTTCACACCAGGTCGACCAGATCCGCGATCGAGTCGACAACGCGCGACGGCCGGAAGGGGAAGCGCTCGATCTCGTGGGGCCGGGTCAGTCCGGTCAGCACCAGGAAGGTCTCCATGCCCGCCTCGAGACCGGCCAGCACATCGGTGTCCATCCGGTCGCCGATCATGGCGCTGGTCTCCGAGTGGGCGCCGATGGCGTTGAGCCCCGCCCGCATCATCAGCGGGTTGGGCTTGCCGACGAAGTAGGGCTCGCGCCCGGTGGCCTTGGTGATCAGCGCGGCCACGGACCCGGTGGCGGGCAGGGCGCCCTCGGCGGACGGCCCGGTCTCGTCCGGGTTGGTGGCGATGAAGCGGGCGCCGCCGTTGATGAGCCGGATCGCCTTGGTGAGGGCCTCGAAGGAGTACGTGCGTGTTTCGCCCAAAACCACATAATCCGGGTCGACGTCGGTGAGGACGTACCCGATGTCGTGCAGGGCGGTGGTCAGCCCGGCCTCGCCGATGACGTAGGCGGTCCCGCCGGGACGCTGGTCGTCGAGGAACTGCGCGGTGGCCAGCGCCGAGGTCCAGATGTTGGCGACCGGCACCTCGAGCCCTATGCGCATCAGCCGCGCGTGGAGGTCCCGTGCCGTGTAGATCGAATTGTTGGTCAGGACGAGGAAGGGCTTGCCGGAGTCACGGAGCCGCTTGATGAAGGTGTCGGCTCCCGGGATCGGTATCCCCTCGTGCACCAGCACACCGTCCATGTCGGTGAGCCAGGACTCGATCGGCTTGCGTTCTGCCACTGCGGGACTCCCTGTGTGCCCAAGGGGTGGGGACGCCGGGACACCACCACTCGTGCGGTGTCCCAGCACCTCCAAGAGTAATCAGCTCCCGGTGGCCGTCTTCCACGCCTCCACGTAGGAGGAGAGGTTCCGGTCGATGTCCGTCCAGTCCGGGCGGAAGACCTCGACGCCCTTCATGATCCCCTCGAGCACGGCGGCGTTCCGGCCGGCCGCCTTGACGTCCGTACGGGCCGCGAAGCCCGCCGCCACGGTGGGGACCTCCTGCTGGACCTTCTCGGAGAGGAGGTAGTCGAGGAACTTCTTCGCGTTGGCGGTGTGCGGGGCGTCCTTCACCAGGCCCGCCGCGTAGGGCAGGGCGAGGGTGGTGGGCTTCCCGTCGCTGCCCGCCGGGAAGAAGATGCCCAGGTTGGGCAGGGAGCGCATGTTGGCGTAGTTCATCTGGACATCGCCGTTGGCGACGAGGAGTTCACCCTTGTCGGTCTTGGGCGCGAGCTGGCCGGTCGAGGAGGACGGGCCGACGTTGTTCCGCTGGAGCTTCTTCAGGTAGTCCAGCGCGGCCTCCTTGCCCCCGAAGTCGTGCATGGCCTTGACGAGGACGGCCGTCCCGTCGCCGGCGACGCCGGGAGTGGAGTACTGCAACTTGCCCTTGTACTTCCCGTCGAGGAGATCGTTCCAAGTCTTGGGCGGCTGCTGGTCCTTCGCCTTGTGGTAGATGAAGCAGAGGTAGTTGTTGACGACCGAGGTCCACTTGCCGGACGGGTCCTTGTCCCCGTCCGCGACCTTGTCGGCGCCCTGCGGCACGTACGCGGCCAACAGGCCCTTGCCGTCGGCCTGCTGGATGAACGGCGGGAGCGTGACGACCACGTCCGCCTTGGTGTTGGATCTCTCGCGGGCCAGGCGCTGCACCATCTCCCCGGAGCCGCCCTCGACGTACTTGACCTTGATGCCGGTGTCCTTCTCGAAGTCCTGGAAGACCTTGTCGTAGAAGCCGGATCCGTCCTCGGCCTTGAGGCCGTCGGCACTGTAGACGGTGATCTCCTTCGCGTTCGCATCGGCGGACGAACCGCTGCACGCGGTCAGCGACGCACCGACGGCGAGGACGGAGAGGGAGGCGGCGAGCGGGGTGCGGAAGCGGGCCATTGCCCTTGCCGTTGCCATAACGTGTCGAACTCCTAGCGGTGTACGGCTCTGGTGCGGATGCGGGAGACGGCGAGCAGCACGAGCAGCGTCGCGGCCATGAGCACGACGGCGAGTGCGGCTCCGGAGAACAGCGCGCCACGGTCGGTGGCGGCGAAGACCTTGACCGGCAGCGGCAGCCAGTCGGGCGGGTAGAGCATCATCGTCGCGCTCAACTCGCCCATGGACAGGGCGAAGCAGAGGCCCGCGGCGGCGGTCAGCGACGGCAGCAGCAGCGGCAGCTTCACCCTGCGGAGTACGTAGAGCGGGCTCGCGCCGAGGCTCGCCGCGCTCTGCTCGTACGCCGGGTCGAGGCGCGCGAGCGCGGCCGTGACGGACTGGTGGGCGAAGGCGGTCACCAGCACCGCGTGGGCGATGACGACGATCTGCGGGGTGCCGTTGAGCAGGAGCGGCGGCTTGGAGAAGGCGACGAGCAGCGACAGCCCGACGGCGACGGACGGCACGGCCACCGGCAGCATGAACAGCCCGTCCAGCAGCCGCCGTCCGCGCCCCGTCATGCGCTGCGCGGCGAGCGCGGACCAGGTGCCGACGGTCAGCGCGGCCACGCTGGCCGCGAGAGCGGTCAGCAGGCTGGTGACCAGGGCGTCGAGGGAGTCGCCCCGGGTGATGTCCCGGTAGTGCTCCAGCGTCGCCCCGGAGGGCAGGGCCCCGCTCCAGCTCGTCGCGAAGGACGCGCCCACGATCACGAGGAGCGGCAGCGCGAAGACGGGCAGGAAGAGTGCGAAGAACACGGTCCACACCGCCCAGCGGGCGCGGCGGCTATGCACGAGCACGACGCTCACCTCCTTGTCCTGCTCGTCCTGCGAGCAGCCGGTAGAGGGCGTAAAGCGCCACGGACAGGCCGATGTTGACGACCGCGACGACGCAGGCGCCCGGGTAGTCGCCGTCGAGGATCGCCTTGCTGTAGACGAGCACGGGCAGTGTCGTCACACCCTTCGCCCCGGTGAACAGCACGATGCCGAACTCGTTCAGGCACATCACCAGCACGAGCGAGCCGCCCGCGGCGAGCGACGGCAGCGCCTCCGGCAGGATCACCTGCCGCACGATCCGCGGCGCCCGCGCGCCGAGCGATGCGGCCACCTCGAGTTGCGCGGTCTCGAGCTGCGAGAACGCGGCGAGCAGCGGGCGCATCACGAACGGCGTGAAGTACGTGACCTCCGCGAGCAGGACGCCCCAGCGCGTGTGCAGGAAGTCGAACGGTCCACTCGCGACCCCTGTCACGTCCGTCCACAGGCCGTTGGCCATGCCGACGGTGCCGTAGACGAAGAGGAGAGCGAGAGTGATGAGGAAGGAGGGGAAGGAGAGGAAGACGTCGATGAACCGGCTCAACGCCTTGCCGCCGGGGAACGGCACGAATGCGATCACGAGCGCGAGCACGAAGCCGAGGAGCAGCGCTCCTGCGGTGGCGCCGACGGCGATCAGGATGGTGTTGCCGAGGGCGTCCCGGAAGGCGGGCTGGGCGAGGACGTCGCGGTAGGCGCCGGCGGAGAGCGATTGCTCTACGAGCAGTGCGAGCGGGTAGAGGAACACGAGCCCGAGCGCGGCGAGCGGGGGCAGGGCCCAGAGGAGGTGTGCCCCGGTCCCGCCCTCTCGCCGTCTCCTGGGGCTCCGCCCCAGACCCCGCTTGTCGCGGCTCCGCCGCTCGGCCTCAAACGCCGGACAGGCTTGATCTTGCTGGGCCCGGCTGGATAGTGCGGCTCGCGCCGAAAATCCGGCGCGGGCGCGAAAGTTCAGCCCGTCCGGCGTTTGAGGACACCGCGCGGAGCGCGGTTCGGGGTCCGGGGCAGAGCCCCGGTTACGGGAAGGGGCGGGGTGGGGGAGAAATCCGTCAACCATCGACGGCCCCCGTCCCCACCGGCAGCAACACCGCATCCTCGGGCGCGAAATGCAGCGCAACCTCACCGCCCAGAACAGGCGGCTCGCGCAACTCACGCACATCCGCCATGACCCGCTGGCCGTCGACGTCCACGTACACCCGGTGCGTGGCACCACGCCACTCCACCTCGGTCACCTCGCCGTGAAGCGAGTTCGGCCCGGCGCCGAGCCCGACCAGATGCGGCCGTACGCACAGAACGGCCGAAACACCCGGCGAGGCGCCGCCCGTCGGCACCGCCAACTCCCTCCCCGCAAAGCGGACACCCCGCTCCGTCACCTTCACCGGAAGCAAATTCGCGTTGCCCACGAACGACGCCGTGAACTCCGTGTTCGGCCGCCGGTAGAGGTCCTGCGGCGTGCCGCAGTCGCGCAGCCGCGCGCGGTCCATGACCGCGATGCGGTCCGCGAGCGTCAGCGCCTCGACCTGGTCATGGGTGACGTACAGCATCGTCACGTCGGGCAATTCCCGGTGCAGCCGGGCCAGTTCCGCCAGCATCCCGGACCGCAGCCGCGCGTCCAGCGCGGACAACGGCTCGTCGAGCAGCAGTACGTCCGGCCGGATGGCCAGCGCCCTGGCGATGGCCACACGCTGCTGCTGCCCTCCCGACAGCTCGCGCGGATAGCGCCGGGCGTACGCGGCCATGCCCGTCATCTCCAGCGCCTCGGCGACCCGCGCCGTGATCTCCCCGCGCGGCGTACGCCGCGCCTTGAGCCCGAAGGCGACGTTGGCGTCGACGCGCAGGTGCGGGAAGAGCGCGTACTGCTGGACGACCATGCCCACCCCGCGCCGGTGCGGGGCCAGACCGGTCACGTCCCGGTCGCCGATGAACACCCGCCCGGACGCGGGCCGGACGAACCCGGCGACGGCCCGCAGCGCGGTGGTCTTGCCGGACCCGGAGGGGCCGAGGAGGGCCATGACCTCACCGGGCTCGACGGCGAGGGACAGGGAGTCGAGGACGACGTTCGCGCCATAGGCGACGGAGACGTCCTCGAACCGTATGCCGCTCACGACTCGTACTCCGCGATCGCATCGGGCAGTTCGGCCACCGAACCCAGCACACACGTCGCCCCGGCCGCCCGCAGCGCCGCCGCCTCGTGCGCCCCGGTCAGGACGCCGGCGACGACGCCCGCCCCCGCCCGGCTGCCGGAGAGCATGTCGTACGACGTGTCGCCGGCGACGGCGATGCCCGTCACCGCGTCCGCGGCCTTCGTGCGCAGCAGGGCCGCGAGCACCATGTCGGGGTACGGGCGCCCGCGCCCGCCGACGTCCGCCGGGCAGAGGGTCAGGTCGGCCAGTTGTTCCCAGCCGAGCGCGGAGAGGATGGCCTCCTGGGTGACGCGGGCGAACCCCGTCGTCAGCACCACGGTCCGCCCCTCGGCACGCAGCCGGTCGATGGCCGCACGGGCACCGGGCACGGGTGCGCAGTGCCCCGCGGCCACCAACTTCCCGTACGCGGCCTCGAATTCCGTATTGCCGAGGCGCGCCCGCTCCTCGTCACCGTCGCACAGATGACGGAAGACGGAGATCTTCGACTCGCCCATCGTGGCGCGGACGTAGGCGAGTTGTTCGGCGTGCTCCGCCGAGCCCGGCTGCACGCCGAGCCTGAGCGCCGCCGCCTCGAAGGCCCGCTCGACGAGGCCGTCGTCGACGACCGTCGTCCCGGCCATGTCCAGCACGACCAGTGGGATCTGCTTCTGCACGGCGCTCACCAGCCCATCGCGTTCGCGGTCGCCTCGCCGATGGCGGGGGCGCAGGTCATGCCGCGTCCGCCCGGCCCGGTCACCAGCCAGACGCCGTCGCGCACTTGCTGCCGGTGCACGACGCGGGTCGTGTCGACGCACTGCGCGTACACCCCGGCCCAGCGGCGCCGGACCGGCGGCAGCGGGCGGCCGAGGAGCGACTCGGCGACGGACGTCAGGTGCTCGTACGGCGTCTCGTCCACGTCGAAGCCGAAGGGCGTCTCGTACTCGTGGGTGTCGCCGATGGTCAGCCCGCCGTCCGCGCGCTGGACCATCAGCAGCTGCATCTTGTGCTCGGCGGCCACGGGCGGCTGGGCGGCCAGGCCGCTGTGGTCGTAGGCCGGGTAGTAGCGGAAGCTGTCGGCGTCGGCGACGGAGGCGCCCAGCTCCTCGCCGAGCGGGGCGGTCTGCATCATCTGCAGGCGCACGCGCCGTACGGGCAGGTCGGGTACGAGCTCCTTCACCAGGCCGCCCAGCCAGGCGCCGGTGCACAGGACGACCGCGTCGCCGCGGTGGACGTCGCCGTGGTCGTCGCGGACCGCGCGCTCCCCGACGATCTCGCGCACCTCGCGCCCGGGGAGGAAGGTGTAGCGGCCGGAGGCCAGGAGCGCGGCGCGCAGCGCGCGCTGGGCGGTGCGGGGTTCGACGGCGGCGTCGCGCTCGCACCACAGCGCGCCGAGGAGGTCGCCGCGCAGGGCGGGAGCGACGGCGCGGGTCTCCTCGGGGCCCAGCAGGGCGAAGCCGCGGGCGGCGGCGTCGGGGCGGGCCAATGCGGCCCGGGCGACGACCAGTTCGTCCTCGTCGGTGACGACCGTCAGGGAGCCGTTGGCGCGGAAGCCGAGGCCGGGGACCTCGGCGCCGATCTCCTCCCACAGTTCGCGGGCCCGCAGGGCGGTGTCCAGCTCCTCCCCGCCGGCCCGCCCGCTGACCCAGACCAGACCGAAGTTGCGGACCGAGGCGCCCCGCGTCTCGGCCTCGCGCTCGATGTGCACGACCTCGTGGCCGCGCCGCAGTGCATGCCAGGCGTGCAGGGTTCCCAGCACACCGGCTCCGACGACTATGACTCGCATGTCCCGAACGTTCGCCGGGACAAGTGACATGGATCAGTCCGCATGGCGACGCGGCGGTTAACCGGCCGTCAAACTTGGCCTAGACCCGTTACCTTTCCGTTATCTACGCTCACCCCAGATGCGTGGTGAACGAGAACCGGTCCCCCCGGTACAGCGACCGCACCCGCTCCAGTGGCCGCCCTTCCGTGTCGCGCGACAGCCGGTGGATCAGCAGCATCGGCAGCGCGGGCGGCGTACCGATGAGCAACGCCTCGCGCGGCGTGGCCAGTACGGTCTCCAGGCGCTCGTCGGCGTCGCCGAAGGAGATGCCGAGGCGCTCGCGCAGGTAGCCGTAGAAGGACGAGTCCGGCTCGAAGTCGGAGTCCAGACGCGGTACGCGCTCCACCGCGACGTAGGTGCTCTCGAGGCCGACCCGTTCGTCGTCCGCGAGCAGTACGCGCTCCATGTGCCAGACGGGCGCGCCCGGTTCGACGCCGAGGTCCGGGGCGAGGGCGTCCGGGCAGGGGAACCGGTCCAGCCCGACCAGGCTCCGGCCGGGCCGGCGGCCCTGGCGGCGTACGCCCTCGGTGTAGCTCGCCAGCGCGAGCGGCTGCTCCAGCTTCGGCCCGGCCACGGCCGTCCCTCGGCCCATGCGCCGCACCCTCCCCTCCAGCAGCAGCTCGCGCAGGGCCTGCCGCAGGGTCTCGCGCGACACCTCGAACCGGGCGGCGAGCTCCCGCTCGGTGGGCAGCAGCCCGCCCTCGCCCAACTCGTCGAGCAGTGCGGCGACTTGGGCCTTGACCGCGTAGTACTTGGGCACCCGGCCGTGCTCGGGGATCCCGGCCCGGATCGGCGCCCCTGGCGCGTCCCGGCCCATGCGATGCGTGTAGTCCACGCGGCGATCTTCGCACCCCGCGGGAACCCTGCCCCGGCCCCGCCCTTCCACCGTTCCCCGGGGCTCCGCCCCCGGACCCCGCTGCCGCGCTGCCGCGCGGTGCCCTGGGGCTGCGCCCCAGACCCCGCTTCGGGGGCTCCGCCCCCGGACCCCCTTGTCGCGGCTTCGCCGCTCGTCCTCAAACGCCGGACGGGCTTAATTTTCGTGCCCGCGCCGGATTTCAGCGCAAGCGCGAAATCCGGCGCGGGCCCGGCCCGGCACTCTCCAGCCCGTCCGGCGATTGAGGAC
>NZ_JBTHHU010000034.1:0-78570 GCF_059089585.1 Streptomyces sp. SX-6 | reverse complement strand
GCGGGGTCCGGGGGCGCAGCCCCGGGAGACGGTGAGAGGGCGGGGCCGGGGCACAACTCCCCACCCCCGCCCACCCCAAGGAGGCACACCCCCATGCACACCGTCATCCGCAACGCCCGCGTCATGGACGGCACGGGCGGCCCGTCCTACCGAGCCGACGTCGGCCTGGCCGACGGCCGCATCGCCGCGATCACCCGCGAAGGCGAGACGCCAAGGCCCTCCGCCCGCCGCACCGTCGACGCGGACGGCCTCGCCCTCGCCCCCGGCTTCATCGACATGCACGCGCACAGCGACCTCGCGCTCCTGCGCGACCCCGGCCACGAGGCCAAGGCCGCCCAGGGCGTGACCCTGGAGGTCATCGGCCAGGACGGCCTGTCGTACGCGCCCGTCGACGACCGCACCCTCGCCGAGATCCGCACCCAGATCACCGGCTGGAACGGCGACGGCCACGACATCGACTTCAGCTGGCGCACGGTCGGCGAGTACCTGGACCGCCTCGACCACGGCTTCGACGGCGACGGCATCGCCGTGAACGCCGCGTACCTCGTCCCGCAGGGCACCGTCCGCATGCTCGCGATGGGCTGGGAGCGGCGCCCGCCCACACCGGGCGAACTGACGCGCATGCGACAGCTCGTGGCCGAGGGGCTGGAACAGGGCGCCGTCGGCCTGTCGTCCGGCCTCACCTACACCCCCGGCATGTACGCCACCGACGCCGAACTGACCGCCCTCTGCCGGGTCGTGGCCCGCCACGGCGGCTACTACTGCCCGCACCACCGCTCGTACGGAGCGGGCGCCCTCCGCGCGTACGCGGAGATGATCGGCGTCGCGCGCGAGTCGGGCTGTGCCCTGCACCTCGCCCACGCCACCGTGAACTTCGCGGAGAACGCGCACCGCGCACCGGAGCTGCTGCAACTGCTGGACGCCGCACGGGAGTCCGGCGTCGACATCTCGCTGGACAGCTATCCGTACACCCCCGGCAGCACCACGCTCGTCGCGCTGCTGCCGGGCTGCGCGGGCGAGGGCGGGCCGGAGGCGGTGCTCGCGCGACTGCGTGACGACGCGACGGCCGGGCGTATCCGGCACGCGCTGGAGGTGACAGGCTCGGACGGCTGTCACGGCGTGCCGGTCGACTGGGACACGGTCGAGATCTCCGGCGTGGCCCACGACCGCCTGACGGGGTATGTCGGCAGGACCGTCGCCCGCGCGGCCCGCGAGCGCGGCGAGGAGCCGTGGACCACCGCGCGCCGGCTGCTGGCCGAGGACCGTCTGGGGTCCACGATCCTGCACCACGTCGGGCACGAGGAGAACGTACGGACGATCATGCGGCACCCGGCCCACACCGGCGGCAGCGACGGCATCCTGCACGGCGCCAAGCCCCACCCCCGCGCCTACGGCACGTTCCCGCACTACCTCGGGCACTACGCGCGCGAGCTCGGAGTGCTGTCGACGGAGGAGTGCGTGGCGCATCTCACGTCCCGTCCCGCGGCCCGTCTGGGGCTGCCGGACAGGGGTCTGGTGCGCGTGGGGCACCGTGCCGACCTGGTGCTCTTCGATCCGGAGACCGTGGCCGCCGGTGCCACTTTCGAAGCCCCTCGGACGCTTCCGACCGGCATTCCTTATGTCCTGATTGCCGGACGCTTTGTGATGGAAGACGGCCGCCGGACGGACGTCCTCGCGGGCCGCACGGTGCGACGGTCCCGCACGACCTGATCGCGCCCTGATCAGGCCGACGGAGGGGCGCGACAATCGGCGCGCACACCGCTGAGCGCCCCCGTATGGTGGCCGTCATGCAGGTGATCCAGTCAACGAAGCTCGCCAACGTCTGCTACGAAATCCGTGGCCCGGTGCTCGAGGAGGCCATGCGGCTGGAGGCAGCGGGAGAGCGCATCCTCAAGCTCAACACCGGCAACCCGGCGATCTTCGGGTTCGAGTGCCCGCCGGAGATCCTCGAGGACATGCTGCGCAACGTCGGCGACGCACACGGCTACGGCGACGCGAAGGGCCTGCTGTCCGCCCGGCGCGCGGTCGTCCAGCACTACGAGACCAAGGGCGTCGAGCTGTCCGTCGAGGACGTCTACCTGGGCAACGGCGTCTCCGAGCTGATCCAGATGTCGATGCAGGCCCTGCTCGACGACGGCGACGAGGTGCTCGTCCCGGCGCCGGACTACCCGCTGTGGACCGCCTCCGTCTCCCTCGCGGGCGGCACCGCCGTGCACTACCGCTGCGACGAGCAGTCGGACTGGATGCCGGACCTCGCCGACATCGAGCGCAAGGTCACCGACCGCACCAAGGCGCTCGTCATCATCAACCCCAACAACCCGACAGGCGCGGTCTACGACGACGAGATGCTGCGCGGCCTCACCGAGATCGCCCGCCGCCACAACCTGATCGTCTGCTCCGACGAGATCTACGACAAGATCCTCTACGACGGCGTCACCCACACCCCGACCGCCGCCCTCGCCCCCGACCTGCTGACCCTCACCTTCAACGGGCTGTCCAAGTCCTACCGGGTCGCCGGCTACCGCAGCGGCTGGATGGCGGTCTGCGGCCCGAAGGCGCACGCGGACAGCTATATCGAGGGCCTGACGATCCTCGCCAACATGCGGCTGTGCGCCAACATGCCCGCGCAGCACGCGGTGGCCACGGCCCTCGGCGGACGGCAGTCGATCAACGAGCTGGTACTGCCCGGCGGCCGGCTGCTGGAGCAGCGCGACGTGGCGCACGAGCTGCTGACGCGGATCCCGGGTGTCACCTGCGTCAAGCCCAAGGGCGCGCTGTACGCCTTCCCGCGGCTCGACCCCAAGGTCTACAAGATCAAGGACGACCGGCAGATGGTGCTGGACCTGCTCCGCGCCGAGAAGATCATGGTCGTCCACGGCACGGGCTTCAACTGGCCGGAGCCGGACCACTTCCGCCTGGTCACGCTGCCGAGCACCAAGGACCTGGCGGACGCGGTGACGCGGATCGGGAACTTCCTCGACGGTTACGGCCAGGGATGAGGACCACTTCCCGCGAATCAGCTCAACTTTAGACAGCGTCTAAGTTAGGATGGCCTCCTAAGGTATTCAGGAGGCCATCCATGTACGAGCCGATCCGCACCAAGTCGGTCCATACGCACGGCCCTCGCCGCGGCCCGCACCGCTCCCGCCAGGAGGAGTTCGGCATCCGGCTGGCCGGGCACCTGACGGCACTGCTGACCGTGACGGACGAGTTGCGCTCGCTCGCGCCGTCGCCGGCGCTCGACGACGCGGCCCGGCAGCTCGCCTCACAGGTCACACGCCTGCGGGGCGGCGACGCACCCCTGCGGGCCACCCCGTCGGGCGCCGGTGATCCGGCCCGCGTGGCGGCCCTGCATCAGCGGGCGCACATGCTGGCGGGCCAGGCACTGGTCGTGGCCACCCAGCGCGGCGACGCCGCCGGGGCGGAGCTCGCCGCCGAGCGGATGCGGGCGCACGCGGAGGCGCTGGGTCTCCACTGACCCAGCGCCTCCCCGCGCCGCCCCTGAACCGCCCGAGCCGCTAGCCCAGGCGCTGGACCAGGGCCCGGTACTCGTCCCACAGCTCCTTCGGCGTGTGGTCGCCGAAGGTGTTGAGGTGCTCGGGCACCAGTGCCGCCTCCTCGCGCCAGACCTCCTTGTCGACCGTGAGCAGCAGGTCGAGGTCGGCATCGGGGACGTCGAGCCCGTCCGTGTCGAGCGCGTCGCGCGTCGGCAGGATGCCGATCGGCGTCTCGACGCCCTCCGCCGTGCCCTCCAGGCGCTCGACGATCCACTTCAGGACCCGGCTGTTCTCGCCGAAGCCCGGCCAGACGAACCGGCCCTCCGCGTCCTTGCGGAACCAGTTGACGTAGTAGATCTTCGGGAGCGTGGCCTGGTCGGCACCCTTGCCGATCTTGAGCCAATGCCCCATGTAGTCGCCCATGTTGTAGCCGCAGAACGGCAGCATGGCGAACGGGTCGCGGCGCAGCTCGCCGACCTTGCCCTCGGCGGCGGCGGTCTTCTCGGAGGCGACGTTGGCCCCGATGAACACGCCGTGCTGCCAGTCGAAGGACTCCGTCACCAGCGGCACGGCCGAGGCGCGGCGGCCGCCGAAGAGGATCGCGGAGATCGGCACGCCCTTGGGGTCCTCCCACTCGGGCGCGATGATCGGGCACTGCGAAGCCGACACGGTGAAGCGGGAGTTGGGGTGCGCCGCGGGCGTCCCGGACGCCGGGGTCCAGTCGTTGCCCTTCCAGTCCGTCAGGTGGGCGGGCTGCTCCTCGGTCATGCCCTCCCACCACACGTCGCCGTCGTCGGTGAGGGCGACGTTGGTGAAGACCGCGTTGCCCCAAAGGGTCTTCATCGCATTGGCGTTGGTGTGCTCGCCGGTGCCGGGTGCGACGCCGAAGAAGCCCGCCTCGGGGTTGATGGCGTAGAGGCGGCCGTCCTCGCCGAAGCGCATCCAGGCGATGTCGTCGCCGATGGTCTCCACCGTCCAGCCGGGGACGGTGGGCTCGAGCATGGCGAGGTTGGTCTTGCCGCAGGCGGACGGGAAGGCGGCGGCCACGTACTTCGACTCACCCTGCGGCGGGGTGAGCTTGAGGATGAGCATGTGCTCGGCGAGCCAGCCCTCGTCACGGGCCATGACGGAGGCGATGCGCAGGGCGTAGCACTTCTTGCCCAGCAGGGCGTTGCCGCCGTAGCCGGAGCCGTAGGACCAGATCTCGCGGTCCTCGGGGAAGTGCGAGATGTACTTGGTGGAGTTGCAGGGCCAGGGGACGTCCTCCTGACCCTTCTCCAGCGGAGCGCCGAGGGTGTGCACCGCCTTGACGAAGAAGCCGTCGGTGCCCAGCTCGTCGAGGACGGCCGCGCCCATGCGGGTCATGGTGCGCATGGAGACCGCGACGTACGCGGAGTCGGTGATCTCGACGCCGATCGCGGAGAGCGGCGAGCCGAGCGGGCCCATGCAGAAGGGCACGACATACATGGTCCGGCCGCGCATGGCGCCCCGGAAGATGCCGCCTTCTCCCACCTCACCCGCCCGGCACTCCCCCGCGAAGATCTCCCGCATCTCGGCGGGCGCCTTCCAGTGGTTGGTGGGGCCCGCGTCCTCCTCCTTCTCGGAGCAGATGAAGGTGCGGTCCTCGACACGGGCCACGTCGCTGGGGTCCGAGGCCGCGTAGTACGAGTGGGGGCGCTTGACCGCGTCGAGCTTTCTGAAGGTGCCCTTGGCGACGAGCTCCTCGCACAGGCGCTCGTACTCGCCCTCGGAGCCGTCGCACCAGACGACGCGGTCCGGCTCGGTGAGGGCGGCGATCTCTTCGACCCAGGAGATCAGTCCCTGGTGATTGGTGAGGGTGGTGGGAGCCGCAATTGCGCGCGCCACGATCGCTCCGTCCCGCCGGGGTGCTCGCTGGCGCCCGGCGTCACATGTTGAGGGTGGAACGGTGTCTCCGCCGTACCCGACCGGCAAGAAGGCCCGTTTCTGCACATTCGCCCCTTGGGGGCTGCGACCCAGACGCTGCCCGTCCGCTCACCTGGTGCCGCCCGCACTCATTTGATCATCCGACTCCGTTACGCTTCTGTCCAGAGGGCACCACCGTGACCATCACCACGCGATACCGGTCCGTAACCTACGGTTGCGTAGGTAGCATGACGGCCATGACTTCCGCGGACGACGCAGCGCCCGTCGCACCCACGATTCCCGCCGGTGCGGCCAAGCCGCGACTGCGCGGCTGGCTGCACGCCGGGATGTTCCCGGCCGTGCTGATCTCCGGCGTCTTCCTGACGGCCCTGGCCGACAGCACCCGGGGCCGGATCGCCTGCGCGGTGTACGTGCTCACGGCCTGCCTGCTGTTCGGCATCAGCGCCCTCTACCACCGGGGCAACTGGAGCCCCCGCACGAACGCGGTGCTCCGCAGGCTCGACCACGCCAACATCTTCCTGATCATCGCGGGCACCTACACCCCGCTGACCATGCTGCTCGTGCCGGGCGGGCGCGGGCAGGTGCTGCTGTGGGCGGTCTGGGCCGCCGCGGCGGCCGGCATAGCCTTCCGCGTCTTCTGGGTCGGCGCACCGCGATGGCTCTACACGCCCTGCTACATCGCCATGGGCTGGGCCGCCGTCTTCTTCCTCCCGGACTTCCTGCGCAAGGGCGGCATCGCCGTCCTCGTCCTGGTGATCGTCGGCGGCCTGCTCTACAGCGCGGGCGGCGTGATCTACGGGATCAAGCGCCCCAACCCCTCACCGCGGTGGTTCGGCTTCCACGAGGTGTTCCACTCGCTCACGCTGGCCGCCTTCGTCGTCCACTACGTGGGCATCTCGCTGGTCGCCTATTCGCACGCCTGAGACGCCCGGGACATCCGGGACGCCGGGCGCACGTCGCGCCCGAATACCCATCCGCAGTGGCCGTGACCGTGAGGTCGCGGCCACTTTCCATGTCAGGGCGGAGACGCTCGCCAGCACCACGGTCAGCACCGCGGCCTCCCCGGCGACCACATACGCCCCCACACACAGCGCCGACACCAAAAGGGCCAGCGTCTTCACAGCAGCGATACCCATCGCTCATCCCCCTCCGATCTCTCACTGACCGGTCCCCTGCCCGCAACACAGCGTCACACACCCCACTGACAATCAGCGCGTCATCAAGGTTTCCGCAGGTCACCCCCAAGACTCATGACACTGACACAAAACCCCAATTGACAGCACACATCTTTTGAGAGTTACTGTCACAAGACTCCCACTCTCCGGAGGTGTATCGCCATGACCTCGAACACCCGCTCCGACGGCCGTCGTTGGTGGGCCCTGGGCGCGATAGCCGCATGCATGCTCACCATCGGCTTCGACGGCACGATCCTCAACGTCGCCCTGCCGACCATGTCCGCCGAACTGGGCGCGGGCACCGGCACCTTGCAGTGGATCGCCGACTCCTACCTCGTCGTCTTCGCCGCGCTGATGCTCCCCGCCGGGTTCCTCGGCGACCGGTTCGGACGCCGGCGCATGCTCGTCACCGGCCTCGTCGTCTTCTTCGCCGGCTCGCTCATCGGCACCTTCGCCCAGGACTCGGGCACCGTCATCGCCGCCCGGGCCGTCATGGGCGCCGGCGCCTCGCTGGTCATGCCGCTCGCCCTCGCCGTACTGCCCTCCCTCTTCGCGCCCGAGGAGCGCCCCAAGGCCGTGGCCACCGTGTCCGCCGCCTCGGCGCTGGGCCTGCCGATCGGCCCGATCCTCGGCGGTCTGCTGCTCGACCACTTCTGGTGGGGCTCGGTCTTCCTGATCAACGTCCCGCTCATCGGCATCGCCATCGCCGCCTGCCTCACCCTGCTCCCCGAAACCACCGACCCCGCCGCCCCCAAGGTCGACGTCCTCACCGCCACGCTCTCCATCACCGGCCTCGGCGCCCTCGTCTTCGGCGTCAACGAGGGCCCCTCACGCGGCTGGACGTCCCCGGCCGTCCTCGGCACGCTCGCCGCCTCCGTCGTGCTGCTCGCCGCGCTCGTCGTCCGGGAGCAGCGGCAGCCGAAGCCCATGCTGGACCTCTCCCTGCTGCGTCACCGCGGCTTCCTGTGGAACACGGTCACCGCGGCCCTGGTGCTGTTCACGCTCACGGGCCTGCTGTTCGTCCTGCCCACCTACCTCCAGACCGTGCTCGGCAACGACGCCCTCGGCACCGGGCTGCGCCTGGTCCCCATGCCGCTCGGGATGGCTGTCTCCGCCAAGCTCAGCCACGTCCTCGTCACCCGCAAGGGACCGCGCCCGGTCGTCGCCGGCGGCCTGGCCCTCATGGCGGCAGGCGCACTGCTCGGCAGCCGTACGGATCTCCACGACGGCTACGGCTGGACGGCCCTGTGGCTGGGCATCGTCGGACTCGGCTTCGGCTTCGCCATGATCCCCGCCATGGACGGCGCCCTCGGCGCCCTCCCGCCGGAGCGCGCGGGCAGCGGCTCCGGGCTGATGATGACGCTGCGCCAGGTCGCGGGCGCCGTGGGGCTCGCGATCCTCGGCAGCCTGATCGCGGCGACGTACACCGACCGGCTCGGCACCGGCGGACTGCCGCACGCGGCGGCCGACAAGGCGCGGGAATCGGTGACCGCCGCGCATGGAGTGGCAGGCGGGCTGGGCGACACGGCCCTCGTACGATCCGCGGATTCCGCCTACGTGCACGGCATGGACCTCGCCCTGACCGTGTGCGGGACCGCCGGGATCGCGGCCCTGCTCCTCGTCGTGTTCTTCCTGCCCAACACCCGTCCCGCACGGGCCGGGCAGGGGGATCGCGAGGTGGTCGTCGAATCGGTCGATGCCTGACAATGCCGTCATGGCCTCACCACATACGTCACCCACAGCACAGCCCGGGCCCAAACTCGGGCTGCGCGAGCGGAAGAAGATCCAGACCCGTCAGGCGATCCGCAGGGCCGCCTACCGGCTCTTCGAGACGCAGGGGTACGACGCCACCCCCGTCGACCAGATCGCCGAGGCCGCCGACGTCTCCCCCAGCACGGTCTTCCGTTACTTCCCCACCAAGGAAGACATCGTGCTCACCGACGAGTACGACCCGCTGATGGAGGACCTGCTCCGGTCCCGCCCGGCCGGCGAACCGCCGCTGGAGGCCATCCGGCACACCATCCTCGGAGGCCTCCACTCGATCCTCAGCGACGACAGTCCCGAGATGCGGATGAGGATGAGGCTCATCCATGAGGTTCCCGCGCTGCGCGGCCGCTCCGGGGAGGGGATGGTGGAGTCGTCCCGGATCCTGTGCCGGGCACTGGCCGAGCGCGCCGGACGCGACGCCGGCGACCTGGAGGTCCGGGTGATCGTCGCCGCGGTCCTCGGGGCGATGCAGGAGGCCCTGATGGCCTGGGTCGAGGGAGGCCAGAGGGAGGACCCCCTGGCACTCCTCGAGCGCACGCTGACCGTGCTGGAGCGCGGCCTCACCCTCTGAGCCGCTACCCTCCGAGCCGCTCCGCCAGCACCTCCGGATCGCCCGTCGGCGCGTCGCAGGTGAAGTTCCGGCAGACGTACGCCGCCGGGCGCCCGTCCAGCAGCGGACGGTCCGCGAGCAGCGGCACCTCCGCCGCCCTCCCGGCGGCCGGCTCGCCCACCGCGACGACCAGGCCCGACGCGGTCGACAGCAGCGCGGTGCGGTGCAGTTCACGGGTGGCCGGGTCGTCGTACGGGCCGACGACGGCCACCTCGCGGGGGCCGTCGAGCAGCGCCTCGGCGACTGCCAGCCCCCAGCTGATGAACCGCGGCGCCTTCGCGGCCAGCGTCCGCACCACACCGAGCGCGCGCTCCGCCGCCTCCCGGTGCGGGGTGCTGCCGGTGAGGGCGGCGTACGACAGGAGCGCGCCCGCGGCGGCCGTCCACCCGGAGGGCGCGGCGTTGTCCGTCGGGTCCTGCGGGCGGCGGATGAGCGTCTCGGCGTCGTCGGCGGTGTCGAACAGGGCGCCGCTGTCGTCGGTGAAGTGGACCAGAACGGTGTCCAGCAGCAGCCCCGCGAAGTCCACCCACACGCCCTCGCCCGTGACGGCGGACAGGGCGAGGAACCCCTCGGCGACGTCGCCGTAGTCCTCCAGCACCCCCGCGTGCCGGCCCGCGACGTCGTCCAGCGAGGTACGGAACAGCCGCGCGTGCCAGTCCATGTGCGTACGGACGAGCAGGTCGGCCGCGTCCGTCGCGGCCTGCACCAGGTCGGGGCGGTCGAAGTACGCGCCGGTCTCGGCGAGCGCCGCGATGGCCAGGCCGTTCCAGGCGGCCACCACCTTGTCGTCGCGCCCCGGCCGGGGCCGCCGGTCACGTGCCTGAAGCAGCCGGGACCGCAGGGAGTCGAACTTCCCGGCGTCCATCAGCCGCTCGCCGTCCGGAAGTTGGAGCACTGAGGCCCCTTCCTCGAACGTGCCCTCCTCGGTGACCCCGAACCACTCCGCCGCGAGCCGCGCGTCCTCCTCGCCCAGCACCTCCCGCAACTGCTCCGGCGTCCACGCGTAGTACGCACCCTCGACGTGCCGCCCGGTTCCTCCCCCAGAGCCTTCGGCCTGGGGGTGCCCCCATCCGCCTACGGCTTCCGAGTCCGCGTCGAGCGCGGACGCGAACCCGCCCTGCACCGTGCGCAGTTCGCGCACCATGAAGTCGGCGGTCTCCAGCGCCACCCGCCGGGCGAGCTCCGAGCCGGTCGCCCGCCACAGATGGGCGTACACCCGGCACAGCAGGGCGTTGTCGTAGAGCATCTTCTCGAAGTGCGGCACCACCCACCCGGCGTCCACCGAGTAGCGCGCGAAACCGCCGCCGAGCTGGTCGTACATGCCACCGCGGGCCATGGCCTCGCACGTGGCCCGCACCATGTCCAGCGCCGCCTCGGAGCCCGTGCGCACATGGTGGCGCAGCAGGAACTCCAGCGTCATGGACGGCGGGAACTTCGGCGCCCCGCCGAAGCCGCCGCGCACGGCGTCGAAGTCGCGGGTCAGCCCCATCAGGGCCATGTGCAGATCGCCTTCGGAGGGCGGCCGGTCGCCCCCCACGGCGAGGGAGCGCGCGGAAAGGTCGCGCACGATGCGGGACGCGACCTCCCCCACCTCCTCGCGCCGGTCGGCCCAGGCCGCCGTGACGCCTTCGAGCACCTGGCGGAAGCCGGGCATGCCGTGCCGGGGCGCGGGCGGGAAGTAGGTGCCGAAGTAGAAGGGCTCGGCGTCGGGCGTGAGGAAGACGGTCATGGGCCAGCCGCCCTGGCCGGTGGCCGCCTGGACGGCCTCCATGTAGACGGCGTCGACGTCGGGCCGTTCCTCCCGGTCGACCTTGACGGAGACGAAGTGCTCGTTGAGATGGGCGGCCGTCGCGTCGTCCTCGAAGCTCTCGTGTGCCATGACATGACACCAGTGACAGCTCGAATACCCCACGCTCAGCAGTACCGGCACACCGCGGCGCCGGGCCTCGTCGAAGGCCTCGGCGGACCAGGGCCACCAGTCGACGGGGTTGTCGGCGTGCTGGAGGAGGTAGGGGGACGTCTCGTGCGCCAGGCGGTTCGGCATGGTCCCATCCTTGCGCAATCGCGGCCTCGCGCGAGTTGTCGGCAGGGCTGCCGTAAATCCCTCCGAGACGGAAGACTGGTACGTCCGTGGCAATCGCTGGTCGAGGGGGAACGGCATGCAGAGCTCGCAGCCCGCACTGCGGCAGGGTCATCGGGCGGAAATCGAGAGCCTGTTGAAGCGGGCCGTCGAGGAGGAGGTGCGGCGCTCGGGCGGGCGGACGGACGGGAGCACTCTGCTGCGCAGGGCGCAGGGCGACCTGGATGCCCTGGCGGCCAAGGCCGCCGAGGAGTACGGCGCGTATCTGCGCGCCCTGGACGAGGAGGCGGCCGCCCTGCGCCCGATGGGCGCCCTGCTGTCGCGGTCCGCGCTCGGCACGCCGCTGCTGGTGACGGCGGCCGCCGCGGCGGCGGCCTTCGGTACGGACCTGGGGGCCGGCACCTCGACGGGCACGGCCGTGGGCGCCGGTGTCGCCGCGGCCGTGGCCGGTTCGCTGGCCACGGCCGTCCGGCTCACCGCCGGCCAGTGGACGGCCGCGCACCGGCGTGCCGGTCTGCGGGGGCAGCCCGGCGGTTCCGAGCAGCTGCGGCTCCAGTGGCTGACGGCCGTCGAGGTGCGGGGCCTGCGCCCGTTCCTGGACCAGCAGCGGATGCTCCAGGGCTCGACCCGCGTGAGCAAGAGCACGGCCCCGGACAAGAGCAGCACCACCCGCGGGCCGCAGCTGCGCGGCGGCGACCGCAGCGCGGCGGCCCGGCGGCGCAATGTGCTGGCACGCTCGTTCGACGATCTGCCCGACACGCAGGGCCCGTTCGCGGGCCGCCGGGCGCCGCTCGGCCAGATCACGCAGTGGGTGCACCAGGCGCGGGCGCACCGCGAGACCAAGCCCACGGTGGTGGTGCTGCACGGGCCGCCGGGTTCCGGGCGGTCCACGCTGGCGCTGCGGGCGGTGCACGAGCTGCGCGACCAGTTCCGCGGTGCGTGCGTGGTGGATCTGCGCGGCGAGAGCCAGGGCGAGCCGCCGCTGCCCACGCGGGACGCGCTGCTGCACCTGCTCAACCGGCTCGGCGCACCGCGCGACCAGTTGCTGTTCCGGGAGCGTTCCTCGCAGGAGCAGCACCTCAAGCGGCTGTCCGAGGTGTACCACCAGTACCTCACCGGGCTGCCGGTGGCCATCGTGCTGGACGACGCGTCGGACGCCGAGCAGGTGCGCACGCTGATCCCGGACCGCTCGGAGTCCCTGGTGCTGGTCACGGCGCGCACCGCGCTGTCCCTGCCGGCCGATTTCGACGCGTGGGTGCACCAGTTGGAGGTCGGCCCGCTGGACGGGGCGGGCACGGAGGAGCTGCTGCAGGCCGTCGCCGAGGAGCCCGAGCCGGGCGGGTACGACGCCGAATCGCTCGCGCGGGTACGGGAGTTGTGCGGCGGGCTGCCGCTGGCGCTGCGGGTGGCGGGCTCGTCGCTGGGCAACCGCTCGGCGAAGGGGCTGGCCGCGGAGCTCGCCGCGGCCGGGCAGTCCGGTCCGGTGGAGCGCGCGCTGTGGCTGCGCTACATCGACCAGAACGAGGACGGGCGCCGGCTGTTGCGCCGGCTGGCGCTGGCCGGGCGGGCGTCGCTGGGCGCGGCAGCGGCGGCGGCCCTGCTGGGGTCCGACGAGCAGGAAGCCATGCGGCAGTTGAAGGCGCTGGCCCGGGCCGCGCTGATCGAGCCGGTGCGCTCGGGCCGCTACCGGGTGCACGACCTGGTGCGCGATTTCGCCCACGACCGGCTGCACGAGGAGGAGGAGCAGAGCGAGCGGGGCGCGGCGCACGAGCGGCTGATCCGCAGCTATGCGGAGCTGGCGGACTCGGTGATCCGCATGGTGGACGGCAAGACGTCGACGCGTGCCGACATGTTCGCCAAGGGCGCGGGCGGCGCCCACGGCTTCCCCTCGCTGGACGCGGCGCTGAACTGGCTGGACGGCGAGTCGAGCTTCATCACGGCGGCCCTGCGGCACACGGAGGGTGTGGACCAGTCGGCGGTGCTGCACCTGCTGGGTGCCCTGTGCGACTACTGCCTGCTGCGCGGCGACCTCTACCGCCTGGGCGAACTCAGCGAGTTGACGCAGGCCACCGACAAGGACCTGCTGATGCGGTCGGTGCAGTGGCGTACGGGTGTGGCGGCTCGCCAGCTGGGCGATCTGGACAAGTCCCGTACGACGCTGACCTCGGTGGTGGATCTGTACTTCAACGCGCAGAACACGGCCGGTGCGGCACGGGCGTTGCGCGATCTGGGCATCACCCTGCAGCACCAGGGCCACCTCGAGGACGCCTCGGCCAAGCTGCGCGAGGCGCTGGAGCTCCAGTCGGCCCCGGACCTGAGCGGTGACCGGGCCTGGACGATGCACGCCCTGGCGGCCGTCGAGCGGGACCGTACGCGGCTCGCCGAGGCGCGCGACCTGCTGACGGTGGCGCTGGAGCTGCACCGGGAGAGCGAGAGCGTGCACGGCGAGGCGTGGGCGCACTTCCAGCTGGGCCAGGTGTATCTGCGGATGGCCCGGACGGAGCAGGCGGAGGAGGAGTTCAACGAGGCCCTGGAGCTGTACGGGCGGACGCAGGACGGCCGGGGCTCGGCGTGGGCGCTGACCCAGCTGGCCCGTACCCGGCTGGTGGCCGGGGACGCGTCGGCCGCCGCCGACGGCCTGCGCACGGCGGCGGCCCGGCACCGGGAGAACGAGGACGCGCGCGGCGAGGCGTGGACGCTGTACTACCTGGGCCAGTGTCTGGAGGAGCTCGGCGATCTCGGTGCCGCGCTGCGCGAGCTGGAGCGGGCGCGCACGATGTTCAACCGGATGCACGATGTGTACGGGCTGGCATGTGCCCGGCATCACGCCGCGCGGGTCACCCGCGATCAGCGGGCGGCGCAGACGGGGAGCCTGCGCAACAGCGGTTTCGCCCGGCAGCTGCTGCAGGACGCCCGGATGGACTTCCGGCGGGTGGGCGTCGCGCACGGCGAGGCGTGGTCGTGCGTGGAGCTGGCGGTGATCGACGCGGGCAACGGCCGGGCCGCGCAGGCGCTGGAGCTGGTGGAGGAGGCGTCGCGGCTGTTCGCCGGCATCGGCGACCGGCGCGGTGACAGCTGGGCGCGCTTCCTGCGCTGCACGCTGCTGCCGTTCGCGTCACCGGGCGGCTCGGTGGTGGGCGCGGCGGTGGCCGAGGAGGAGCTGGCGACGCTCCGGCAGGAGCTGCGCGGCGCCGACTGGGCCGTCGATCACGCGCTGGAGCAGTGCGCGGAGGCGTTCGCGCTGGTGCTGGAGCGGGGCGTGGAGCCGGAGGAGGGGTGGCAGGCATGGCGCCTCGGCATGGTGCCGGGGCGCTCCGCACGGGAGATCGTCGCGGTGCTGCCGCGCTGACCACCCGGCCGACAGGCCGTTGCCCGGGGTCTCTCCCGGGCAACGGGCTAGGACTTGCCGCCCTCCGCGGTACCCGCGGTGCTTGTGGTGGCCGCGGTGCTCGCGGCGGCCTCCGGGGTCTCGTCGAAGTCCACGCGCTTCATGTGCTTGTTCATGCTCTTCATCAGCAGCCAGACGGCACCGCCGATGACGGCGAAGACGATGAAGCCGAACACGCCGGGCGTGACCTTGTTCTGGTCAAGGTCCTTGGCGAGCGACACGAAGTGGGTGGCGGCGAGGGAAGCGGTCGCGCTCATCATGGGTCAATTGTTGCGGATGCCGGCGAAGAGGTCGTCCTCGGGGAGGGAAGTGTCGACGAGGGACTTCGCGAGCTCGTACTCCTCGGTCGGCCAGACCTCGCGCTGGATGTCCATCGGCACCCGGAACCAGCCGCCGTCCGGGTCGATCTGGGTGGCGTGCGCGATAAGGGCCTTGTCGCGGATCTCGAAGAAGTCCGCGCAGGGCACATAGGTGGTCAGAGTGCGCTCGCGGCCCATCCGGTCCCAGCGCTCCAGCCACTCCCCGTACGGCGACTCCAGGCCTCGGGCCAGCAGCGCCTCGTGCAGGGCCTGGGTGCGGGGCCGGTTGAAGCCCTGGTTGTAGTAGACCTTGAGCGGCTGCCACGGCTCGCCGGCCTCGGGGTAGCGCTCGGGGTCGCCCGCCGCCTCGAAGGCCACCATCGTGATCTTGTGGGTCATGATGTGGTCGGGGTGCGGGTAGCCGCCGTTCTCGTCGTACGTGGTGATCACGTGCGGCCGGAACTCGCGGATCATCCTCACCAGCCGGCCCGCCGCCACCTCCACGTCCTCGAGTGCGAAGCAGCCCTCGGGCAGCGGCGGCAGCGGGTCGCCCTCGGGCAGCCCGGAGTCGACGAAGCCGAGCCACTCCTGCCGGACGCCCAGGATGTCCCGGGCCTCCGCCATCTCACGGGCGCGGACCTCGTGGATGTGCTCCTCGATGTAGGGGTCGCCCTGGAGCTTCGGGTTGAGGATGGAGCCGCGCTCCCCGCCCGTGCAGGTGACGACCAGCACGTCCACCCCCTCGGACACGTACTTGGCCATCGTGGCCGCGCCCTTGCTCGACTCATCGTCGGGGTGGGCGTGAACGGCCATCATTCGCAGCTGTTCAGTCAAGGCTCGATCCTCAGTCACTGGTCTTGTCAGACGCCTCCTATAGTGACCGAAGCGGGAGCCGATTCATTCCGCGTTCACATATTCGGCCCACGGCCGCCCGACTGCTGCCCGATGGCTGACCGACGGCCGCCCACAGGAGGAACGATCATGACTGCGGAGCGTGAGACGCTGCCCGAGGGCCGCTACGGCCGCTCTGCGGACGAGCGCGCGGACCGCAAGCTGAAGATCGTCGGGGCGGTGCTGGGGGCCTGTCTGCTCGTCTTCGTCGGCTGGGCCGGTGTGCACTACATCACGAAAACGGACGTCGACGGCCTGCTCGTCCGCTCCCAGCCTGTGTCGGACAACACCGTCCAGGCGGTCATCGAGGTCCGCAAGGACGAGGACGCGACCGGCGTGTGCACGCTGCGGGCGCTGGGCACGGACGGCAACGAGGTCGGGCGCAAGGACGTGACCGTCGACCGCCGCGAGAAACACTTCACCCAGCTCGTCACGCTGCGCACCACCTCGCGGGCCACCGCCACGGAGCTCGAGGGCTGCCACAACGCCGGTTGATCGCTCGGCATCGCTGCTCTGACCAGCCCTGACGCGTCTCTTGCGTGGTTCCTCCCCCTGACTTCTTCCCCCATTCCGGACGTAATTGTTAGGCTCGTGGTTTCGCCCACCTGTGAAGGCGCACCCTTCTGGGTAGGGCGTTCATTTGTATCCCGAACCCATGGTTCTTCCCCCAGCACCGACGAGGAGCACCTGTGACCCAGACCAGCGACAACGTCACCTGGCTGACTCAGGAGGCGTACGACCAGCTCAAGGCCGAGCTGGACTACCTGTCTGGTCCCGCTCGCACGGAGATCGCGGCCAAGATCGCGGCGGCTCGCGAGGAAGGTGACCTGCGAGAGAACGGCGGGTACCACGCGGCCAAGGAGGAGCAGGGCAAGCAGGAGCTCCGCGTCCGTCAGCTGACCCAGCTGCTCGAGCACGCGAAGGTCGGCGAGGCTCCGGCCGCCTCCGGCGTGGTCGCCCCCGGCATGGTCGTCACCATCGCCTTCGACGGCGACCCGGACGACACCCTGAAGTTCCTGCTCGCCTCCCGCGAGTACGCGAGCTCGGACATCGAGACCTACTCCCCGCAGTCGCCGCTCGGTACCGGTGTCAACGGCAAGAAGATCGGCGAGGACGCCGGCTACGAGCTGCCGAACGGCCGGAAGGCCAAGGTCCGGATCCTGGACGCCCAGCCCTACCAGGGCTGATCCACCGCCCCGTGTACGAGGCCCCGGCCCCCGGCGACGAGCCCGGGGGGGCCGGGGCCTCGCCGCGTTCAGGCCGTGGCCGAGCGGTACTTGCGCACCGCCAGCCAGCGGAACACCAGGATGATCAGCACCGACCAGAGCAGCGACGCCCACACCGGATGCTGCATCGGCCAGGCCGACGGCACCGGATAGCCCTTCGGCAGGTTGCCGAAGAGCACCCGGGCCGCCTGGACCGTCGCGCTGAACGGATTCCACTCGGCGATCGCCCGCAGCACCATCGGCATGTTGCCGGACGGCACGAACGCGTTCGAGACGAACGTCAGCGGGAAGAGCCAGATCAGCCCGCCCGAGGTGGCCGCCTCCGGGGTCCGTACGGACAGCCCGATCAGCGCTCCTATCCACGAGAAGGCGTAGCCGAGCAGGAGCAGCAGCGCGAAGCCCGCCAGGGCCCGGGCCGCCCCGTCGTGGATGCGCCAGCCGACGATCGTCGCCACGACCGCCAGCACCACCAGGGTGAGCGCGCTCTGCACGAGGTCCGCGAGCGTACGGCCCGTGAGCACCGCGCCCCGGGCCATCGGCAGCGACCGGAAGCGGTCGATGAGCCCCTTGTGCATGTCGTCCGCGATACCCGCCCCCGCACCGGCCGTGGCGAAAGTGACGGTCTGGGCGAAGATGCCCGCCATCAGGAACTCGCGGTAGGCCGCCGGGTCCGTGTTGCCGCCCACGGCGATCGAACCGCCGAAGACATAGCTGAACAGCACCACGAACATGATCGGCTGGATGAGCGCGAAGACGACCACTTCGGGTATGCGCATCATGCGGATCAGGTTGCGCTGGGCCACGACCAGCGAGTCGTGCACGGACTGCGCGATGCCGCCGCGGCCCTGCGGGACCGGCCGCCGGGAGACGGCGTGGATGCTCATGCCGGGTCCCCCTTCTCCTCCTCGGCCGCCTTCCCCTCCTCGGCCGCATGGCCGGTGAGCGAGATGAAGACGTCGTCCAGGGTCGGGCGGCGCAGGCCGATGTCGTCGATCTCGATGCCGCGCGCGTCGAGTTCGCGGATGATCTCGGCCAGCAGCCGGGCACCGCCCGCGACCGGCACGGTGATCCCCCGGGTGTGCTGCTCGACCGAGGAGCCGTCCGTGCCGAAGCCGCGCAGCACCTCGTCCGCGACCGTCATGTCCTCGCGCCGGTGCACGACGACCTCGACACGCTCCCCGCCCGTACGCGCCTTGAGCTGGTCGGACGTGCCGCGGGCGATGACCCGGCCGTGGTCGACGACCGCGATGTCGTGGGCGAGGTGGTCGGCCTCCTCCAGATACTGGGTGGTCAGCAGCAACGTCGTACCGCCGGCCACCAGTTCCTGGATGACCTCCCACAACTGCTGCCGGTTGCGCGGGTCGAGGCCGGTGGTCGGCTCGTCCATGAACATCACGGGCGGGCTGACGACCAGGGCCGCCGCGAGGTCGAGGCGGCGGCGCATGCCGCCGGAGTAGGTCTTGGCCGGCCGGTCCGCCGCGTCGGTGAGACGGAAGCGTTCCAGCAGCTCCACCGCCCGGGCCTTGGCCTCGCGCGCGCCCAGCTGGTAGAGGCGGCCGACCATCACGAGATTCTCACGGCCCGTCAAGTACTCGTCCACGGCCGCGAATTGACCGGACAGTCCGATGCAGTGACGGACTTCGTTGGGTTTCTTCAGTACGTCCAGGCCCGCCACGACCGCCTTGCCGCTGTCGGGTTTGATCAGGGTGGTCAGCACGCGCACGGCCGTGGTCTTGCCGGCACCGTTGGGGCCGAGCAGGCCCAGCACGGTGCCCTCGGGCACATCTAGATCGACGCCGTCCAGAGCTCTTACGCCGCCGAAGGTCTTCACCAGACCCTCGGCGTATATCGCGCCTGGCATGGAGGTTCTCCCCGTTTGGTGACGTAACACAGGGTACGTTCGCCGGGGCCGTCGCGCTCTGTGAAAGAACGTTCGGGCCCCCGACTTGCGAACGGGGGCAACAGGCTCTCAGGACATGACCAGGTAGCCCGCCTCGCGCAGCGCCGTGCCCACCGCGGCGCAGTGCACATGCCCCTTGGTCTCCAGGTGCAGCTCCACCTCCGCCTCCGTCAGCCCGAGCCGGGGATCGGTGCGCACATGGCTGACGTCGAGGACGTTCGCGTCGGAATCCGACAGCACCTCGAGCAGCGCCGCCAGCGCACCCGGGCGGTCGGTCAGGCGCAGCCGCAGCGACAGGTAGCGGCCCGCCGCCGCCATGCCGTGCCGCAGGACGCGCTGCATCAGCAGCGGATCCACGTTGCCGCCCGACAGCACCGCGACGACCGGGCCCTCGAACGAGCCGGGCGCGGCCATCAGCGCCGCCACCGGGCTCGCCCCGGCCGGCTCCACCACCAGCTTCGCCCGCTCCAGGCACAGCAGCAGCGCGCTGGAGAGCTGGTCCTCGGTGACCGTGACCACCTCGTCCACCAGCTCCTCGACGATGCGGAACGGCACCTCCCCCGGCCGCCCCACCTTGATGCCGTCCGCCATCGTGACCGGCGCGGCTATCGACACCGGGTGCCCGGCGGCCAGCGACACCGGGTACGCGGCGGCACCCGCCGCCTGCACACCGACGATCCGCACATCGGGCCGCAGCGCCTTGACCGCCACGGCGATCCCCGCCGCGAGCCCGCCGCCGCCGATGCCCACCACGATGGTGCGCACCTCGGGGCACTGCTCGAGGATCTCCAGACCGACCGTGCCCTGCCCGGCGATGACGTCGGGGTGATCGAAGGGGTGGATGAACACCGCGCCGGTGCGCCGCGCGTACTCCTGCGCGGCGCGCAGTGATTCATCCACCACCTGTCCGTGCAACCGCACTTCGGCTCCGTAGTCACGCGTCGCCGCGACCTTCGGCAGCGGGGCGCCCTCCGGCATGAACACCGTGGAACGCACGCCCAGCAGCGACGCCGCGAGCGCGACGCCCTGCGCGTGGTTGCCCGCGCTCGCCGCGACGACGCCCGCCGCGCGCTCGGCCTCCGTCAGGCCCGCGATCCGCACATAGGCGCCGCGCACCTTGAACGACCCTGTGCGCTGGAGGTTCTCGCACTTGAGATGGACAGGGGAGCCGATCAGCGAGGACAGATGACGGCTGCCCTCCAGGGCAGTCATCCGGGACACCCCGGAGAGCATCTTCTGCGCCTCGCGCACATCGTCGAGCGTCACGGACGGACCGTCCGCAGCACCCGTTTCGGGCAGGGGGGACGTCCCGGGGCCGTCCTCGTCACGAACTCGTGCAGCCATGCCGCACAGTCTCGCAGCTCGCCCCGGACCATGGTCGCCTTGACCACCGCATACCCAGGGTTTACCGAGCGACGGTACGGGCGCGCCCGGGGCCGCGTACTCTGTCCCCCAATCCTGAGCAGTTTCCAGCCCGCCGTACGAAGTGAGTCCCAGCCATGGCCACCCCTCCGGACATGACGACCGACCTCGCCCCGGGTGTCCTCGACACCCTCCAGCACCAGGTCGCCGTCTTCGCCCGCCGAGCCGAGCAGACCCGCCTCGGCGGTGTCGGCCGCGTCGCCAACTCGATGGACCGCGCCGCCTACCTGCTGCTCAACCGCCTTGACATGGAAGGCCCGATGGGCGTCAAAGCGCTCGCCGCGGGCATGGGCATCGACTCGTCGACCGTCACCCGCCAGGTGGCGCCGCTCGTCGACACCGGTCTCGTCAAGCGCACCTCGCACCCCGAGGACGGCCGCGCGGTCGTCCTCCAGCTCTCCCCACGCGGCAAGGCCCGCCTCGAGGAGGTGCGCGCCTCCCGGCGCGAGCTGATGGCCCTGTGCACGGCGGGCTGGAGCGAGGACGAGCAGGCCCAGTTCTGCGCCCTGCTCACCCGCTTCAACTCCGCGCTCTCCGAGGTGCACAGCACCCTGCCGGTGCAGCCGACCTCTTGACCCCGGCCTCTTGACCCCGCCCCGTGCCTGCTCTCATCGTGAAGGATGCGAGAGCGGCAGGCCGCCCGGGAGCGCTCGCGCACCCGGGAGTTCGAGGCATTCGTCGGAGGTGCGGGCGGTCGTCTGCTGCACGCCGCCCTGCTGCTGACCGGAGAACCGGCCGCCGCCGAGCGGCTGCTCGTCGACGCGCTGTCCCGTACGTACGCCGCGTGGGACCGGCTGCGCGGCGAGGACCCGTACGACCACGCCCGCCAGGAACTCGCGGCCCGCTTCGCGCACTTCGCCTGGCGCCGGCACCGTGCCCATGGCGGCGTGCTCGGCGCGCTCACCCCGCAGGAGCGCCTGGTGCTCGTGCTGCGCCTGTACGAAGGCGTCGCCGAGGAGCAGGCCGCCGCGGGGCTGGGCCTGCCCGTGGAGCGCGTACGGGCCGTCTGCGCGCGTGCGGTCTCCGCCCTGCGCAGCCGCCCGCCGGAGGCGCCGCGTGAGCTCGTACGACCGTAAGCACGAGGAAGTGCGCCGGATGCTGGACGGCCCGCGTACCGCGGTCCCGCCCGGCCTCGCGGCGCGGGCGGCCGGGCGCGGCCGGCGGATCCTGCGCGTCCGACGCGCGGTACGGGCCGTGGCGTGGGGGGTGCTGGCCTGCGCGGTCACGGTGTTCTGCGTATGGGCCGCGATCACGCATCCGTGGGCGGTGCCGCCCACGGACGTGGCCCCACAGCCGTGGGGCCCATGAGCCTTTTTCGGTCAGCCCAGCGCCTGGGTGAGGTCGGCGAGCAGGTCGTCGGCGGACTCGATGCCCACCGACAGCCGCACGAGGTCCGCCGGGACCTCCAGCTGGGAACCGGCCGTCGACGCGTGCGTCATCCGGCCCGGGTGCTCGATGAGCGACTCGACGCCGCCCAGCGACTCGCCCAGCGTGAACAGCTCGGCGCGGTTGCAGATCCCGACCGCCGCCTCCTCGCCGCCCTCGACCCGGAACGACACCATGCCGCCGAACGCCCGCATCTGCTTGGCGGCGACCTCGTGCAGCGGGTGCTCGGGCAGGCCCGGGTAGAACACCTGGGTCACCTTGGGGTGCGCGACCAGCAGCTCGGCGACGCGCTCCGCGTTGGCGCTGTGCCGGTCCATGCGCACGGCGAGCGTCTTGATGCCGCGCAGCGTCAGCCACGAGTCGAAGGGGCCCGCCACGGAGCCCATCGCGTTCTGGTGGAAGGCGAGTTCGTCGGCGAGGGACGCGTCGGAGGTGACGAGCGCGCCGCCGACGACGTCGGAGTGCCCGCCCATGTACTTGGTCGTCGAGTGCACGACCACGTCCGCGCCCAGCGACAGCGGCTGCTGCAGGTAGGAGCTCGCGAAGGTGTTGTCCACGACCAGCTTCGCCCCGGCCTCGTGGGCGATCTGGGCGACGGCGGCGATGTCGGTGATGCCGAGCAGCGGGTTCGAGGGCGTCTCGACCCAGACCGCCTTCGTCCGCGGCCGGATCGCGGCCCGTACGGCCGCCGGGTCGGAGGTGTCCGCGACGGACCACTCCACGCCCCAGCGCGTCGCGACCTTGGCGAACAGCCGGAACGTGCCGCCGTACGCGTCGTCCGGGATGACCACGTGGTCGCCCGGCGTCAGCAGCGTGCGCAGCAGGGTGTCCTCGGCCGCCAGGCCGGAGGCGAAGGCGAGGCCCCGGCTGCCGCCCTCCAGGGCCGCCAGGTTCTCCTCCAGGGCGGTGCGGGTGGGGTTGGCGCTGCGGCTGTACTCGTAGCCGCCGCGCAGACCGCCGACGCCGTCCTGCTTGTAGGTGGACACTTGGTAGATGGGCGGTACGACGGCCCCGGTCAGCGGGTCGGGCTCCTGCCCGGCGTGGATCGCGAGGGTTTCGAAGGCGTGCTGGTCGCTCATTGGGCCGAGGGTAGTACCGGATTTCGCGGAACACCCGCTTCACTTGTAACCGGAACATGAACGATCCGCCTCCGGGTATCCGCCCGGATCCGTCCCGGGGAACGATCACGAGGAACGTTCGGCCGTCCCCCCACGTCCTTACAGCGTCAGCCCATCCCCTCCCCAGGACATCTCATGGAGCTTCTCGCCATCCTGCTCGCCCTCGTCGTCGTCGCCGGCGTCGTGATCGTCCCGGCGATGCGCCGCCGCCGCGCGGGGCAGGACGCGCTGCAGGGCGCCGGTGCCGCGCTCGACCCGGCCCGCGGGCACGGCTTCCTGCCCGCCGGGCAGCTCGACGAACGGCTGCCCGGCCCGGACCCGGAGCTGCTGGCCGCCGTCGAGGAGGCGCGCCGCACCAACGACTGGAAGCCCGCCGCCGAGCTCCTCGCCCGCACCCCCGCCGACCGGGCGGAACTGCGCTGGCACCGCGTCCTGGGCCTCGCCGGCGCCGCCACCCGCGACCTCGCCGAGGCGCCCGGCGCCGGCGGCATGTGGCTGCGCCACTGGCGCGTGGTGGCCCCCAAGGACCCGGGCGGCGCGGCCGTCCAGGCCGAGTTCCTGGTCCTGCAGGCGCTGCGCGACCCGTCCTCCCAGGACTTCCGCATGATCCTCGAGGAGGCCCGCACGGTCCGCGCCGAGGCGGGCCTGCTCGCCCCGGGCGATGTCGTCCCCGCCATCATCGAGCTGGAGATCGCCCGGGGCCTCGGCGCGACCGAGGCGGAGTTCCAGTCCGCGTGGGAGCGGGTCGTCGCCCTCGCCCCGCAGCACATGGGCGCCCACCTCTCCGCGCTGCGCTACTGGAGCGCCTCCTGGCACGGTTCCCAGGACCAGGCCGAGGCCTTCGCCCGCCGCGCCGCCGCGGGCGCGCCGCAGGGCAGCCTGCTGCCCGCCCTGCCGCTCTTCGCCGTCTTCGACCACCTGCCCGACGTCAACCTGGTCCGGAGCCTGTACGACAGCGTCGTCGTCCGGCAGGCCATCGAGGCCGCCCAGTACGCCGCCAACCACGCCCCCGCCGACCACCCGGCCCTGCCGCAGGTACGCCACCTGCTGGTCTGGTTCCTCGTGAACGCCGAGCGCCACGGCGAGGCCCTCGAGCAGCTGCGCGCGGTCGACGGCCACGTCGGGGCCGTGCCGTGGACGTACTCCCCGAAGCCGGCCGACGCGTACGCCGCGTACCGCGCCCGCGCCGTGGCGGGCTTCGAACGCGGCCGCCCCTGAGGGAATGCGGCCCGCCTCCCGCCCGTTCTCATAACGCACCGCCCGCCCCGTCCTCTGGAGCCGTGATGCCGACGTTCGACCGCCTCCCCACCCCCGGGGAGACCCTGCCGGGCCGCGCCGCCCCCGCCTTCTCCCTCCCCGACCGCCACACCGTCCTCGGCAACCCCCTCGCCGGCCCCTACCCCGCCGGCCTCGCCGTCGCCGACTTCGGCCTCGGCTGTTTCTGGGGCGCCGAGCGGAAGTTCTGGCAGGCCCCGGGCGTATGGACGACCCTCGTCGGCTACCAGGGCGGCCACACCCCCAACCCCACCTACGAAGAGGTGTGCAGCGGCCTCACCGGCCACACCGAGGTCGTCCGCGTCGTCTTCGACCCGGCGGTCGTCTCCTACGACGCCCTCCTCAAGCTCTTCTGGGAATCCCACAACCCCACCCAGGGCAACCGCCAGGGCAACGACCGTGGCACGCAGTACCGTTCGGCTGTCTACACCCACTCCACCCAGCAGCAGTCGGCGGCCGAGGCATCGCGGGACGCGTACCAGTCCGTACTGCGCGCCTCGGGCTACGGCGACATCACCACGGAAATCGCCCCGGCGGGACCGCTGTTCGCCGCGGAGGCGTATCACCAGCAGTACCTCGACAAGAACCCCGGCGGGTACTGCGGGATCGGGGGGACAGGGGTCAAGCTGAGTGCCCCGTTCGAGACCAACTGGGGAGCGTCTTGCCCGACTGGCGTCGCGCCCGCCCCGGATGTCACGGACAAGTAGACCGCTCCAGGCGCCGGGTAGCCGTATCGCTTCTCCCTCACTCGTTCGAGCGGTGGGAAAGCACCCATGCCCGATACGCTGATGCATGGGATCAGAATCGCGCCCATGGGAGTAGTCATGACCACCTCCGCCGCCGGGCAACCGCTCATCCCCCAGCCCCCTGCCACGGTTGCCGCGCTGCGGCAGGCCATCAGGCAGATCGCGCCTGCCGCACTACCGGCCTTCACCCGGGAACTGGACCAAGCGGCCGACCAGTCCCGGCAGGGCTCCGACCTGGCGCCGCTCCAGCGGTTCATCGCCCAGTGGGCCGTCTATGTCCACATCCAGCGCCAGCCCGACCTGGCAGCAGACCTCCGCCGCTGGGAGGACACCGCCGAGTCGGGCGACGCACCCCAGGCGCGGCAGGCCGCCTCACAGATCGGGCGGATCCTGGACGAGGCCCACGCAGCCATCGGCCTCCCGACCCGGTGAGCACGGACTGGCACTGGGAGTACGACCCCGACCACGACCATGTGGCAGGCGGCATCCCCGTTCAACCACAGATGCCCTTGGCTGTCATCAGCCCAAGCGCGGCCCGCATCGCCAAGGCGGACGGCTGACGAACTCGTATCACAGCTCTCTGATGATGACGCGACTGCCGCACAGCTTCGACCAGTCGTCGCGGTCGGAGGTCAGGACGACGACGGGAGCCGAGGCGCGGAGGGCCAGTGCAGCGACGAGGGCATCACCAGCTTCGCAGAACTCATGCGCTCCGCTCGGCCCGTCCTCCTCGACCTCGCGGACCTTCACGGCGCTGCCCGGGACTGGCAGCACCGCGTCGACATCCGCATGAAGGATGCGGGCGGGTACCACTGGCTGTGGCCGTCGAGGGGGCTGTCTACGCGCGATCCGAACGTGGCGTGGCAGTGCCGTCCGGGGTCGTTTCGGTTCTGGCGTAGAGGACTTCGCGACCCTGCTCAGCGGCACGGATCAGCCCTTCGCTGACGAAGTCGAGGAAGCGGGCGGCACTCTCCAGACGGGTGGCGGCCGGGGTGCCGCGGCCGAGGACGCCGATGCCCTGCCGTGCGGTCTCGATGAACTGGTCGTTGGCGCGGGCGCTGCGGATCATCGACCGGTACCAGAGGTCGTCATCGACGACGTAGCGCTCGCGGCGGCGCTGGTCGCGTTCCCGGCGGACCAGGTCCAGGCTCTCCAGGAACGTGATCGCCTTGGAGACGGACGCCGGGCTGACCTGGAGGTGCTGGGCGAGTTCGGAGGCGGTGAAGCTGCCGGCGTCGGTGGTGTAGAGGGCGCCCAGCACCCGGGCCATCATCTTGGGCAGCCCCGAGGTCATGAAGACGGTGGTGAGGGTCTCCTCGTAGTCGCGCACGGCCTCGGCGTCGCGTCCGTAGGGCTGCGGGAGCGCCTGCGGCCCCTGGGGCGTGGCCTGCCCGCGCCGGCGAGTGCGTTGTTGGGTGGCGCGCTGGGCCAGGTCGGCGCGGTAGCCGGTGGGGCCGCCGTTGCGCATCACCTCACGCGTGATCGTCGAGGTCGGACGGTCGAGACGGCGGGCGATCTCCGCGTAGGCGAGGTCGTCGGCCAGTCCGGCCGCGATCTGCTGGCGCTCCTGCTGGGTGAGCCTGCCTCCCGGCATCACGACCCCATTCCTGCCCCACGGGTGCCCCATGGTGCTGCTCTGCGTTCCCTGACGCCTCCACCATAGCGTTCACCTTCAGTGCATTGCAATGATCAATCGCTCCGTCGTTGCATTAATCGAGAGATTGTTGCAACGATTCACCTGCTTTCACCTGCGTAAATGTCGCCACAAGGCAAAGATCTTGTTGCCCAACTATGGAAAGCAACGTAGCGTTTCCATCGTTCGAAAGCGAGAAGCCGAAAGCACAAGGGAGAGCACGATGTACACGTTCGACACCCCCGCCCCGATCTCCGCCGTCCTGGACATCCCCGCGGGGCGCGTCCAGTTCATCGCCGCGGACCGGGCCGACACCTCGGTCGAGATCCTGCCGGTGAACACCTCGAAGGGCCGCGATGTGAAGGCGGCGGAGCAGACCGCGGTCCGGTACGCCGACGGGGTCCTGCGGATCGAGAACTCGGCGAAGACCCAGTACCTCGGCCCTTCCGGCTCCATCGAGGTGACGGTCAAGCTGCCCGCCGGTTCCCGCGTCGAGGCCAAGGCGGTCGGCGCCGAGCTCCGGACCGTCGGCCGCCTCGGCGATGTCGCTTTCGAGGGCGCGTACCACCGGATCAAGCTGGACGAGGCCACGAGCCTCCGTCTCACCGCAGTCGACGGCGACATCGAGGTCGGCCGACTGGGCGGGGCCGCGGAGATCAGCACCGCACGGGGCGACATCCGGATCGCCGAGGCCACGGGCGGCGTGGTCCGGCTCAGCACCCAGTCCGGCGACATCACGGTCGCCGCGGCCGCCGGAGTGTCGGCCGCCCTGGATGCCGGCACCGGCTACGGCCGCATCAGCAACGCCCTCAAGAACGACGGCAGCGCCGCTCTCGACATCCGCACCACCACCTCCTACGGCGACATCACCGCCCGCAGCCTCTGACCGCCACACCCCCAGCCATCGCCCACGCATCCCAGAAGGAGCACAACCATGTCCCTCCCCCTCACCGAGCAGAACCGCCCGGAGCTCCAGCGGGCCATCGAGGAGATCGTCGATTCCGGCTTCGCCGGGGTCCAGCTGCGCGTGAACGACGAGCACGGCGAGTGGGTCGGCAGCGCCGGGGTGCGCAAGCTGGGCGAGAGCGCCGAACCACCGACCGACGCACGGTTCCGGATCGGCAGCACCACCAAGACCTTCACCGCGACCTTGGTGCTGCGACTGGTGGCCGAGGGCCGGATCGGCCTGGACAGCCCGGCGGACGACTACCTGCCCCGGTTCGAGCTGGACCGGCGGATCACGGTGCGGATGCTGCTGCAACACACCAGCGGGCTCTTCAACTACACCGGCGAGTACTACGACGACGGCACCGTCGCGCCAGGGATTCCCTGGCAGGGCCAGGAGTACGTGGACAACCAGTTCCACACCTACCAGCCGGAGGAGCTGGTAGGTGTGGCGCTGTCCAAGCCGGCGCGCTTCGAGCCGGGAACGGACTGGAGCTACTCCAACACCAACTACGTCCTGGCCAGGCTGCTGGTCGAGAGCGTCACCGGCCGCTCCTTCGCCGAGGAGATGCACCGCCTGATCCTTGAACCGCTGGGCCTGTCGGGCACCCTGGTGCCGGACGCCTCGCCGGAGATCCCCGAGCCTCACACCCATGGCTACTACCGGTACGAGCACGACGGCCAGTGGAACGTGGTCGACGTCACCCGCTTCAACGTCTCCTGGATCTCCGCCGCCGGCGACATGATCTCGACCACCGAGGACCTCCACACCTTCTTCTCCGCCCTGCTCGGCGGCAAGCTCCTGCCGGAGTCGCTGCTGGATGAGATGCGCACGCCGCACCCCAAGCTCGGCTACGGCCTGGGGCTGTTCGCGGAGGAGACGGAGGGCGGCACCGTCGTCCACCACAACGGCGGCTTCTGGGGCTGGGGGGCACTGATGTACGGCACGCCCGACGGCAGCAGGACCCTGACCGCTTCCCTCACCTGCGGCGACGCCGAACTCGACTTCCTCGCCACGGCCGAGGCCTTCCGGAAGGCGCAGCAGCGGCTCCTCAAGGAGGTGTTCCACAACGCGGCGGCCGAGCCCATGGAATCCCCGATCGATTCCCCGTACGAGCCGGTGCTTACCCGCCACACCGAAGCCGAGACCTGTGCCGACCCCAGCAGCGTGATGACCCTGCTCGCCGACTCCGACCGCACGGCCGACGGCTTCACCAGCTACCGGTCCACCTTCGCCAAGGGAGCAGTCGGCGCCCCCGCGCACTTCCACACCAAGGCGACCGAGCTGTTCTTCGTCATCAGCGGCTCCCTCCAGGTACTGGTGGGCAAGGAGATCACCGTCCTCGACGCCGGCGACTTCCTGGCCGTCCCACCGCACACCCCGCACGCCTTCGCCGCAGCCCCCGGCTGCGAGGCCGACGTCCTGTTCGTCTTCACCCCCGGCATGGGCCGCTTCGACTACCTGCGACTGCTCGGCCGAGTCATGCGCGGCGAGGCCGACCCGAAGGAGATCGCCGAGTCGGCGGAGCGCTTCGACAACCACTACGTCGACAGCCCGCTGTGGCGTGCGGTCCTGGAGGCGTCTGCGTGATCGCCCCCGACGCCCATGTCCGCGTGGCCCGCCCCTCGCGTGACCTCGCAGCCGCCGAACGCTTCTACGTGCACGGCCTCGGCCTGGACGTCCTGTGGCGCACCACCGAGCACGTCCCGGGTGAGCACGACCTGCTGATGGTCGGCCCGAAGGGCGGAGCCTGGCACTTCGAGCTCACGCACGACCCGGAGCGCCCGCTTGAGCCCACCCCCACCGTGGACGACCTGTTCGTGGTCTACCTGGGCAGCCCGGTCGACGAGTCCCTGATCGACCGCCTGATCGCGGCCGGCGGCACCCGCGTCCCCGCACACAATCCGTATTGGGACGAGCACGGAGCAACGATCGCCGATTCGGACGGTTACCGCCTGGTGTTGTGCTCCCGTACCTGGGCCTGAATCGGCGTGGGCACTGCGACAGCCCGATCGCCGGTCCTGTGGTCGACCTGGCACCGCACCACCACTCGCCGGCCCACGAGCCGGAGAACCAAGAGGGAACGGAAGAGCTCGACTCCTCCTGGAGAACTGGTGCCCGGCAGGCGCCCTGCGGCATGACCCCCAGCCCTCGATTTGAACGCGTTCAGTTCCGGCGTAAGGTGTGATCAACTCGCCGGTCGCGCCGTGCTTGCGCGGTGCCTGGCCATGCTGGCCTTGATGGCCGCGCAGGCCACGGGTCTGGCCACCTGGACCGTGCCGAAGGAACAGGTGGTCGGGCACTGGATTGGTCCTCAGGGGGCCGAGTTGACGATGCGGGAGGACGGGACGTTCGAGGCAGTGAAGGTACCGACCGCGCTTCCGGTCACCGGGGAGGAGGACCTGTTCACCGGCAGGGGAAAGTGGCGACTGCGGAAGCCGAGGTCCATGTTCGATGACGAGATCATCGAGCTCACCGACGACAGCAGGCGCAAGAGCCCTCGGGACATGGGGCTGGACACCTTCATGGGGAAGGAACTCTACGCCCGGTTCAATGAGGACACCGGCGAATCCGTCTCCTTCAAGCGGGCCTGGCAGCAAGGCCGTTGCGCCGCCTGCGGCCCCGTCACCCGCCCGCGGGCGGTTCGATCGACAGGGCGTGGTGGAAGACGTTGTGGGGATCCCAGCGGGCCTTCACCCGCTGGAGGCGGGGGTAGTTGTCCCTGTAGTAGAGGGTGTGCCACGGCACGCCGGAGCGGTTCCAGGCGGGGTCGGCGAGGTCGGCGTCCGGGTAGTTGATGTACGAGCCGCCGTTGACCGGGCCCGGCACCGGGACGCCGCCGGTTTCGGCGTACGCGTCGCGGTAGAAGTGGCGCACCCAGGACAGGTTGACCGCGTCGTCGCGTTCGTCGGACCAGATCGCCTGGTACACCGCCTTCAGCACCACGTCCCGCTGGGCGACTGCGGTGGCCCCGGACGGCACCGCGTTGACTTGGCCGCCATATCCGATGAGCAGAATGCCGGAGCCGCTCGAGAGCTGGACGGAGTTCGTCAAGTTCCGGTGTATGGAGTCGAGTTGGGCGTCGGTGAAGGAGCGGCGCAGGTATGCCGCCTTGATCTTGTACCGGCGGGTGAGCACGCTGCCGGGCTCCCCCGAGCCCGGCCAGGTGAGGACGTGCAGCCACGGCGCGGTCTGGTGGTCGACGGACGGTTCGGTGCCCGTGCCCGCGGTGATCTCGTCCAGGAACTCGGCCACCAGGCGTTCCGCGTCGGGGATGCCGGCGTCGGTCTGGACGAACAGCGTGATCCCGTTTCCGGTACTGCGGTGGAAGGACATGAGGATGGCGTACAGGCCGGCGAACCGTGAGCCGGGTGCGCTGTTGCGTTCGTGCCAAGTACCGAAGTTGCGCAGCAGCGTGGTGAACGCCTGCCTGGTCATGCGGCGGTCCCAGGGCCAGTTGACCAGGTACCCGAGCATCTGCTGGGGCGAGGGCGGCAGCAGCCGGGAGGGGTCGGCGCCGTGCGCGCCGGGGGAACGCAGCCAATAGCGGGTGACCACGCCGAAGTTGCCGCCGCCTCCGCCGGTGTGGGCCCACCACAGGTCGCGGTGGGGGTCGCCCTGCTCGCGGGTGGCGATCACGGGACGGACGCCGTACCGGTCGGCCACCACGACCTCCACGCCGTACAGGTGGTCCACCACCGAGCCGTACCGGCGCGACAGCGGCCCGTACCCGCCACCCGCGAAGTGACCGCCGGCGCCCACCTCCGGGCATCCGCCCGCGGGGATCGTCACGCCCCAGCCCTTGAACAGCGTGCGGTACACGTGCCCGAGCGTGGCCCCGGGCTGGACCGCGAACGCCCGCATCCCGGCGTCGTAGCCGACCGCGTCCATGGGCGAGAGGTCCAGCAGCATCCGCACCCCGGGATCGGCGGTGAAGTTCTCGAAGCAGTGTCCTCCGCTGCGCGCCGCGATCCGCCGCCCGGAGCGGACCGCGTCCGACACCGCGCGTACGACCTGCTCGGTGGAGCCGGCCACGCGGATCTCGTCGGGGCGGCCCACGTAGCGGAAGTTGTTGCCCCGCAGGAGGCTGGAGTAGCGGGGGTCGTCCGGGCGGATCGTCACCGGCCCGAGCGCGGGGGCCGTGGTCTCCGCCGCAGCGGCGGGTGCCGGGGCGGCGGCCAGCCCCGCGGCCACGCCTCCGGCCGCGGCGAGGAGCCCTCGGCGGGTCGGTGAGTCGAATCTCGGGCGGTCCGTCACGGTCTCCCCCTCGGCTCCGGCAGCACGTCCTGCCACGCTCCCACGCCTCGCATGCGTATGTGAACGGTCCGATATACGCCTGGCCGGAATACGCCGCTGCCGCGGCCCGTTGCACCGCTACGTGCCTCGTGATCACCAGCCGCCCGCCCGGATCCATCCCCTGCTCGCCGACCGGTTCAGCCCGTACAAGTTCGACCCGTCGGGCCTCGTCGACGACCACGCCCTCGAGCTGCTCCTCGAGGCCGCCCGGTGGTCGCCCTCCGCGGGGAACTCGCAGCCGTGGGGGTTCCTCGCCGTGCGGCCCGGCGAGCCGAGGCACGAGCGGGTGGTGCGGCACCTCGCGCCCAGCTCGGCCCGGTGGGCGGTGGACGCGGGTCTGCTCGTCGTCGCGCTGGCACGCCGCCATGTCGAGGACTCGGACATCCTCTACTCCGAGTTCGCCGACTACGACCTCGGGCAGGCCGTCGCCCATCTGACCGTCCAGGCACAGGCGTTGGGGCTGGCCTCCCACCAGTTCCGGGCCTTCGACCTCGACGCCCTCGCCGAGGAGTTCCGGCCGGCGCCCGGCTGGGCGATCGTCTCCATGATTGCCATCGGCAGGGCGGCCGACGAGGCCCCGGTGGTGCGGGAGCGGCGCAGCACCGCCGATCTCCGCACGGCACCCTGGTCGCCATGAGCTTCGGCATTTACGCCCGCAGGGTGCGGGACAACTCGCTTCCGCCCTGGCGGCGTTACATGGGCCTGCGGTGCGCCGTCGAGCTCTACTGCCCGCTCGGGTTCAACGCGACCTGGGCGTATCTGGAGGCCACGGCCCGGCCCTCCCCGTCCTCCGGCGGCTTCCGACGGGACGAGGCCGCGCTGCTGCGCGCGCTGGACATCCTGGAGTCCAGCCGCGCCGTACGGATCGAGGAACTGGCCGCGTTCGGGGCGCGGCGCAAGGCCGAGAAGGCCGCGGGGCAACGTACGCTCCGGAAGGCCGACGTGCGGTTCCTCCGCGGGTACCGCTGGCCGGACCGTCAACCTCCCGCGCGTCACGGCCTGGTGGCCGCGGTCGCGAACCACCACGCGCGCTCCTGCCGGGTGCCTCCGCCGGACGACATCGCCGAGGCGGCGGCGCAGGTGCGCGCCCTCGCCGAGCAATACCTCGCCGCGAACGGCTACTTGGACGGGGCGCCACGCCAGGCGCTGGCCACGGCCTCCCGTGAGCTGCGCCTGGCGCTGCGGCCCGGCTGGTCACCGCTGAACTCGGACATCGCCGCGTGGTTGCGGCTGTCCACGTTCCTCGAGTTCGCCGCGGCGGCGGAGGTCAGCGAATGCCGAGCCGCTTCAGGGCCGTCGTCCAGTCGGTGACGATGGCCTGCTGGGCCGGCCGGAGCTGGACCTGGCCGGAGCAGATGGCGGCGTGGAGCTTGCTCTCCACGACGTCCTTGGGGTTGTTCGGGCCGCCACCGGGCTCGTGACCGGGGGACGGCGGCTCGACCCACAGGTTGCGGGGGTCGTTCGGGTCGCCGCCCAGCTCCAGGCTGACCAGGTGGTCGTACTCGGCGTCGTGCAGGTCACCCGTGTAGCCGTAGGAACGGGCGTTGGCCACCTTCTCCTTGCCGGTGATGGTGAAGGGCGGGCGGATGCTCTTGGTGTAGCCGGACGGGCGGCAGATCGTGCTCGAGAGCGTGGCCTGGGTGACCTTCGGGTTCAGTGCGCCGGGCGTGCACTTGAGGTCGGGCAGCGGCTGCTTGTCGCGCGTGTAGCGGACGTGGCAGGTCCCGGGCGCGGGCTGCTTCTGGACGGTGTAGTGCTGCTGCGGGCCGGGACCGACCGGAATGGTGGTGCCGACGGTCTTGGCGACCGACTGGGCGTGCAGGTCCTGGGACGCGGCCGAGGTGTGGGCCGAGGCGCCGGCGCACCCGGTCAGGGACAGGGCCAGAAGGGCCCCTGCGGCTGCGGTTATTCGGGCATGGCGGACATGCATGGCTGTGCTCCCCCGTTGACGTTGCGGCGATGTCAAGGGGAGGTTAAGCCGGAGGCCGTGCCCAACCCGGCTCCGGCCCAGGCTTGTTGGGCCGAGTATGGAGAGATCTTGACGGTGGCTTGAACGACGCTTTCAGAGCGTCACCGTCATGAACGCACTGTTCGGGTCAGGCCTGCCCGGTCTCGAACCGGCTGACCTTTCCACCGTCCACCGTGAAGCGCCAGGCGGTGCGCATCTCGCCCCAGGTGTCGTTGCGGTAGTCGGCTACCAGGCCGCGCCCGTCGGCGGTCTGCGACACGACGTCCATGTGGCCGCCGGAGGAGAAGATCTCCCGCTCGGTCCAGTCGGTGACGTCGCGATCGCTCCCGTCGTCGGACATGGTGGCGCCGGGCGTGAGCGCCGCCGAGAATGCCTGGCGGTCGCCTGCGTTGAGCGCGGCGACGAAGGCCCGTACGGCCGGTTCGGTCAGCTTGTCGAGAGCGATGCCCACGGTGTCTCCAGAGGTATGGGTACAGGGCCCCCTCGTCAGCACACCGCACGCCCGGGCACCCCGCCACCGGTGGGCGTCCGGTCTCGGTAATGGGCGGCGAGCGCGTGGAACGCCTCCTTCGGCTCCCACGGCACGCCGGGGTACGTACGCGTGGAGCCGGCTTCGAGGAGCTTGACGATGCTGTACGCGGCCACGTCCAAGTCCTCGGCGGGGTCCCGGCGGTGCGGGGCGTAGTACGCGGCGAAACTGAACCAGAAGACCGTATCGACGCCCTCCTCGTCGAAGACGGGCAGGAGGTCGTCGAGGTAGCGGACCTGTTCGCCCTCGTCACGCACCAGGTCCGGCTTGAGGGTGACCCCGTCCGGCTCCATGGCGATGTACCAGCCCGCGCCGCCGTAGTCGCCCGCGCCCCGGAACGTGCAGCAGCCGGCCTCCATGATCGCGACCGGCTTGCCGTGGCGGAGCTCCTTGCGCAGGTCGTCGCGGAAGGTGGCGGCGTTGCGCAGGCTCCGGTACGCGTCCAGGCCGACGATGTCGAACGGGGTCCAGTCCACGCCGTCGATCGGGCAGGAGGCGTAGCTGAGGGGGCCGCCGAAGACGGGGCGTACGGCCTGTACGACCTCGCCGAGGAAGGCGTTGACGCGGTCGGGGATGTCCTTGAGCACCGTCTCGCGGTCGGGGCCTGCCAGTACGGGCATGCGGTCGTCGAAGGTGTCGCCGGGCAGGTATCCGCGGGCGAACACACTCAGCTCGCAGCCGGTGACGAAGACGACGTCGGCGCCGTCGCGGCGCAGCCGTTCGGCGCGCCGGGCGCCGTCGACGAGGTAGGGCAGCATCTCATCGTTCGTCATCTCGCAGGGGAACGGCGAGTACCAGACCTCCAGGCCCGCGGCCGCGGCATGCCGGGCCGCGATGTCGATGCGGTCGGGGTCGCCGCCGGTGATGCGGATCGCCGAGCAGTGCAGGTCCTCGGCGATGATCCGTATCTCTCGTTCCACGACGCGGGGGTCGAAGTCGGGACGGGTGGACCGGCCGCCGGGGAACGTACCGGTGTCGTAGTGGATGCCCTTGCCGCGCATGACAACGCCTCCAATAAGAGTCACTGTGCATCTTATGGTGGCGCTTAAGATACATGACGTGTCTGAAGAGTCAACGCGCAGGCGTCGCCGGGGAATCGAGCTGGAGCAAGCCCTCCTGCGGGCGGCCTGGGACGAGTTGACCGCCGTCGGGTACGAACAGCTGACGTACGAGGCGGTGGCCACCCGCGCCGGCACGAGCCGTCCGGTGCTCTACCGTCGCTGGCCGACGAAGCAGGAGCTGGTACTGGCCGCACTGCGGCACCACGCCCCGCCGCTGCCGGACGGGCCGCCCGACACCGGCGAGCTGCGCGGCGACGTACTGGCCTTGCTGCGCGGGGTCGTTCAACGAATGGAGGAGCTCGCGCCCGTCCGCGAGGTGCTCGTCGCGGAGCAGGGGCGTGGGCAGGAGAAGGGCCGGGGGCAGGACACGGAGCTGTCCGCCTACCTGGCTTCCCGCAACCGCGGTCCGGGCCAGGACTGGATGCGTACCGCCCTGGAACGGGCGGCCGGGCGCGGCGAGATCGACCCGGAGGCCGTGATCCCGGACCGGGTCGTCACGCTGCCGGTGGTCCTGGTCCTGCACGAACTCTTCATGGCCCGCCGCACGCCCTCGGACGCCGATCTGGAGGAGATCGTGGACGTGCTGTTCCTGCCATTGGTCAGGTGAGCCACGGGAGTTCAGCTTCTGTCGCGCAGGGTGTAGCCGCCTTCGACCACGGCTGCGTCAGTGGCCGACGCCATGCACTTCGTCAGCATCGGCTGCCCCTTCGGGGTCGGAGCCGCCAGCCCTATGCGGCTGGGGCCGCCGCCCTTGGGAGCGATGTAGAAACTCACGCCCATGCGGGCGTGCTCGGGGAACGCTGTGCGCCAGGGGTGCCCGGGGCTGGTGCGGACGAGGGTGCCGGTCACGACCGCGGTGGGGCCGCCGGTACGGAGGCAGTCGACCTTGAAGTCTCCCCAGAGGACCTTGGCGTGCTTCCCTGTGCCGTACTGGTGGGAGAGGCGGAACGTACCCCAGGACTTGCTGGGGAGGTAGGGGCTGTTTCCGTAGGCGGAGTGGGCGTCGACGGTCAGGCGGACGGCCTCCGTGGTCACGGGATACTCCATGCGCCCCGAGCCCTGCACCGCGGACGTCGGCGCGCGGCCGGCCGACGTCGCGGCGTCGGCGACGCCGGTCGTGGCGGTCGCCGTGAGGGCCAGGGCAAGGAGGGCGGCGGTGCGAAGGGTCTTGTTCATCGGTACTCCGACGGTAGTGGCGGGCGAACACCACGATCTTGGCCGGGAGTTGCACCCTCGCTCGTCAGCCTCGAGGCCTGCCCCTCCCCGCCGCACGACTGAAGCCGCGTACGCCCCGAGGCCGACCCATCTGTGTCCTGCGTCACAGCGATATCGGGTTGCCGAACGTTAATGCGGAGCCATAGCTTCCGCATAGGGATTGCAAACGACGTCCCCCACCGGCACATCCTCACCCCCGGGAGCGCCCATGCGTCCGTCCTCCCTCACCAGAATCGGCCTCGGCCTGACGACCTCCATAGCCATCCTCACCGCGACCGCCCTGCCCGCCTCCGCCGCGAGCACGCCCGCTGCCGCTGCCGCACCGAAGCAAGCCGTGAAATCCGTGCAGACCACGAAGGACTCGGTCGGCGTCGGCTGGCTGAGCGACGCCGAGCGCAAGGCGCTGGCGCCGTTCGTGAAGTACGGCACCGACGGCTACAAGCTGGACGCCAAGGGCGCCGAGGCCGCGGGCGTGAGCCGGCAGGCGATCGACACGGTCGGCACCGCCATCGCGCGGATGAACGGGCTCCTCGGCAAGAGCGTCGCCGTCGCGAAGGACGGCGAGGGCGTGACCGTCGACCCCTCGGCGGCGGGCGTCGGCCTGCGCAGCGCGGCGGAGGAGACGCAGATCGTCCAGGGCATCAGCGTCAAGGTCACCTGGTTCGGGCTGCTGATCCACCTGGACCCGTTCGTGACCGGCAAGGTCCAGACGGGGGTGGACATCACCAAGGACCTCGTCCAGGTCGTCACGAGCGTCGCGTCGATCGCCTCCCTGGGCAGCCTGCTCCCCGCGGCCATGCTCGCCTCCGCGCTGGCCGACCTCGGCTCCAAGGCGGTGTCGTTCTGCACGACACGGAAGGGCGAGCTGTACACCTACATCACCTGGGTCGGCGTTCCCGTCTGCAATCCCCTTGCGTGACACGGGCGAATGTCAGGGCCGGTGCCGCCCCTCGCGGCTCCGGCCCTCACACAGGCGCACTCAGTAGCAGGTGATCACCAGCGAGAACGGCCGGTCGTCGTCGACGCTCTGGCTCGACGGGGTAGCCGTGCGGACGAACAAGGTGTTCCAACCGACCTTGCCCACCAGGATCGACGAGGTGCCGGGGCCGGGATCGCCGCCGCCGTTCGTGTTGAGGGTGCCGGTCAGGGCGCAGTCGGCCAGGTCGAAGTTCGTGTAGAGGTTGTAGCGGCCGTTGCCGAACTTGTTCACGCCCGTGATGCCCCAGCCGCTGAGCAGCACCCCACTCGCACTGACCTTGGCCCAGCCCGCCGTGGTCCCCGCCGCCGTGGTGCGTACGTGCGGCTTGGACACGGCCGTCGCCGACGACGCGACGAATCCGCCGCCCGCAGCGAGCACGAGGGCCACCACTCCCGCCGCCAGCTTCCCGGATCTGTTCATCGGTCCTCCGTTCCGGAAGTTCACCGAAGTTCACCGAAGCCGAGGATGTCGGGGCAGCACGCGGAGGGGAAGACCTGGTCCGCTCAGCGGACCGTCCCTTCCGGGATCCATGGCCGTATCGCGCCTCTTGCGCGGCCATCCGTACGTCCTGTCCGTGGCACGAGGGGGCGGCGGCTCACATCATGTCCGTATGGACGCTCATGGTGACGGCAGACCGCAGTGGACCCATCACGAACACATGGAACACCTGACCCGGCTCCGCAAGCGCCCCCGTATGTACGGGCTGCCGGACGGCAGCTTCCGCTCGTACGTCACCTATCTCTCGGGCTTCGACAACGGGGCCCGGGGCGCGCTCCTGCGCGGGTTCCGGGAGTGGCTGGTCCTGCGGGTCGGTGACGGCAACAACCTGGTGTGGCCCGCGCTGGTCATGCGGCTCGCCGCGGACGACGAAGAGGCCGTGGTCGAGGCGCTGTTCACGTCGCTCGCCGAGTTCCTGGCCCACCGCGACGGGCACCGTGACGGGCTGCGCAGGATCCAGGACGAGTACGCCAACTGGCTGGAGAAGCAGCCCTGGTCACGGCTCACCGCATCACAGGAGGCCTGACCTGACCGAACGGGATCACTTCCTTTGCCCGACGGTCGACAAGCCACGGCTAGCGTCGCCGCATGAGCCTTGTGAACCTGAACGACACCGCCAACGCCCTCCCCCACGCCTGGCGGTCGCACCCTCTCGCCGGCATAGGCGGCGCACGCGTCAAGGTGCAGCGCATGGGCGGTCTGCCGATCGCCGAGGAGAGCCACCCCACCGCCGAGGTGCTGCTCGTCCTCGACGGCCGTCTCGAACTCGAGGTCGGGGGACGGCCGGTGACCGTCCGCGCGGGTGAGCTGTACACCGTCCCGGCGGATACGGTGCACGCGGTACGGCCGGGAAGTACGGGGACGCTGGTGATCGTGGACGCAGAGGCGGCCTGATTCCGTTACCGCAGTCGCGCCGCGTCCGCCGCCTCGACGCCCTGGGCCCAGCCCTCCGCGTCACGCCCCTTCAGGCGGTGAGCGGTCGTCTCCGGGAAGAGCCGGTCCGCGGTCTCGCCGACCGCGACCTCGCGGGCGGCCAGGACGGGCAGGGCGTCGGTCTCGTGTGCCGTCACCTCGCGGACGGCCGTGGTGAGGCGGTCGGCGATGCGGCCCGCGTACGCGATGAGGAACGACTCGCGGAAGTCGCGCGTGCGGCGGGAGCGTCCGCTCGCATGGTGCGCGTCGCCGGCGCTGCGCATGGCGGCGGTGGCCTGCACCAGCAGCGAGGTGTACAGCAACTCGGCCAGTTCCAGGTCGGATTCGAAGCCGACGAGTGTGGAGAAGCCGAGGTCGGACGACCACACGGCCCGGCAGTGGTTGGCGGTGGCGACCGCGTCCAGCAGCAGGGCCTTCGCGGACTCGTACGGGCGGTCGACGCCGAGCCGGCGGGCGGCGGGGCCGGCCACCGGCTCGGCGGAGGCGGCGGCCAGCAGCGCCTCGTCCAGCGAGTGCCGGGCCATCAGTTCCTGCGCCTTCGCGGAGAGCGCCTCGGCTTCCTCCGCGAACTGCGTGGACTCCGCCTTGGCCAGCAGCGCCCGGATCCGGGCCAGGGCCTTGGGCGGGACGGCGACCGTACGCTCCCCCGCGACCGGGGTGCCGGGCAGGGGGCCGACGGCGTCGATGCGCGGCAGTGTGTCGACCAGGCGCAGCGCGGTGAGCGCGCACGCGACCGTCTCGAAGCGGCTGAGCCGCTCGCGGCGGGCGAACCGCTCCAGGTCGAGCGGTTCGCCGTCCAGCGCGGCCAGTTGCGCCGACCAGCGTGCGTCGAGGGTGTCCGGCGCGTACCGCCGCGCCTCGGCGGCGATGGCGTCGGCGCAGAACCGGGCCTCGGCAGGCGTCAGTTCGCGCCCGGCGAGGCGCATGACGTCGGCGGGCTGCCAGCCGCGCTCCCAGGCACGCCGCAGGGCCGCTTCGGCAGCGCCCCGTACCGCGCCGGCGACGGCCTCGCTGCCGGCGGGGGCGGCGGCGAGGGCCGAGGCGGCGGGGTAGACGGCGTCGTCGAGCGCGTCCCGGGGGACGGCCCGCAGGCCGCGTACGGCGGTCTCGACGGCCGCCAGGAGCTCGGCGTCCATAGTCACTTTCTCCATTTCAGCGCCGCCTCCATTCAACGCCGTCGGGGGGGGGGCGGCACCTCACGGTGCGGCCGCCGCCCGGCGGGGACAGTCAGAGATCAGGCGCCGGTGGCGCTGCCCTTGACCCACTCGTTCCAGTCCATGTTCCAGCCGTTGAGGCCGTTGTCCGGCTGGACCGTCTTGTCGTCGGAGTTCTTCACGACGACGACGTCACCGAGGATGGACTGGTTGAAGAACCAGGCACCCTGCGTGGACGGGTCGCCCGCGCCCCGCGCGTCCTGGAGGCCCACACAGCCGTGGCTGGTGTTCTCGACGCCGAAGACGCCGCTGCCCCAGTAGTTACCGTGGATGAACGTGCCCGAGGTGGACAGGCGCATGGCGTGCGGCACGTCCGGGATGTCGTACTCGCCCTTGCCGTCGCCCTTGGTGAAGCCGACGGTGGAGCCGTCCATCCGGGTCTCGGTGAACTTCTCGGAGATCACCATCCGGCCGTTGTACGTGGGGTTCGACGGGCTGCCGGCCGAGATCGGGATGGTCCTGATGACCTTGCCGTCCCGCACCACGGTCATCTGGTGGGTCTTGGCGTCGACCGTGGAAACCTGCGAGCGGCCGACGGTGAACTTCATCGTCTTCTTCTGGACGCCCTTGATGCCCGGGGCGCCCTCGACGCCGTCGAGGTCCATCTTCAACGTGACCTCGGAGTTGGCCTTCCAGTAGTCCTGGGGGCGGAAGTCGAGGCGCTGGTCGTCGAACCAGTGGCCCACGACCTTCTGGCCACTGGTGGAGGTGACCTCGAGGTGCGACTGGACGGCCTTGCGGTCCTTGATCGGCTTGTCGAAGTTGATGGACACCGGCATGCCGACGCCGACGGTCGAGCCGTCCTCCGGCGTGAAGGAGCCGATGAAGCTGTTGGCCGGCGAGACGGTGGAGAAGGACGAATTGGCGAAGGCCTTGCGGTCCTTGTCGTCCTTGGCCTCGGCGGCGATCTTGTACTTCGTCGAGCGCTCGAGCTGGTTCTTCGGCTTCCAGGACTTCTTGTCCGGGGAGATCGAACCCTCGACCGGGGTGCCCTTCTCGGTCGTCATCTTGACGGAGGTGAGCTCGCCGTCACTGACGGTGACCTGGACGGCATCGGTGGTGATGCCCGCGTTGGCGGTGCCGCCCTTGGGCGTGATCTTGATCTGTGCCGAGGAGGCGTCCTTGGCAGCCGCGGCGTCCACCTTGCTCTGCGACTTGTCCTTGCCGGAGTCGCTACCGCCGCCGTCACCGTTGCAGGCGGCGAGAGTGAGCACACCACCGAGCACGGCGGCCGCGGCCGCCAGGGCCTTGCGGCGCTTGCCGTCCTTCATCACACGCTTCTCCATTGCTCTGGACCCCGAATCCCCGAACCGAACCGCTGGGCGTGCGTATTCCGGTTACGCATAAGGAACGCGGGCACCTTTTCGCCCGTTCCACCCCTGAGGAAAGTGTGGGGAAGACCACCCAGTAAAGACCCTCCGGCCACCCGGGCCCAAGCCGGGGTCCGGTAGGGGCCCCTGGCCGCACAACTTCCCACCGGCGCGCACATGTCACTACCATCAGCTCGTCGCCTCAACCTCCGTCACAGCGAAGGGGATTCATCCTGTGACCGCACGCCGTCCGCTGCTGACCGCTGTCGCCGCCGGATCGGTGCTGTGCGCGGTGTGGCTCGTACCGACCGCGAACGCCACGACCGAGCGTCCCGAGCACGCGGCGAAGCACGCCGCGCCCCGGCAAGTCGCTCCCCAGGCCCAGGAGACGAACCTCGCGGACACCGGCAGCGTGGACACCACGCCCTATCTCATCGGCGGCATCGCGTTCGTGGGGGCGGGCGGCGCGCTCGTCACCGGTGCCGTGCGCAGGTCGCGCACGGCACCGCGGTAACGGCCTGAGGGGGTAACGGCCTCAGGCCAGTTCGCCGGTGACGGCCTCGGCGGCCTCGATCAGTCCGCCGCTGCGGACGAACGCCTCGGCCGCGGCCAGGTCGGGGGCGAGGAAACGGTCCTCCCCGGGGCCCTCCACACCGGCCTCGCGCACCGCCTTCAGCACCGTGCGGGTCGCCTCCGACGGGGTGAGCTCCGTGCGCAGCTCGATCGCGCGCGTGGCGGCGACGAGTTCGACGGCGACGACCCGGGCGAGGGCGTCGAGCGCGGTCCGCAGCTTGCGCGCCGCCGACCAGCCCATGGAGACGTGGTCCTCCTGCATCGCGGAGGACGGGATCGAGTCCACGGACGCCGGGACGGCCAGCCGCTTCATCTCGCTGACCAGGGCGGCCTGCGTGTACTGAGCGATCATCAGGCCCGAGTCGACGCCCGGGTCCCCGGCCAGGAACGGCGGCAGCCCGTGCGAGCGGCTCTTGTCGAGCAGCCGGTCGGTGCGGCGCTCGGCGATCGAGCCGAGGTCGGCGGCGGCGATGGCGAGGAAGTCGAGGACGTACGCGACGGGCGCGCCGTGGAAGTTGCCGTTGGACTCGACGCGGCCATCGGGCAGGACGACGGGGTTGTCCACGGCGGCCGCCAGTTCGCGGTCGGCGACCAGCCGGGCGTGCGCGAGGGTGTCCCGGCCGGCGCCCGCGACCTGCGGGGCGCAGCGGATCGAGTACGCGTCCTGGACGCGCGGCGCGTCGTCCTGGTGGTGCCCGGTCAGCCCCGAACCGGCGAGTACGCGCAGCATGTTGGCGGCGCTGGCGCCCTGTCCGGGGTGCGGGCGGATGGCATGCAGTTCGGGGGCGAGGACCTTCTCGGAGCCGAGCAGCGCCTCGAGGGAGATCGCGGCGGTGATGTCGGCGGAGGTGATCAGACGGGCGAGGTCGGCGCAGGCCATGACGAGCATGCCGAGCATGCCGTCGGTGCCGTTGAGGAGCGCGAGCCCCTCCTTCTCCCGCAGTTCGACGGGCTCGATGCCGTGCTCGGCGAGCAGTTCGGCCGCCGGGCGGATCTCGCCGTCGGGGCCCTCGGCGTCACCCTCGCCCATGAGGGTCAGGGCGCAGTGGGACAGCGGCGCGAGGTCGCCGGAGCAGCCGAGGGAGCCGTACTCGTGGACGGTGGGGGTGATCCCGGCGTTGAGCAGGGCGGCCATGGTCTCGACGACGACGGGGCGCACGCCGGTGCGGCCCGAGGCGAGCGTCTTGAGGCGCAGGAACATCAGCGCGCGGACCACCTCGCGCTCCACGTGCGGGCCCATGCCGGCGGCGTGCGACCGCACGATGTTGCGCTGGAGTTGGGTGCGGAGTTCGGGGCTGATGTGACGTACGGCGAGGGCGCCGAAGCCGGTGGAGACGCCGTAGACGGGGTCGGGCTTGGCGGCGAGGTCGTCGATGATCTGCCGTGAGGCGGCGACGGCGTCGAGCGCCTCCTGCGCCACGGCGACGTGCGCGTCGCCGCGGGCGACGGCGATCACGTCGGCTGCGGTCGTGCCGGAGGTTCCGACGCGGACGATCTGCATATCCATATTCAGGCACCCTAGAGACTGAATCGCTGGCTGTCACCACCTGTTTGTTACAACGTGCGGGGTGGGGTGTGGCATGCCGCGGGGTGATCTTTGCCCCTGCCCCGCCCTTTCGCCGTTTCCCCGGGGCTCCGCCCCGGACCCCGAACCGCGCTCCGCGCGGTGTCCGGGGGCTACGCCCCCTGGGCCCCCGCAACGCGGCTCCGCCGCGTTGGTCCTCAAACGCCGGACGGGCTGGATTGTGCCGGGCCGGGCACTATCAAGCCCGGCCGGCGATTGAGGCCGAGCGGCGAAGCCGCGACAAGGGGGTCTGGGGCGCAGCCCCAGGAGATGGTGAGAGGGCGGGACCGGGGCACCCTCACCCCCCGCGCCCCCGGAAGCGGCGGCGCTCCGCGGGGAGCGGGGTGGGCGGGCGGTCGGCCAGGCGGACCACCGGGTCCTGACGGCCCCCGTCGCGCCCCGCGACGACCGGCTTCGCCGCCCCCGCCGCCTTCGCCCGGTACTGCGCCGCGTCCGCGAGACGGAACAGCCGCCGTGCCGTCCGCACGGGCCCGATCGGATCCCCCGTCGAAGCCACTCCGCACGCGACGCCCTCGCCCAGCTCCAGCCCGGCGGCCCGGCGGCACAGCTCATCGGCGACCCGCACCACCTCGTCCGCCGAGGGCCCGACGCTCACCAGGCAGAACTCGTCCCCGCCCAGCCGCGCGACCAGCGCACCCGGCAGCTGCGCGCCGCACAGCGACAGCACCGAGCCGAAGCGTTCGAGCAGCCGGTCGCCCACCGCGTGCCCGAGGGTGTCGTTGACCCGCTTCAGCCCGTTCAGGTCGCAGACCACGAGGCTGACGACCGCGCCGTCGGCCAGGTGGCGTTCCATGGCCTCGTCGAGCCGGGCGTCGACCGCCCGCCGGTTGGCGAGGCCGGTGAGCGGGTCGGTGTAGGCGAGCCTGCGCACTTCCTCCAGCCGCTCGGTCTGCGCTATCCCCGCGGCCGTCACGGCGGCGAGCACGGACGCGAAGTCCGCCTCCGTGCGCCCGAAGACGGGCGCCCCCGCAGGCCGTGCGACGTACAGCTCGCCCCACGCACGGCCGTGCAGGACGATCGGCGCGACCACGCAACTGCCGCGCCCGCGCCGCCGCAGCACCTCCACCCGACGCCCGGCATTCGCATCCGCATCCGCATGCGGGGCATCGGCCCGCTCCACCCACGCGTGCGGGTGCCCGCCCGTCCACTCCTCGTGGAGGTACTCCGTGACCTCGGGGTAGGCGTGCACCGGGTACGACTCCCCCTCCGGGAACCGCTCCTCGTCGCCGGCCAGCTCGCCGGTGTTCACCAGTACACGCAGCCGGCCGTGCTCGCGCTCCCAGACCGATATCGCGGCGAAGCTGCCCTCGAGCGCGCGCATCGCCCCGTCGGCCGCGGCGGCCACACCCTCGAGCGGGGTGGGCGCGGCGGCCATCCCCTGTGCCAGATCCACCACGGCGCACAGGCGGTCGTCGCGCTCCCCGTCTTCGGACACCCGAGCCTCACATTCCGTCACTGTGCGCAGTTCTGCACTCCAGCGTAAGAATGTCGCACCCATTCCGCCTTACGAGTGTCCCGGTACCACGATCTGGTCATTCACCGGGCCAGTCCGGCTTCCGCTTCTCGTTGAACGCGGCCACGCCCTCCTTGCGGTCGCCGGAGAAGGCCACGGAGCGCCAGGCGGCGTCCTCCACCTCGAGCCCGGCCCTCAGGTCGAGGCCGTGGCCGAGCCGCAGGGCGCGCTTCGCCGCCCGCAGCCCGACGGGCGAGTTGGCGGCGATCCGCCCGGCCAGGGCCAGTGCCTCGGCGCGGTCCTCGCCTTCCGGCACCAGGATGTCGACGAGCCCCAGCTCCCGTGCCTCGGCGGCCTCGACCCGCCGCGCGCTGAAGATCAGCTCGGCCGCGCGGGCCGCCCCGACCCGGCGCGGCAGCAGCTGGGTGCCGCCCCCGCCGGGGATCACCCCGACCGACACCTCGGGCAGGCCCACCACGGCCGTACGGTCCGCGACGATCACGTCGCAGGACAGCGCCAGTTCGAAGCCGCCGCCGAGGGCGAAGCCGTGCACCGCGGCAACGGTCGGCACGGGCAGTTCCAGCACCCCGGTGTAGGCGGCACGGGCCAGCGGGCGCTGGCGCAGGAGTTCGGCGTCGGTGAAGGAGTTGCGCTCCTTCAGGTCCGCGCCGACGCAGAAGGCGCGCTCGTGCGTGGAGGTGAACACGACGACGCGGACGTCCTGGTCGGCGGCGAGGGCTGAGGCCGCCTCCGCGATCGAGCGGCCCATCTCGGTGGAGATGGCGTTCATGGCCTTGGGCCGGTCCAGGGCCAGTTCGGCCACATGACCGTGGCGGTGGACCGCGACCCACTCCCCGAAGCGCTGTTCGCTCACGCGTGTCACCCTCTTCGTCGGCGTCAACCTGTCGGGGCGATCAAACGCCGGAGGGGCCGGAAAATCCAGCCCCCTACACGTCGTCGTCCAGCCTTACGCGTCGTCGGCCGACCGGCGGCTCAGGAGCCACGGTTCGACCACGCCGAGGCCGCGCACCGGCCGCTGCCACATCGGCTGGAGCGCGAACCGGTACGCCTGCGGCCCCTCCGCGGCGGCCGCCTCCGCCTCGGACTTGGGCGCGTCACCGGCGCGCGCCAGTTCCTCCGCGATCGCGCTGTCGACGAGGACCGCGTCCTTGGGCGCTATCGAGGTCAGCCGGCTGGCCAGGTTGACCGTCGTGCCGAACACGTCGCCCATGCGCGTCGTGACCGTGCCGAAGGCGATGCCGACGCGCAGCTCCGGCATCGTCTCGTCGTGGCTCAGGGTCTCGATCAGGCGCAGCCCGATCTCGGCGGCGGTGCCGGCCTCGTCGGCCGCGTAGAGCACCTCGTCGCCCAGGGTCTTGATCAGCCGGCCGCCGTGCGCGGCGACCAGGTCGGCCGCGGTGGTCTCGAACGCCTCGACCAGCTCGCCGAGTTCCTCCTCCTCGAGGCGGCGGGTGAGCCGGGTGAAGCCGACGAGGTCGGCGAAGCCGACCGCGAGGCGGCGGTCGACCATCTCCGCGTCGTCCTGCGCCTGGACGACGCGGCCGGTGGCGGCGGCGAGCTGCCGCCGCCAGACGTAGACGAGAAACTCCTCGAGCTCCGGCAGCAGCAGTTCGACCAGCGGATAGGTGATCTCCGCACGGGTCAGGCCCGGTTCCTGGGGCTCGGTCAGCCCCTCGAGGAAGGAGTCGATCTGCCAGTCGGCGAGCCGTGCGGTGGTCTGCCCGGTGGAGCGCGCCACCTGGACGGCCATGGGCTCGCTCAGCAGCCCCGCCTCGACCAGGCCCGCGAGCCGCCGCAGGGCGAGCACGTCCGCCTCGGTGAGCGCCTTGGCCTGGCCGATGTCGGCGAAGCCCATGGCCCGCCAGAACCGGGAGGCCAGGTCCATCGACACACCTGCCGCGCGGGCGGCCTGAAAGGGTGTGTACCGGCGCTCGGCGCCGAGGATGAGCGCCTCCAGCCGGAGTGCGAGCGGGTCGGCGCCCTCCTCCGCCTCGCCGAAGGCCCCCTCGATCTCGTCGGGGACATGTTCATGGGTGGCCCCACCGTCGGCGGTCACCGTCCGCCCCCTGTCCGATCCGTGCGCAATGCCCTGCCGATCGCTGCTCGCCCAGTTGCCGGGCACAACGATACGGCAGGTGTGCCCTAGCTCACTCTCCGGACGACGCCGGCCGCAGATGGACGATGTCACCGGCACCCACCGGCTGCTGCACCCCGTCGGCGGTCGCCAGCACCAGCCGGCCGTCCCCGTCCACGGCCACGGCCTCGCCGGTCAGCGCGTTCCCGCCGGGCAGTTCGGCCCGTACGGTCCGGCCGAGCGTGGCGCAGCCGGCGGTGTACGCCTCCTGGAGGCGGGACTCCGCGGGGTCGCCGCCGGCGCTCCGCCAGCGCTCGTACCACTCCTCCAGGGAACGGAGCACGGCGCGCAGCAGGGGGTCGCGGTCGGTCGTCCTCGCCCCGGCGAGCGCGAGCGAGCCCGCGGTGGGGACGGGCAGTTCGTCCTGGCGGAGGGAGACGTTGAGGCCGATGCCGACGACGACGGAGTCGCCCGCGCGTTCGGCGAGGATGCCGCCCGCCTTGCGCTCGGCGCCGTCGACCTGGACGAGCAGGTCGTTGGGCCACTTCAGCGCGGTGTCGACGCCGGCCGCACGGGCCAGGGCGGTGGCGGTGGCGACACCGGCGAGCAGCGGGAGCCATCCCCAGCGGTCGGCCGGTACGCCCTCGCCCGGGGTGAGCCGGACGGAGAAGAACAGCCCGGAGCGCGGCGGTGCCGACCAGGTGCGGTCCAGTCGTCCGCGCCCGGCCGACTGCTCCTCGGCGACGAGCACCGCGCCCTCCGGTCCGCCGGAGGAGGCCAGGTCGGTGTTGGTGGAGCCGGTGCGGGCCACCACGTCCAGGGACGTCCACAGCCCGCCGGGCCGCAGGAGGGCGCGGCGCAGCGCGGTGGCGTTCAGGGGCGGCCGGTCCAGGTCGGACCAGCGGTTGGCGGAGCTGTCGGAGGGCGTCATGGCTGCCACCTTAGGAGCGGTCCGGGTGTGGCCAACGACGCAGTGCCGTAGCGCATCCGCGCCGATACGCTACGGACCGGTAGCCACAGTCAGTCCCTTTCCTCATCGCCCTTCCCAGGAACGAGCAGCAGGAGCCGCAGCCGATGCCTGAGCGTGACCCCGATGGAATCGACATCCACACGACCGCGGGCAAGCTCGCGGATCTGAGGCGCAGGATCGAGGAGGCCACGCACGCGGGTTCGGAGCGGGCCGTCGAGAAGCAGCACGCGAAGGGCAAGCTGACGGCCCGTGAACGCATCGAACTGCTGCTGGACGAGGGGTCATTCGTCGAGCTGGACGAGTTCGCGCAGCACCGCTCCACCAGCTTCGGCATGGAGAAGAACCGCCCGTACGGGGACGGCGTCGTCACCGGCTACGGCACGGTCGACGGCCGCCCGGTCGCCGTGTTCTCGCAGGACTTCACCGTGCTCGGCGGTTCGCTGGGCGAGGTCTTCGGCCAGAAGATCATGAAGGTGATGGACTTCGCGCTGAGGACGGGCTGTCCGGTCGTCGGCATCAACGACTCCGGCGGCGCCCGTATCCAGGAGGGGGTGATGGCGCTCGGCATGTACGGCGAGATCTTCCGCCGCAACACCCTTGCCTCGGGCGTCGTTCCGCAGATCTCGCTGGTCGTCGGCCCGGCCGCGGGCGGTGCGGTCTACTCCCCCGCGATCACGGACTTCACGGTGATGGTGGATCAGACGTCGCACATGTTCATCACCGGCCCGGACGTCATCAAGACGGTCACCGGCGAGGACGTGGGCTTCGAGGAGCTGGGCGGCGCCCGGACGCACAACACGACGTCGGGCGTGGCCCATCACATGGCGGCCGACGAGAAGGACGCCATCGAGTACGTCAAGGCGCTGCTGTCCTACCTGCCGTCGAACAACCTCTCCGAGCCCCCGGCCTTCCCGGAGGAGGCGGACCTCGAGGTCTCGGCCGACGACCGGGAACTGGACGTACTGATCCCGGACTCGGCGAACCAGCCGTACGACATGCACGCGGTCATCGAGCATGTGCTGGACGACGGGGAGTTCCTGGAGACCCAGGCGCTGTTCGCGCCGAACATCCTCACCGGCTTCGGCCGGGTCGAGGGCCGCCCGGTGGGCGTCGTCGCGAACCAGCCGCTGCAGTTCGCCGGGTGTCTGGACATCAACGCGAGCGAGAAGGCGGCGCGGTTCGTCCGTACCTGCGACGCCTTCAACATCCCGGTGCTGACCTTCGTGGACGTCCCGGGCTTCCTTCCGGGCACCGACCAGGAGTACAACGGCATCATCCGGCGCGGTGCCAAGCTGATCTACGCCTACGCCGAGGCCACGGTGCCGCTGATCACCGTGATCACCCGCAAGGCGTTCGGCGGCGCGTACGACGTCATGGGCTCCAAGCACCTGGGCGCGGACCTCAACCTCGCCTGGCCCACGGCGCAGATCGCCGTCATGGGCGCGCAGGGCGCGGTCAACATCCTGCACCGCGGCACGCTGGCGACGGCCGAGACGCCGGAGGCGCAGGAGGAGCTGCGGGCCCGGCTGATCACCGAGTACGAGGACGCGCTGTTCAACCCGTACGTGGCCGCCGAGCGCGGCTACGTGGACGCGGTGATCATGCCGTCGGACACGCGCGGCCACATCGTGCGCGGGCTGCGGGCGCTGCGCGAGAAGCGCGAGGCGCTGCCGCCCAAGAAGCACGGGAACATCCCGCTGTAAGGCTTCGGAACCGGGCAGAAAGGGAGCGTGAAGTTGATCAGGGTCGTACGGGGCAACCCCACGCCGGAGGAGCTGGCCGCCGCACTGGCGGTGGTCCAGGCCCGCGCGGCGGCAGGCACCGCCGCCGCGCCCGGCGCCGAGGACCGCGCCGAGTGGGCCGACCCGGCCCGGCTGGCCTGGGGCCGGCGCACCCCGCGCCCCGGGCCGAGGGCCTGGCGCACGACGTACTGGCCGGCCTAGCTCAGGAGACACCCGTCACATCCCTGCCTGAGTACGCGTACTCAGGCAGGGCGGGCGCGACAGCCGGACCATGGGGGCGTGCTGTGGTCCGAACCGCCCGACGAACCGCCCGATGACCTGCGGGAAGCGCAGGTCATGCTGCGGCGCGCGGCCGTACTGCTGGCGGTCGTCATGGTGCTGGCGTTCTGTGCGCTGGGCCCCTACTGATCGTTTTCACAGGTTTCACAGCTTTCGCGCCACTGCAACCACACCTGTCCCGTTTCACGTCATCCCCAGGGAAATGCCGCGAACCGGGGAGTGTGCCTCACCATGAACAAACCCGTGCGCCGGATAGCGATCTTCACCGGGCTGCTCGTCTTCGCCCTGCTCGCCCGGGCGACGTGGGTCCAGTTCGTCCGTGCCGACGAGCTGGCGAACGACGAGCACAACCGCCGCGTCGCGATGGCGAGCTACTCCCAGCCGCGCGGCAACATCATCGTCGGCGGGCAGGCGATCACCGGTTCCGTGGCGACCGACGGCGACCTGAAGTACAAGCGCACCTACAAGGACGGCAAGATGTACGCCCCCATCACGGGCTACTTGTCGCAGGCGTACGGCGCGTCCTACCTCGAGGGCGTCGAGGGCAAGCTGCTCAACGGCACCGACAACCGGCTCTTCCTCCAGCACACCACCGACATGATCACCGGCAAGAAGCCGCGTGGCGGCGATGTCGTGACGACCATCGACCCCAAGGCGCAGAAGGCCGCCTACGAGGGGCTCGGCGACAAGAAGGGCGCCGTGGTCGCCCTCGACCCGCGCACCGGCAAGATCCTGGCCCTGGCCTCCACGCCCTCGTACGACCCCTCGGTGTTCGCGGGCAGCGGCAAGAAGGACCAGGCCGCCTGGGACAAGCTCCAGGCGGACAAGGACAAGCCGATGAACAACCGGGCGTTGCGCGAGGTCTACCCGCCCGGCTCCACGTTCAAGATCGTGACCGCGTCCGCGGCCCTGGAGAACGGCCTCTACTCCGACATCGACGGCAAGACCGACTCCCCCGACCCGTGGATCATGCCGGGCACCACCACCAGGCTGCCCAACCAGAACCCCACGGCCCCCTGCACGAACGCCACGCTCAACGTGGCCATGCAGCACTCCTGCAACAACGTCTACGGCAAGGTCGCTTCCGACCTCGGCAAGGACAAGATGCGCGAGACGGCCCAGAAGTTCGGGTTCAACCAGGAGCTCTTCGTCCCGGTCCGCAGCAGCAAGAGCACCTTCCCCGACAACATCAACTCCTCGCAGACCGCCCTCGCCGGCATCGGCCAGGGCAGCCTCACCGCCACCCCGCTCCAGGTCGCCACGATGGTGGCGGGCATCGCCAACGACGGCAAGGTCATGAAGCCGTACCTGGTCGACGAGCTGCGCGGGCCGGACCTGTCGTCGGTCGAGAAGCACAAGCCGGAGGAGCTCGACCAGGCGGTCTCGCCCGAGACGGCGAAGAAGGTCCAGCAGATGATGGAGGACACCGCGAAGAAGGGCACCGGCCAGGCCGCGCTCATCGACGGCGTCACCGTCGGCGGCAAGACCGGCACCGCCGAGCGCGGCAAGGGCCAGCAGAACCTCGCCTGGTTCATCTCCTACGCCAAGACCGCGGACGGCTCTCCCGTGGCCGTGGCCGTCATGGTCGACCCCGACGACGACGTGCCCCAGCAGGACATCTCCGGCGGCAAGCTGGCCGGCCCGATCGCCAAGAAGGTCATGCAGGCGGTCCTGAACAAGTGACCGGACAAGTGACCCGTACGGCCACCGTAGGCTGGCCCGTATGACCCGTACTCCCGCGCGCCGCCTCGTCCTCGCCTCCCAGTCCCCCGCCCGCCTCGGCCTGCTGCGCCAGGCCGGGCTGGCCCCCGAGGTGATCGTGAGCGGCGTGGACGAGGACGGACATGACGCCCCGACGCCGGCCGAGCTGGCCCTGGTCCTCGCCGAGGCGAAGGCCGCCGCGGTGGCCGGTCTGGCCGGGGCGGCCGGGGCTCTGGTCGTCGGCTGCGACTCCGTTCTGGAGCTGGACGGCCAGGCGCTCGGCAAGCCGGCGGACGCCGAGGAGGCGACCGCGCGCTGGAAGTCCATGCGCGGACGCTCGGGGGTGCTGCGCACCGGCCACTGTGTGATCGACACGTCGACCGGCCGCCGTGCCTCCGCGACCGCCTCGACGACGGTCCGCTTCGGCGAACCGTCCGACGCCGAGATCGCCGCCTACGTGGCCTCGGGCGAACCGCTGTACGTGGCGGGGGCCTTCACGCTCGACGGCCGCTCCGCCCCCTTCGTCGAGGGCATCGACGGCGACCCCGGGAACGTGATTGGCCTGTCGCTCCCGCTGCTCCGCGAGCTCCTCGCGAAGCTGGACGTCGCGATCACCGACCTGTGGACCTGAGCGGCCTCAGAGCGGCAGCGCCTTCGTGACCTGTCCGACCTTGTTCAGCTGGTTGAGCTGGTTGAGCTTGCCGAGCTCCTCGACGGCGCCGGGGTAGAGGCTGGTCGTCGGCCCCTTCGGCGGGAGGCCCTTCGGCGGGGCGGTGGTCCTGATCCTGCCCGCGTTCGAGGTCGGCTGCGACGATTCGTCCGCGGACACCGGCGCCGCCTTCGGCCCGGACGGCTGCGGCAGCGGTGCGGCGAAGGCCGGCGACGCCGCGACGGCGGAGGTGACGGAGAGGGCGGCGGAGGCCAGAGCGGCGGCCGCTGCGATGCGCTTGATCATGACATCTTCAACGAAGTCATGGCATATCGGTCACCCGAACTCCCCTGATATTGCCGGGAATTCGCACACCGACTCGGAAGGAGTCCCCATGCCCCAGTCTGTCGACCGGGCCCTGGACGTGCTGGACGCCGTCGCCTCCTCCGACGGCCCGGTGCCCGCGAAGGCCCTGGCCCGCCGGCTGGGCTGCGGGCTGTCCACCGTGTACGAGCTGCTGGGCACCCTCACCGCGCGCGGCCACCTCGTCCGTACGCCCGCGGGCTACGCCCTGGGCCATCACATCCCCGCCCTGCACCACGCCTTCCGGCGGCAGATGCGGCTGGACGACGAGGTGCACGGGCTCCTCGCCCAGGTGCGCCGGACCGCGGGCGCGGACACGTACTTCAGCACCTACCGGAACGGCACCGTCGCCGTCCTCGCCGGAGCCGCCTCCGCCGTCCCCACCGGCGGCTTCGGCCTCGGCCGGGACGCCGCCGCCCACGCCACCGCGCACGGGAAGGTGCTGCTGGCCGCCCTGCCCCGGGCCGCCCGGCAGCGCTACCTCGCCGCGTCCGGGATGCGGGCGGTCACCCCGCACACGATCACCTCGCCGGAGCGGCTGGACGCCCAGCTGCTGCGGGTGCGGCGGGAGGGGGTCGCGGCGGAGGTCGAGGAGTCCGTGCCGGGGGTGGCCTGCGTGGCCGTACCCGTTCCCGTACGAAACGGAACCCCGATGACGGCACTGTCGGCGGTCTCGGCGGCGCTTCCGCTGCGGGAGTTCCGGCTGCGACGGCGCGAGGTGATCGAGGCGATCCGCCATGTCGCCATGGAGGCCGGGGAGTTGGGGGCATCTCACCCACTTCCGTCGCATTGACCCGGTTACGTCGGCATTGAACCCGCTACTCACGGGTAAATCATGGGAACCGGGCTCCACCCCCTATGCACCCCTTCTCCGCCGCGGCACTGGGGGCGCAAACTTTGTGTCACCCATTCGTAGGGACCCCACAAATATTTGACACCGCCGCCCTCGGATATCGCTCGAGAACGGGACCCCTCCCGCACCCGTCCGGCACCCCCGGAAACCCGGCGTACCGTGGGAGATCAGCGGACTTCGGCCCCGGCCCGGACCGCTGTTCACGGCTCATGTGGGCAAGGTCACGCCGGAAGTCGGGTCGGCACAAGGTGTCGCCAGTACCTAAACTCGCCTTGTTTCAAGGAGGGAGCCATCGTGCGCAAGGTGCTCATCGCCAACCGTGGCGAAATCGCTGTCCGCGTCGCTCGTGCATGCCGGGACGCCGGGATCGGAAGTGTGGCGGTCTACGCCGATCCGGACCGTGACGCGCTGCATGTCCGTGTGGCCGACGAGGCGTACGCGCTGGGTGGTGACACCCCTGCGACGAGCTACCTCGACATCTCCAAGGTGCTGGCCGCCGCCGCCGAGTCCGGCGCGGACGCGATCCACCCCGGGTACGGCTTCCTCTCCGAGAACGCCGAGTTCGCCCAGGCCGTCATCGACGCCGGGCTGACCTGGATCGGCCCGCCGCCGCAGGCCATCCGCGACCTCGGCGACAAGGTGGCGGCGCGTCACATCGCCCAGCGCGCGGGTGCGCCGCTGGTCGCCGGCACCCCGGACCCGGTCTCCGGTGCCGACGAGGTCGTCGCCTTCGCCGAGGAGCACGGCCTGCCGATCGCGATCAAGGCCGCCTTCGGCGGCGGCGGACGCGGCCTGAAGGTCGCCCGCACCCTCGAGGAGGTGCCGGAGCTCTACGAGTCCGCCGTCCGCGAGGCCGTCGCCGCCTTCGGCCGCGGCGAGTGCTTCGTCGAGCGCTACCTGGACCGCCCCCGGCACGTCGAGACCCAGTGCCTGGCCGACAAGCACGGCAACGTGGTCGTCGTCTCCACCCGTGACTGCTCGCTCCAGCGCCGTCACCAGAAGCTGGTCGAGGAGGCCCCGGCCCCCTTCCTGAGCGACGAGCAGAACGCGGAGCTGTACCGCGCCTCGAAGGCGATCCTCCGTGAGGCCGCCTACGAGGGCGCGGGCACCTGCGAGTTCCTCGTCGGCCAGGACGGCACGATCTCCTTCCTCGAGGTCAACACCCGTCTGCAGGTGGAGCACCCGGTCACCGAGGAGGTCACCGGCATCGACCTGGTCCGCGAGATGTTCCGCATCGCGGACGGCGAGGAGCTCGGCTACGACGACCCGCCGCTGCGCGGCCACTCGTTCGAGTTCCGCATCAACGGCGAGGACCCGGGCCGCAACTTCCTTCCCGCGCCCGGCACCGTCACCCGCTTCGTCCCGCCGACCGGCCCCGGTGTCCGCCTGGACGCCGGTGTCGAGTCCGGCTCGGTCATCGGCCCCGCCTGGGACTCCCTGCTCGCCAAGCTGATCGTCACCGGCGCCACCCGCGAGCAGGCGCTCCAGCGCGCGGCCCGCGCCCTGGCGGAGTTCGACGTCGAGGGCATGGCCACGGCGATCCCCTTCCACCGGGCCGTCGTCGCCGACCCCGCCTTCACCTCCGACCCGTTCCACGTCCACACCCGCTGGATCGAGACGGAGTTCGCCAACACCATCCCGCCGTTCGCCGGTGCGGCGGACGAGGAGGAGGAACTGCCGGGCCGCGAGACGGTGGTCGTCGAGGTCGGCGGCAAGCGCCTCGAGGTGTCCCTGCCGTCCTCGCTCGGCATGACCATCGCCCGTACCGCCGCCGCGGGCGGCGCCAAGCCCAAGCGCCGCGCGGCGAAGAAGGCGGGCGCGACCGCCTCCGGCGACTCGCTCACCTCCCCGATGCAGGGCACGATCGTGAAGGTCGCGGCCGAGGAGGGCCAGCAGGTCAACGCCGGCGACCTGATCGTGGTCCTGGAGGCCATGAAGATGGAGCAGCCGATCAACGCGCACCGTGCGGGCACGGTCAAGGGCATCACCGCCGAGGTCGGCGCGTCGATCTCCTCGGGCGCGGTCATCTGCGAGATCAAGGACTGACGTCCGCAGCCGTCGAGGGCCCCGGCCGGGTGATCCGGCCGGGGCCCCGCGCATGTTGATGGCATCCTTGACTCGCGGGGGAGCGAGCGGGAGGACGGACGTACATGACGACCGATACGGCGCAGACGTCACCACGGCCCATGCGTGCGGATGCGCGGCGCAACTACGAACGGCTGCTCACCGAGGCACGTACGGCCTTCACCGAGCACGGCACCGACGCCTCGCTGGAGGACATCGCCCGGCGCGCGGAGGTCGGCATCGGGACGCTGTACCGGCACTTCCCCAACCGCACGGCGCTGATGAGCGCGGTCTTCCAGGGCGAGGTGGACAGCCTGCTCGCACGCTCGCGCGAACTGCTGGCCTCGCCCGAGCCCTGCCGGGCGCTCGTGGACTGGCTGCGCGCCATCGTCACGCACGCCAGCACCTACCGGGGGCTGTCGAGGGCACTGATGGCCGCCCAGAGCGACGAGGCCTCCGCGCTGTCCCGGTGCAGCACCCCGATGCGCGCGGCGGGCAGCACCCTGCTGGCCCGGGCGCAGCAGGCCGGCGCGGTGCGCCCGGACGTGGACATCGCCGACCTGATGCAGCTGACCAATGCCATTTCCCTGGCGGTCGAACAGTCCCCGGAGGACCCGGAGTTGGCCGACCGCCTGCTGATGCTGACTCTCAGGGGCATCAAGGGGGAGAAGGACTGACCTAGCGGCGGCGGGGGGCCAGATCCGCCACACGCGCCGTCGGCTGGTCCCCCAGCGGGAGCGCGCTGCGCAACTGCGCCCCGGGCGGGCCGCCCTGCGCGGGGCCGGGGTACTGCTGCCCGGGCTGGCCGTGGTGGCCGTGCCGGGCGTCCCCGAGGGGGTGACTGCGGCGCTGTCCGGGCAGCGGCGGCATGTCCCGCCGCCGCGCGGACGAGACCTCCCCAGGAACCCCCGACCCCGCTCCCGGTCCGGCGACCGAGATGTGCACGCCCTGGTCGGCGAGTGCCTGGAGTTCCGTCGCGGCGCGGTCGTCGTGCCCCGAGGGCTCGTCGGTCACGAGTCTGGTGATGACGTCGGTCGGCACCGTCTGGAACATCGTGTCGGTGCCCAGCTTGGTGTGGTCGGCGAGCACGACCACCTCGGCCGCCGCCTGCACGAGCGCCCGGTCCACGCTCGCGGAGAGCATGTTGGACGTGGACAGCCCACGCTCGGCGGTCAGTCCGCTCCCGGACAGGAAGGCCCGGCTCACCCGCAGCCCCTGGAGGGACTGCTCGGCGCCGCTGCCGACGAGCGCGTAGTTCGATCCGCGCAGGGTGCCGCCGGTCATCACGACCTCGACGCGGTTGGCATGGGCCAACGCCTGGGCGACGAGCAGGGAGTTGGTGACCACGGTCAGGCCGGGTACCCGCGCGAGTCGGCGGGCCAGCTCCTGCGTGGTGGTACCGGCGCCGACGACGACGGCCTCGCCCTCTTCGACGAAGCTCGCCGCGAGATCGGCGATGGCCGTCTTCTCGGCGGTCGCTAGATGGGATTTCTGCGGGAAGCCGGACTCCCGGGTGAAACCGCCCGGCAGCACCGCGCCGCCGTGCCGGCGGTCGAGCAGTCCTTCCGCTTCCAGTGCCCGCACGTCACGCCGCACGGTCACTTCGGAGGTCTGGACAACACGGGCGAGCTCCCGGAGCGAAACCGCCCCGTTGGCGCGCACCATTTCGAGGATCAATTGACGACGTTCTGCAGCGAACACGAAACCGACAGTAACGCCAACGACCATCTGTTTTCAGCAGGTTGCAGCAATTAACGGAAGTTGTCCGCTGGGCAACCCAAGAAGTGGTATAGGGAACCGGAAGGGGAGACACCCCCTCCGGCACCCCCGGGGCTCAGGCCTCCCGCTGTGTCTTCCTGGTGTGCAACTGCCGTGCCACCTCGGCGATCGAGCCGGACAGCGACGGGTACACGGTGAAAGCGTTCGCGATCTGTTCCACTGTCAGATTGTTGTCGACCGCGATCGAGATCGGATGAATCAGCTCGCTGGCCCGCGGCGAGACCACCACACCGCCCACCACGATGCCCGTACCGGGACGGCAGAACATCTTTACGAAACCGTCGCGAATACCCTGCATCTTCGCGCGCGGATTGCGCAGCAGCGGCAGCTTCACGACCCGGGCGTCAATCCGCCCGCTGTCCACATCGGCCTGGGTGTACCCGACCGTGGCAATCTCCGGATCCGTAAATACGTTCGCGGATACCGCCTTGAGATTGAGCGGCGCCACCGCGTCGCCCAGGAAGTGGTACATGGCGATACGGCCCTGCATCGCCGCGACCGACGCGAGAGCGAGCACGCCCGTACAGTCACCGGCGGCGTACACACCCGGAGCACTGGTGCGCGACACCTTGTCCGTCCAGATGTGCCCGGACTCCTTCAGCCGGACCCCGGCCTCCTCCAGGCCTATCCCGGCCGTGTTGGGGATCGACCCCACGGCCATCAGGCAGTGCGTACCGGAGATGACCCGCCCGTCGGACAGCGTCACCTCGACCCGGTCCCCCACTCGTTTGGCGGACTGGGCACGCGACCGTGCCATGACGTTCATCCCACGCCGCCGGAAGACGTCCTCGAGAACCGCAGCAGCATCAGGGTCTTCCCCCGGCAGCACACGATCCCGCGAGGACACCAGCGTCACCTCGGACCCAAGAGCCTGGTAAGCACCGGCGAACTCGGCGCCGGTGACACCGGAGCCCACCACGATGAGCTCCTCGGGCAGCGCGTCCAGGTCGTAGACCTGGGTCCAGTTCAGAATGCGCTCACCATCGGGCTGCGCGTCCGGGATCTCCCGCGGATGCGCACCCGTGGCAACCAGCACGGCATCGGCAACCAGCGTCTCCTCGGCACCATCAGCACCGCGCACGACAACCCGCCGCGACCCATCGGTACCCTGCTGCGGCTCCAGCCGCCCGCGCCCCCGCAGCACACGCCCGCCGGCACGCGTCACGGAAGCCGTGATGTCATGCGACTGCGCGATGGCGAGCCGCTTGACCCGCCGGTTGACCTTCCCCAGATCAACCCCTACGACAGCCCCGTTGTCACCGTCATCGACGGTGATCCCGAGCTCCTCGTACGAGGAGTCGAAGTTGGTCTTCACCTCGGCCGTCGCGATGAGAGTCTTCGAGGGCACGCAGTCGGTGAGCACCGACGCCCCGCCCAGACCGTCGCAGTCGACGACGGTCACCTCCGCGCCGAGCTGAGCGGCGACCAGCGCCGCCTCATAGCCGCCGGGTCCGCCACCGATGATCACGATCCGAGTCACGTACTCCATTGTCCCGTACCCATCACAGCGACTCCCTCCGGGTCCCTCCCCCGAGCCTGCCACCCCAAATGCGGTCCCGCCTCACTCCCGTACCCTCAGAACCATGTCGCTCTACGCCGCCTACGCCGGCAACCTCGACGCGCGGCTGATGACGCGCCGCGCACCCCACTCACCGCTGCGCGGCACCGGCTGGCTCGCCGGCTGGCGGCTGACCTTCGGCGGGGAGCAGATGGGCTGGGAGGGGGCGCTCGCCACGGTCGTCGAGGACCCGGCCTCCCAGGTCTTCGTCGCCCTCTACGACATCGCTCCGATGGACGAGGAGTCGATGGACCGTTGGGAGGGTGTGGGCCTGGAGATCTACCGCCGCCTCAAGATCCGCGTCCACACGCTGGACGGCGAGGAGACGGCCTGGATCTACGTGCTCAACGGCTACGAGGGCGGCCTGCCCTCCGCCCGCTACCTCGGCGAGGTCGCCGACGCCGCGGAATCCGCCGGAGCCCCCCACGACTACGTCATGGAACTGCGCAAGCGCCCCTGCTGACGCTCCTGGCACATCGCACGAACCGACAGCTGCAAGACCGTAACCTGCGACATCTACGCGCGTAGGCACTGACCGGTTACCCTCGTCCGCGTGAACGCATCAGTTACCCCCCAGACCGACCCGTACGCCGCGGCCGACGCCGCCGCCGCCCGCCTGCGCGAGCTCACGGGCGCCGAGACCCACGACGTCGCCCTGGTCATGGGCTCCGGATGGGTTCCCGCCACCGAGGCCCTCGGTACCCCCGAGGCCGAGTTCTCCGTCACCGAGCTCCCCGGCTTCACCGCCGCCGCGGTCGCCGGCCACGCGGGCACGATCCGCTCGTACAAGGTCAACGACAAGCGCGCGCTCGTCTTCCTCGGCCGTACGCACTACTACGAGGGCCGCGGCGTCGCCGCCGTCGTCCACGGTGTCCGCACGTCCGTCGCCGCGGGCTGCAAGACCGTCGTCCTGACCAACGGCTGCGGCGGTCTCCGTGACGGCATGCGCCCGGGTCAGCCGGTGCTGATCAGCGACCACATCAACCTCACGGCCACCTCCCCGATCGTCGGCGCGAACTTCGTCGACCTGACGGACCTCTACTCGAACCGCCTGCGCACCCTCTGCAAGGAGGTCGACGCCACCCTCGAGGAGGGCGTCTACGCGCAGTTCCCCGGCCCGCACTACGAGACCCCGGCCGAGGTCCGTATGGCCCGTACGCTCGGCGCGGACCTGGTCGGCATGTCCACCACCCTCGAGGCGATCGCCGCCCGCGAAGCAGGCGCCGAGGTCCTGGGCATCTCGCTCGTGACGAACCTCGCCGCAGGCATGACCGGTGAGCCCCTGAACCACGAAGAGGTCCTCCAGGCCGGCCGCGACTCCGCCGCCCGCATGGGTGACCTGCTGGCCCAGGTGCTCCCCCGCCTGTAACCAGCACACTCCCGAGGGCGCGTGTCCACATACGGCTACCCAGCCGTACACGGACCCGCGCCTTCGGCGCGTAGTGGAACCCACCCGCACCCGCCAACGCTCCGAAGGGGGCGGGCCGGGACGGGGCCTGGCAGGGGCGTAAGGGTTATTTGCGGCGGCAGTTCGGGGCACCAATGCGCCTGAGCGCACCCGCCGTAAATAATCCAGCCCCAGAAGGCCCCGTCCCGGCCCGCCCCCGACCCGCAACGCACCCGAAGCGCACCCACAGACCCCCGGAGGACACCGTGGACCTCATCGCCCAGGCCAAGGCATGGCTCGCCGAGGACCCCGACCCCGACACCCGCGCCGAGCTCGCCGAGCTCATCGACGCCGAAAACCTCGCTGAACTGGAGAACCGCTTCGCCGGCACCCTCCAGTTCGGCACCGCCGGCCTCCGCGGCGAACTCGGCGCCGGCCCCATGCGCATGAACCGCGCGGTCGTCATCCGCGCGGCCGCAGGCCTCGCCGCGTACCTGAAGAAGCAAGGCCACACCAACGGCACCGTCGTCATCGGCTACGACGCCCGCCACAAGAGCGCCGACTTCGCCCGGGACACGGCCGCCGTCATGGTGGGCGCCGGCCTCAAGGCCGCCGTCCTCCCGCGCCCGCTCCCCACCCCCGTGCTCGCGTTCGCGATCCGCCACCTCGGCGCGGTCGCCGGTGTCGAGGTGACGGCCAGCCACAACCCGCCGCGTGACAACGGCTACAAGGTCTACCTCGGCGACGGCTCGCAGATCGTCCCCCCGTCGGACGCCGCGATCGCCACCGAAATCGCGGCGATCAAGTCCCTCACCGACGTCCCCCTCCCGGACACCGGCTGGGAGACCCTGGACGACACCGTCCTGAACGCCTACCTGGAGCGCACGGACGCCGTCCTCACCGGTGGCTCGGCCCGCGACGTCCGCGTGGTCTACACGCCGATGCACGGCGTCGGCCGCACCGTCCTCACCGCGGCCTTCGAGCGCGCCGGCTTCCCGGCCCCGCTCGTGGTCGCCGAGCAGGCGGACCCGGACCCGGAGTTCCCCACGGTCGCCTTCCCCAACCCGGAGGAGCCGGGCGCGATGGACCTCTCCTTCGCCACGGCCCGCGACGCGGCCGCCCGGGGCGAGGAGCCGGACATCATCATCGCCAACGACCCGGACGCCGACCGCTGCGCCGTCGCGATCCCGGCCCCGGAGACCGTCGAGGGCTGGCGCATGCTGCGCGGCGACGAGGTCGGCGCGCTGCTGGCCGAGCACCTCGTGCACAAGAACGCGAGCGGCACCTTCGCCACGACGATCGTCTCCTCCACCCTCCTCTCCCGGATCGCCGCCGCGAGCACCGGCACCCCGTACGAGGAGACGCTCACCGGCTTCAAGTGGCTCGCCCGCGTGGACGGCCTGCGCTACGCGTACGAGGAGGCGCTGGGCTACTGCGTCGACCCCGAGGGCGTCCGCGACAAGGACGGCATCACCGCCGCCCTGCTGGTCGCCGAGCTGGCGGCCGAGCTCAAGGAGAAGGGCCGCACCCTCGCCGACCTGCTCGACGACCTCGCCGTGGAGCACGGCCTGCACGCCACCGACCAGCTGTCGGTGCGCGTCGAGGACCTGTCCCTGATCGCGGCCGCGATGCGCAAGCTGCGCGAGGAGCCGCCGGTGATGCTGGCGGGCCTGCACGTGTCCTCGGCCGAGGACCTGGCCAAGGGCACGGAGTCGCTGCCGCCGACGGACGGCCTGCGCTACCAGCTGGCGGGCGACGAGGCGGGCGAGGTCTCCGCCGCCCGGGTGATCGTGCGCCCGAGCGGTACGGAGCCGAAGCTCAAGTGCTACCTGGAGGTCGTCGTCCCGGTGGCGTCCGCCGCGGCTCTCGCCGACGCACGCACTCGTGCCGCCGAGGTCCTCGCGGCGATCAAGACGGACCTGTCCCGCGCAGCGGGCATCTGACACGAAGAGGCCCTGGCCATCCCGGCCAGGGCCTCTCCCGTCACATGACGGCGTACAGCACCACGAACAACACCAACCCCACCACCGAGGGCGCGATCAGCTCGTACGCCCACCGCACCGTGGGCGCGCCCTGCGCGCCGTCCCGCCCGGCACACCGCTCCGCGAGGTCACGGAGGTCCTCGATCGCCTGGTCGGAGGGCGACCGCATCGGCTGATCCGACGCGCCCCGCGTGACCGACGTACGGCCCGTGACGTCCTCCGCGGCCGCCCGCTGCTGCCGCCGTGCGGCCTGCTTGCGCTTGCGCAGGGACACCGGGATGGCCCAGAGCTGGTACTTCGCGTCGCCCGCGAACACCTCGCTGGAGTAACTGGCCCGTACGCCCGAGACGCTCGCCCACGGCAGGGCGATGGTGCGGAAGGGGTTCCGCACCAGCAGCCGGTCCTCACCGGCCCACACCGCCGGCCGCACGGTGAACGCGATCACCAGCGGCACCGCACACAGCAGCCCGGCCAGCGCGAGCCACGGCGTACGGCCTTCACCGCGCACGATCGCGTCCCCGCCCAGCCACGCGGCCAGCGCCAGCAGCAGGACGCCACTGGCGATGCCGGCGGAGGAGCGGTAGCAGCGCTCGGCGTATTCCGGTGCCTCGGGTGAGGGGGAGCTCGTCATGCGCCCGATTCTGCCGGACGGTTCGAACACCGCAGGTTGCGATACGGCAACGCGGCCGGGTGGATCACTTCACGTGGTTCACGACCACGCAGCCCTTGGCGAGCTTCGGGAAGAGCGTGGTGCCGTAGGGGGCGCCCCCGCCTTCCACCTTGGTGACGAGCTTCGGCTGCGCGGTGTTGATGTCGGTGATCTTCGCGATGATGCCGGCCGACTTCGGCAGGGACGGGTGCTTGCGGTCCAGGCGCGGGAGGATCTCCTTGCCCTTCTGGTCGCCCATGTCCTTGAAGACGACCTGGGGGCCGTCCTTGAGCGAGTTGGTCAGGATCGCGAGGGTGCCCGCGCCGATGTCCTGCTTCTTCTCCGCGAAGCACACGGGGGTGACCTTGCCCTGGCCGTGGCTGCCCTTGTCCTTCAGCGCGGTGACCTGGCCGGTGCGGGCGTTGAGGCGGACGAGGTAGTTGCCGTGCTTGCCGGCCAGCACGGTCGGGCGCGCGCCGTTGAGGAGCTTCACGAACTTTCCGTTCGAGACGACATAGGCCGTGAACACGTGCGGCGACTGCCGGTACACGACGGCGCGGATGCCGTCCGCGAGCACCCGGTTGCCGATGTACAGGCCACGGGTGTAGCGATTGCCCTGGTCCTTGCCCAGGCCGAGGTTCTTCTGCTCGACCCAGGTGACCCTGCCGTTGCGGGGGTCCATCTCGACGAACAGGTTGTGCACGGTCGCGTACGGCCGCTTGTCGTCGAGGATGGCGAGCATGATGTCGCCCTTGGAGATGACCACCTGGAAGTGGCCGGCCTTCGGCTCGTGAACGCTGGCCCGGCTGCCGTCCGGGAGCTTGTACGTGCGCACCGGGCCGGACTTGTGGGCGGCGGCCACCGACGAGGTCTGCGGCGCCGCAAAGGCGGACGAGACCGGGGCGAGGACCGCACCCGCCACGGCGGCGGAGACGAGGACGGTACGCAGGGTGTGACGACGAGACATGCGTGGCTCTCCTGATTACGAGCACTGAGGTGGACGATCCGCATGCCGCTTTTCTCAAGCGTGTGGGGCCGGTGAGTCAGGCGGTGCTGTTGAGAAAGAATTTATTGATCATTTGTCATCGCAAGATCATTCGAATGTCACTAAACGCCCACAGCAAACGGAACTACCCCAACCGCTTCCCATGCGCTACGCGCGTAGATATGCTCATCCGGTGACCATGCCCACTGTTCCTTCCCACGGCAACGAAGCCGCGGAGCGACTGGCGTCGATGGCAGATGTGACCGCCTCCGACAGTGCGCTGCGCCGCTTCCTGCACGGCCTGCCCGGTGTCGACACTGTCGGCCTCGAGGCCCGCGCCGCTTCGCTCGGCACCCGTTCGATCAAGACCACGGCGAAGGCTTACGCCATCGACCTGGCGATCTCGATGATCGACCTGACGACCCTGGAGGGCGCGGACACCCCGGGCAAGGTCCGGGCTCTGTGCGCCAAGGCCCTCAATCCCGACCCCACCGACCGCGACCGCGAGACCCCCCGCACGGCGGCTGTCTGCGTCTACCCCGACATGGTGGCCACGGCCGCCGAGGCCGTCGCGGGCTCGGACGTCAAGGTGGCGTCCGTCGCCACCGCGTTCCCCGCGGGCCGCGCCGCGCTGCCGGTCAAGCTGGCCGACACGCGGGACGCCGTCGCCGCGGGCGCGCACGAGATCGACATGGTGATCGACCGCGGCGCCTTCCTCTCCGGCCGTTACCTGTCCGTCTTCGAGGAGATCAAGGCCGTCAAGCAGGTCTGCGGCAACGCACGCCTCAAGGTCATCTTCGAGACGGGCGAGCTGTCGACGTACGACAACATCCGCCGCGCCTCCTGGCTCGGCATGCTCGCCGGTGCCGACTTCATCAAGACCTCGACCGGCAAGGTCGCGGTGAACGCCACCCCGGCCAACACGCTGCTGATGCTGGAGGCCGTCCGCGACTTCCGCGCCGCGACCGGGGTACAGGTCGGAGTGAAGCCCGCCGGAGGCATCCGCACCACCAAGGACGCACTGAAGTTCCTGGTGCTGGTCAACGAGACCGTGGGCGAGGAGTGGCTGACCAACCACTGGTTCCGCTTCGGCGCCTCCAGCCTCCTCAACGACCTGCTGATGCAGCGCCAGAAGCTGAGCACCGGGCGCTACTCCGGTCCCGACTATGTGACGGTGGACTGACCATGGCCTTCGAATACGCACCGGCTCCCGAATCGCGCGCGGTCGTCGACATCGCCCCGTCCTACGGGCTGTTCATCGACGGCGAGTTCCGCGAGGCCTCGGACGGCAAGGTCTTCAAGACGGTCTCGCCCTCCTCCGAGGAGGTCCTCTCCGAGGTCGCGCAGGCGAGCGCCGAGGACGTGGACGCGGCGGTCAGGGCCGCCCGCAAGGCATTCGAGAAGTGGTCGGCCCTGCCCGGCTCCGAGCGCGCCAAGTACCTCTTCCGTATCGCGCGGATCATCCAGGAGCGCAGCCGCGAGCTCGCCGTCCTCGAGACCCTCGACAACGGCAAGCCGATCAAGGAGACGCGCGACGCGGACCTCCCCCTCGTCGCCGCGCACTTCTTCTACTACGCGGGCTGGGCCGACAAGCTGGAGCACGCGGGCTTCGGCACGAACCCGCGCCCGCTGGGCGTCGCGGGCCAGGTCATCCCGTGGAACTTCCCGCTGCTGATGCTGGCGTGGAAGATCGCCCCGGCGCTGGCCGCGGGCAACACGGTCGTCCTCAAGCCGGCCGAGACGACCCCCCTCTCCGCCCTGTTCTTCGCGGACATCTGCCGCCAGGCGGGCCTGCCGAAGGGTGTCGTCAACATCCTCACCGGCGACGGCTCCACAGGTGCCGCGCTGGTCGCGCACGAGGGCATCGACAAGGTGGCCTTCACCGGCTCCACGGCCGTCGGCAAGCAGATCGCCCGCACCGTCGCCGGTACGGACAAGAAGCTCACCCTCGAACTGGGCGGCAAGGGCGCGAACATCGTCTTCGACGACGCCCCGATCGACCAGGCCGTCGAGGGCATCGTCAACGGCATCTTCTTCAACCAGGGCCAGGTCTGCTGCGCGGGCTCGCGCCTCCTCGTCCAGGAGTCGATCCAGGACGAGCTTCTGGACGCGCTCAAGCGCCGGATGTCCACGCTGCGCGTGGGCGACCCGCTGGACAAGAACACGGACGTCGGCGCGATCAACTCGGCCGAGCAGCTGGCCCGTATCACGGCCCTCGCCGACAGCGGCGAGGCCGAGGGCGCCGAGCGCTGGGCGCCGGCCTGCGAACTGCCCGCCTCCGGCTACTGGTTCGCGCCGACGCTGTTCACGAACGTCACCCAGGCCCACCGGATCGCCCGCGAGGAGATCTTCGGCCCGGTCCTGTCGGTCCTGACCTTCCGCACCCCGGCCGAGGCCGTGGCCAAGGCCAACAACTCGCAGTACGGCCTGTCGGCGGGCATCTGGACCGAGAAGGGCTCGCGGATGCTCGCGGTCGCGGACAAGCTCCGCGCCGGTGTCGTCTGGGCCAACACGTTCAACAAGTTCGACCCGACCTCGCCGTTCGGCGGCTACAAGGAGTCGGGCTTCGGCCGCGAGGGCGGCCGTCACGGTCTGGAGGCCTACCTCGATGTCTGAGCGTCTCAGTGTCCTTAAGACCTACAAGCTGTTCGTCGGGGGCAAGTTCCCCCGGTCCGAGAGCGGGCGGGTGTACGAGGTGACCGCTGGAACATCAGCCGCTGGCGCGGCGGGCAAGGGCAACTGGCTGGCCAACGCGCCGCTGTCGTCCCGCAAGGACGCGCGTGACGCCGTCGTCGCCGCGCGCAAGGCGTTCGGCGCCTGGTCCGGTGCGACCGCGTACAACCGCGGCCAGATCCTCTACCGCATCGCCGAGATGCTGGAGGGCCGCCGCGACCAGTTCGTCGCCGAGGTCGCGGACGCGGAGGGGCTGTCGAAGTCCAAGGCCGCCGCGCAGGTGGACGCCGCGATCGACCGCTGGGTCTGGTACGCGGGCTGGACCGACAAGATCGCCCAGGTCGCCGGGGGCACCAACCCGGTCGCGGGGCCGTTCTTCAACGTCTCGACCCCCGAACCGACCGGTGTGGTGGCCGTCGTGGCCCCGCAGGAGTCGTCGTTCCTCGGCCTGGTCTCCGTGATCGCGCCGGTGATCGCCACGGGCAGCACCGCCGTGGTGATCGCCTCGCAGAACGCGCCGCTGCCGGCGCTGTCGCTCGGCGAGGTGCTGGCCACGTCCGACCTGCCGGGCGGTGTCGTCAACGTGCTGTCCGGCAAGGCCGCGGAGATCGCTCCGTCGCTCGCCGCGCACCAGGACGTCAACGCGATCGACCTGGCCGGCGCGGACGCCGAGCTGGCCAAGGCGCTGGAGATCGCCGCGGCCGACAACCTCAAGCGCGCACTTCGTCCACAGGCTGTGGACTGGTTCGCGGCACCGGGTACGGACCGGCTGACGGCCTTCCTGGAGACGAAGACCGTCTGGCACCCCACGGGTTCGCTGGGCGCGGGGGGCTCGTCCTACTGAGTCCCCCGCCGTGGGGGACGGGCGGGCGCCCGTCCCCTACGGCAGCAGCTGCTGGAGTGCGCCGCCCACCACCGGCAGGTTCTGCACCTTGCCGCCCTCGACCGACAGTGGGCCGGTCAGCGTCTGCGTGCTCGCCGGCTTGAAGTCGGCGACCTGGGTGCCCACCGAGTTGTTCAGCGGGTCGACGCCGGTGTGGGCCAGCGGGTTGACCGGGAGCGTCCTCAGCACCGGGGACAGGCCCGCGACCGACTTCTGGAGTGCCGTGTGCGTCCCGTCGACGGCCGCCATCACATCCGTGCGGCCGAAGGATGCGTGGGGTGCCGCGACCGCGTGTGCCTCCACCGCGGCGCCGGCGACCAGGGCCGCGCCCGCGGACGCGGTCAGCCCGGCGCGCATGAGGGAGCGCGGAAGACGTGGGGAGGACGAACGGGCGTGACGTGCGTACGAGGCCATGACCACCTGCCGTGGTGTGAGAGAGCTGGGATTTGAGGGGGATCCAGCGACGCAGCGTAGTTGAGCCATGACGCTTCGCGCACATCTCGACCCGGGGGGATCCCCCATGCGGCCCAATGCGTCAGACTGGTGTTCCGTGACTGCCTCCTGCCATACGCGCGTGATCCTGCTGACCGGTCCGTCCGGTTCCGGAAAGTCGTCCCTAGCGGCCCGTACCGGGCTGCCCGTCCTCAACCTGGACGACTTCTACAAGGAGGAGACCGACCCGACGCTGCCACAGCTCGCGGACGGTTCGGGCGCCGACTGGGACTCACCACTGTCGTGGGACGCCGAGGCGGCCGTCGCGGCGATCGACAGCCTGTGCCGTACGTCCCGTACCGACGTGCCGGTGTACGACATCGCCACCAGCTCGATCGCGGGACGCAGCACGCTGGACATCGGCCGTACCCCGCTGTTCATCGCGGAGGGGATCTTCGCCGCGGACATCATCGACCGCTGCCGTGAACTGGGCCGCCTCGCCGACGCGTTGTGCCTGCGCGGCCGTCCCGCGACGACCTTCCGCCGCCGTTTCCTGCGCGATCTGCGCGAGGCCCGCAAGCCGGTGCCGTATCTGCTCCGCCGCGGCCTGCGGCTGATGCGCACCGAGCGCGACATCGTGGCCCGCCAGACCGCGCTCGGCGCGTACGCCTGTGGCAAGGGCACCGCGATGGGCCGGATAGCCGCCGCGGCGGCCGGACGGCGCGAGAGCGTGACCGTCGCCGCGAGCGCGTAGGAGAACACGAGAGCGGGCGGACAGACCCCCCGGCTGTCCGCCCGCTCCGCTTTTCCCCCGTGTTCCCCCCCTGTGTATCCCCCGTATCCCCCCGAGCCGTTCAGGCCACCAGCTCGCCGAACGACTCCTCGACGCCCCGGCCGCAGCCGATGGCCTCGTCCTCGCGCAGCCGGCGCAGCGAGCGCCAGATGCTGCTCTTGACCGTGCCGACGCTGATGTCGAGGATCTCCGCGATCTCCGGGTCCGTACGGCCCTCGTAGTAGCGGAGCACGAGCATCGTGCGCTGGAGCTCGGGCAGCCGGGCGAGGGCCTGCCAGAGCACGGCGCGGAGTTCGGTGCCGCGCATCGCGTCCTGTTCGCCGACCGTCTCGGGGAGTTCCTCGGTCGGGTACTCGTTGAGCTTGCGGCGACGCCAGGCGCTGATGTGCAGGTTGGTCATCGTGCGGCGCAGATAGCCGCCGACGGCCGCCTTGTCGGTGATCCGGTCCCAGGCGCGGTACGTGGAGAACAGCGCGCTCTGCAGCAGGTCCTCTGCCTCGTGCCGGTCACCGGTCAGGTGGTAGGCGGTCGCGTACAGGGAGGCGCGGCGCTCCTGGACGTAGGCGGTGAATTCCGCCTCGGTCCGCGACGCGCTGTCGTCACGCTGCTCCGCGTCCGACGACTCCCCGTACGTGATCGCGTCGATCGCCGTCAGGTAGATCCCCTGCCGGCGTCCGGCGCCACGAGCGCACCCCCGTCCGCTCGTGGCCCCGGACTTCTCGAGACTCAGAGTCCGGCCGGCATCGTGCAGACGAGTGCGCACTGCGGCGCCGGTCGTGGTGCTGTGCAGTGTGGTCATGTCGCGCCCCCCGTCGTGGAAGCCAGTCGGTCCGGTGTGGTTCCGGACCTTCCTGCTGCCCGGTGACCACAAGACTGCCGGGCCAGTTTCATGACGCTGTCCGCCGACTGTCACAGCCGTGCAACAGAGCTGGCAGGAGTGTTGGAATCAAGGCGGGAGCAGGTGCCGACGGCCGGGAACGCAGCAGGGGAAGTCGAACTACCGGCCTGTCGTAGGCCAGAATGGCCACTGTGCCTTTCCTGTTGCTGATCGAGGATGACGACGCCATCCGCACGGCCCTCGAGTTCTCCCTGTCCCGCCAGGGTCACCGCGTGGTGACCGCGGCGTCGGGCGAGGAGGGCCTGAAGATGCTGCGCGAGCAGCGGCCGGACCTGATCGTGCTGGACGTCATGCTCCCGGGCATCGACGGCTTCGAGGTGTGCCGCCGGATCCGGCGCACGGACCAGTTGCCGATCATCCTGCTCACCGCGCGCAGCGACGACATCGACGTCGTGGTCGGCCTGGAATCGGGTGCGGACGACTATGTGGTCAAGCCCGTGCAGGGCCGGGTGCTGGACGCCCGGATCCGTGCGGTGCTGCGCCGCGGCGAGCGGGAGTCGAACGACTCGGCGACCTTCGGTTCACTGGTGATCGACCGCTCGGCGATGACGGTGACGAAGAACGGCGAGGATCTCCAGCTGACCCCGACCGAGCTGCGGCTGCTGCTGGAGCTCAGCCGCCGGCCGGGCCAGGCGCTGTCGCGGCAGCAGTTGCTCAGACTGGTGTGGGAGCACGACTACCTCGGCGACTCGCGGCTGGTGGACGCCTGTGTCCAGCGGCTGCGGGCGAAGGTGGAGGACGTGCCGTCCTCCCCCACCCTGATCCGTACGGTCCGCGGGGTCGGCTACCGCCTTGACTCCCCGCAGTGAAGCAGAGCGCAGTGAAGCAGAGCACAGAGAGCGCACAGTGACCGAAGAGCCCGGTCGGGTACGGGGCTGGGCAGCGGCCGGGAACGTCATGAAACTCAGCATGCGATGGATCAGCCTGCGGCTGCGGCTGATGCTCGTCTTCGCGTTGGTGGCCCTGGCGGCCGCCGTGTCGGCATCCGCGATCGCGTACTGGCTCAACCGCGACGCCGTTCTCACCCGCACGCAGAACGCGGCCCTGGACGACTTCCGCAAGTCCCTTCAGGACAACACCGGTTCGCTGCCCCTGAAGCCGACCTGCGCCGAACTCCTGGAGGCCGCGGACCGGATGGCGGCGACCTCGCAGAAGTACGAGGTGCTGCTGATCGGCAAGGTCGCCGACGGCAGTGAGTGCGCGGCGCCCTCGGACCGCGATCTGTTCACGCTCAAGGTCGTGCCGCAGACGCTGGTCACGGCGGTCAACCGGCAGCGCCGGGTCGACGAGTCGAACCCCTACCCGTATCACCTGTACTGGCAGCGGATCACGCTCGACGGCAAGCCGTACCTGGTCGGCGGCGCCAAGGTGATCGGCGGCGGGCCGACGGGCTATCTGCTCAAGTCCCTGGAGAACGAGCGGGCGGACCTCAACTCCCTCGCCTGGTCGCTCGGTATCGCCACGGGTCTGGCGCTGATCGGTTCCGCGCTGCTCGCGCAGGCCGCCGCCTCCACGGTGCTGCGGCCCGTGCAGCGGCTCGGCGACGCGGCGCGCAGGCTGGGCGAGGGCAAGCTGGACACCCGGCTCCAGGTGTCGGGGACGGACGAACTGGCCGAGCTGTCGCGGACGTTCAACAAGACCGCCGAGTCGCTGGAGAAGCGGGTCGAGGAACTGAGCGCGCGGGAGTCCGCGAGCCGGCGCTTCGTCGCCGACATGTCCCACGAGCTGCGCACCCCGCTCACCGCGATCACGGCCGTGACCGAGGTGCTGGAGGACGAGGCCGACTCGCTCGACCCGATGATCGCGCCTGCGGTGCACCTGGTGTGCAGCGAGACCCGGCGGCTGAACGACCTGGTGGAGAATCTGATGGAGGTCACCCGCTTCGACGCGGGCACGGCCCGGCTCGTCCTGGACTACGTGGACGTCGCGGACCAAGTGACCGCCTGCATGGACGCCCGGGCCTGGCTCGACGCCGTCGAACTGGACGCGGAGCGCGGCATCATGGCGCGGCTCGACCCGCGCCGCCTGGACGTCATCCTCGCCAACCTGGTCGGCAACGCGCTCAAGCACGGCGGCTCGCCGGTGCGGGTGTCCGTGCGTCCCGTGGACGACCGGCTGGTCATCGAGGTGCACGACCACGGCCCGGGCATCCCCGAGGACGTGCTACCGCACGTCTTCGACCGCTTCTACAAGGCCAGTGCCTCCCGGCCGCGTTCCGAGGGCAGCGGCCTGGGCCTGTCGATCGCGCTGGAGAACGCCCACATCCACGACGGCGAGATCACCGCGGCCAACTCCCCCGAGGGCGGCGCGGTCTTCACGCTCACCCTCCCCCGCGACGCGTCCGCCGTCGCCGAGAACGGCGACGGCCCGGCCGAAGGGGGCGCGCAGTGAGGCGCATTCTTCACCGACCAGTGCGTGGTGCGGTCGTGGCGATGGCGCTGTGCGCGCTCGCCGGGTGCGGTATCCGGGGCACCGCCGTGCCGGTGGACGCCGGGAGCGCGCCCTCGCGGGCGACGTGCAAGGTGCGCCCCGGCGTACAGGCCACTCCGTCGGCGGGCAGCGTCACGATGTCCGTCCAGCTCGTGTGCACCACGCAGTTGCTCCCCGTGACGCGGGCCGTCTCCCTCGCGAGCCACAGCGACGCCCTGGGCGTGGCCCGGGCGCTGCTCGACGAGCTGCGGCGGCAGCCGTCGCCCGCCGAGGACGAGGCGGGCTTCTCGACCGACGTCCCGCAGCGGCTGAGCGTCGCGGGCCCGCGCCGGGGCGACCCCGCCGGCACCCTGCGCCTGAGCACGCCGCCGGACGAGCTGCCGCCGGTCGCCCTGGCGCAGATCGTGTGCACGTACGCGGACGCCGCCCCGGCCGGCAAAGGACGCCCGGTGATCCTCGGCGGTCCGGGCGACGACGGCCCGAAGAGCTATGTGTGCACGGACGAGGTACGGGCCCACCCCGAGAACCTCCAGGGCAGCGGCACTCCGGCGTCCTGAACCGCACCGGCGGTCCGGCCGCTGACGCTGCGTGCCCGGAGGCGGAACCGCGCGCCCCGCGCGCCGCGTCCTGAGGTGCGTGCAGCGTCATGGTTATGGCGGTACGCCCGCCCTCCGATACCGCTATCGCGTGGCGGGCCGCGTGCTTCTCGCGGTCCATCTCCTCGTGGTGGGCTGGCTGGCCCTGCGCCCGCTGACCGCACCGTGGGTGACGCCCGCGCACATGGAGCCGTTCGCCACGCTCCGTGCCGACCTGGCTCTCGGCCCCTGGCAGGCGGCGCGCGCGATCGGCGCCGGGGTGCTGCCGTTCGCGCCCCTGGGGGTGCTGCTGCCCTGGGCGGGCGGGCGCGTCGCGGTCTCGCCGCTGGGGTCGCTGGCCCGGACGGTCTTCACCAGCGCGATGATCTCGCTGGTGCTCCAGGCCGTGCGCAGCGGGGTGGTGGGCCAGGTCCTGGACCTGGACGCGCTGCTGCTGAACATCACGGGCGTGACGCTCGCATACCTGGCCGTCGTCCCGGCCGTACGGAACCGGCTGCGCCGCGGGGAGGAGTTGCCCGCCCCGCGAGTCCCGCGCCGGGAGGAGTCGGCCACGGGACTGACCCCGATCCCCAGGATCAAGGTCGCCCCGTAAGGCCGCTCCGCCCGGCGGGGCCCCGAGCACACGACGGCCGCGCACCCCTCGCAGGGTGCGCGGCCGTTGTCATGCGTACATGAACGCGTACGCGCCGTCAGTGGCCGCCGCCGGTGCCGATGGGGGCGGAGATGCCGTTGGTGGGGAGGCCGATCGGGAGCTTCCCCAGGGGGGCGAGCAGGCCGCCGTTGCCCTTGGAGTCGGCCGGTGCGGCCTTGGCCGCCGGAGCGGCCTCGGGGGCCTTGGATTCAGGGGCCTTGGATTCGGGAGCTGCCTCGGTGGCGGGGGCCTCCTTGGTCTCCGGGGCCTCCTTGGTCTCCGACGGGGTCTGCTCGGTCGTGGTGCTCGAACCCGCCTTGGTGGTCCTGGTGACTCTGTGGGACTTGTTGACCAGGGCCCGGTCGAGCGCCTGCGCCGCGCTCTTGAAGGCCGTCGAGCCGATGGTCCGGTTCGTGGCCAGCAGCACCGGACCGCCCGGCACCACGGGGGCGACTTCCTCGATGGGGAGCTGGTGTGTCAGGGACTGGGCTGTGGTGGCCGCCTGCTCGGTCGGGCCGGCCGCCTCTGCGCTGCCGGCCGCACCGGCGGCGATGACGGCACCGAGGGCGGCGATGCCGAGAGACTTGATGGTTCCCTGCTTCATATGGAATCTGTCCTCAGTGACGGGGTCGGTGTCTGTGAATTACGCGGCTTTGCAACCTAGTCACGAGAACGATGCGCGCCGGACAATGACACGCAATGAACACGGCCGGGACTCCTTGAGTCCCGGCCGTGTTCACGATATTCACCGCAGTGTGTGCGTCATGCGCCTTCGTTGCCGGAAGCGCTGGTCACCGTGGTCGTGGTGGACGTCTGACGGAACAGCCACTCCGACTTCAACTCCGCATATCCGGGCTTGATCACGTCATTGATCATGGCCAGACGTTCATCGAATGGGATGAAGGCGGACTTCATCGCATTGACGGAGAACCACTGCATGTCGTCCAGCGTGTAGCCGAACGTCTTGACCAGGTGCTCGAATTCGAGACTCATGCTGGTCCCGCTCATCAGACGATTATCGGTGTTTACCGTCAGCCGGAAATGCAGCTTGCGCAGCAGGCCGATCGGGTGCTCCTCGTAGGAACTCGCCGCGCCCGTCTGGAGGTTGGAGGTGGGGCACATCTCCAGTGGAATGCGCTTGTCGCGCACATAGGAGGCCAGCCGCCCGAGGCGGACGGAGCCGTCCTCGGCGACCTCGATGTCGTCGATGATGCGCACACCGTGGCCGAGCCGGTCGGCGCCGCACCACTGGAGGGCCTGCCAGATCGACGGCAGGCCGAACGCCTCGCCGGCGTGAATGGTGAAGTGGTTGTTCTCGCGCTTGAGGTACTCGAAGGCGTCGAGGTGGCGGGTGGGAGGGAAGCCCGCTTCCGCACCCGCGATGTCGAAGCCCACGACGCCCGAGTCGCGGTAGCGGTTGGCCAGTTCGGCGATCTCCAGGGCGCGGGCCGCGTGCCGCATCGCGGTGAGCAGCGCGCCGACCCGGATGCGGTGGCCGTTGGCCTTGGCCCGCCGCTCACCCTCCCGGAAGCCCTGGTTGACGGCCTCGACGACCTCTTCGAGGGTGAGCCCGGCCTCGAGGTGCTGCTCGGGGGCGTAGCGCACCTCGGCGTAGACGACGCCGTCGGCGGCCAGGTCCTCGGCGCACTCGGCGGCAACCCGGAACAGGGCGTCGCGGGTCTGCATGACGGCGCAGGTGTGGGCGAAGGTCTCGAGATAGCGCTCGAGCGAACCGGAGTCGGCGGCCTCGCGGAACCAGACGCCCAGCTTGTCGGGGTCGGTCTCGGGCAGCCGGTCGTAGCCGGCCTCGCGGGCGAGTTCGACGACAGTGCCGGGGCGCAGGCCGCCGTCGAGGTGGTCGTGGAGCAGCACCTTGGGCGCGCGGCGGATCTGCTCCGGAGTCGGTTGTGCGGTGGTCTCGCTCGTCATTTCGGCACTGTAGCCCCTACGCGCGTAGATGTCGGCGAACGATACGGAACGGTGACCCGTCGACGGGGTGGACTACCCGCGCCGTTCTGCCATCGTTGTCTGCCATGGCTGAGCAAGCGACGCCGCGTCTGGGAAAACCGCTCGGTGCCGGGCATCCCGGGACGGCCGTGCACGGTGTGGTGCTCCTCCTGCCCGGCGGCCACGCCGCCGGCCGGCGGCGCCCTTCGCGCCTGGCCGCCGCCACGGGACGGCCCCTGGCCCGGCGGCTGATCCGGGCGGGTGCGGGGGACGGACTGGCCGCCCACACCGTCCATTACCGCTTTCGCGGGTGGAACGGTTCCTCCGCCCACCCCGCGCAGGACGCCGCGTGGGCGGTGGACGAGGTGGTGCGGCGCTACGGCGACGTACCGGTGTGCCTGATCGGTACGGGTATGGGTGCCCGGGCCGCGCTGCGTGCCGCCGGGCACCCGGCCGTCACCTGCGTCCTGGCCATCGCCCCGTGGCTGCCCGAGCCGGAGGCCGTGCTCGACCCGGACCCGGTGCGCCAGCTGACGGGGCGGCGCGTGCTGCTCGTCCACGGCACCAACGACCAGCGTACGGACCCGGATCTGTCCTACCGGCTGGCCGAGCGGGCCAAGAAGATCAACCGGGACGTGTGCCGCTTCGAGGTGCACTCGGACGGGCACGGGCTGCGCCAGCACCGGTCCGAAGTCCTGGCGCTCGCCGTGGACTTCGTCCGGGGCTCCCTCTTCGGCCACCCCTACGCCCGTCCGGTGGCCGACGCGCTGGCGGCGCCGCCGCCGCTGGGGCTGCGGATGCCGCTGGCCGCCGGGTTCGGGGCGTCACTCGACCACTGAGCGCAGCAGCTGTCCGCGCCGCGAGATCAGGAACCGTTTGAACGCCGCCACCGGCGGGGTGTCCGGCTGCCCGGCCGGCCAGGCGACGCCGATCTCGCGCACCGCCCGCGGTGCGGTCACGGTGAGCTCCACAACTCCCGGCCGCGGTACGGGCGGTGGCGGCAGCAGCGCCACGCCCAGGCCCGCGGCCACCAGTCCGCGCAGCGTCTCGGCCTCCTCGCCCTCGAAGGCCACGCGCGGGGTGAACCCCGCCTCCGCGCACACCGCGTCGGTGATCCGCCGCAGCCCGTAGCCCGGTTCGAGGGTGACGAACCACTCCGAGGCGGCCTCCGCGAGTCGTACCCTCTTGCGGCCCGCGAGCCGGTGGTCCTCCGGCACGACGAGCCTCAGCTTCTGCTCGTCGAGCCGGCGCGCGACGAGGTCGGGCGCGTCGGGTACGGGCGAGGTGAGGCACAGGTCGAGCTCTCCGGAGCGCAGCCGCGCGAGCATCGCCTCGCCGTAGTTCTGCACGAGTTGGAACCGTACGCGGGGGTGGTCGGTCCTAAAGGCCCGGATGAGTTCGGGTACGGTCTCCGAGCCCAGCGTGTGCAGGAACCCGAACGCGACCTTGCCGCCCGCCGGGTCGGCGTCGGCCCGTACGGACTCCGCGGCGCGGTCGACCTCGGCCAGCGCGCGTTCGACGGAGCCGAGGAAGGCGCGGCCCGCGGGGGTGAGCGAGACCGTACGCCCGCGCCGCGCGAACAGCTCGACGCCCAGGTCCTGTTCGAGCCGGACCATCGACCGGCTGAGCGTGGACTGCGGCATCCCGAGCCGCCCGGCGGCCCGGGTGACGTGCTCGTGCCGGGCGACCGCGACGAACTGCGCGAGCCGGGGCGTAAGGGTCGCCGCCCAGGAATCGGCCTCGATATCGGGTGTAACCGGCATGTCTTTTTCGTTGCCAAGCGGTGACACGGACCGCCCTGACCTGTATTGATGCACCATAGGATGGATTATGGCCAATCCATGCATTGGACGCATCAGATGCAGCCTGCATACGGTTTGGTCATGCCTCCTGCCGATACCGGGGCATCCGCCGTCATCGTGCGCGCGGATGCCTCCGCCTCGTCGTCCCCCGACTCCGACTCCCGCCTGCGGCCCGGCGATTCGGCCTTCCGCCGGATGAGCTTCGCGCTCTTCGCCGCCGGCGTCGCCACGTTCGCGCTGCTCTACTCCACGCAGGCCCTGCTCCCCGCGATCTCCGGCGGACTCGGCGTGACGCCCGACCAGGCGTCCTGGACGGTCTCCGCCGCGACCGGCGGTCTGGCCCTGGCCGTGGTCCCGGTGAGCGCGCTCTCCGAGCGCTTCGGGCGCCGCGCGACGATGACCGCGGCACTGTGTGTGGCCGCGCTGGTGGGGCTGCTGGTGCCCTTCGCCCCGGACCTCGGCTGGCTCGTCGCGCTGCGCGCGGTACAGGGTGCGGCACTCGCGGGAGTGCCCGCCTCGGCGATGGCGTACCTGGCGGAGGAGGTACGACCCAAGGCCCTGGTCGGCGCGGTCGGCCTGTTCGTCGCGGGCAACGCCATCGGCGGCATGTCCGGCCGGATCCTGGCCGGCTGGATCAGCCAGGCCTGGGGCTGGCGCGCCGGGCTCTGCGCGGTCGGCGCACTGGCCGTGCTCTGCGCCGCGGTCTTCCGCGTACTGATTCCCAAGGCCCGCCACTTCACGGCGAGTCCGGTCTCGCCGCGGTCCCTGGCCCGCACCCTGCGCGGGCACCTCTCCGATCCGCTGATGCTGCGCCTGTACGCGATCGGCGCGCTCTTTATGACCGTCTTCGGCGCGGTCTACACGGTGATCGGCTACCGTCTGGCGGACCGCCCCTTCTCCCTCCCCCAGGGCGTGGTCGGCTCGGTCTTCCTGGTCTACCTGGTGGGTACGGCCTCCTCGGCCACGGCCGGCAAGCTGGTCGGCCGCCTCGGCCGGCGCGGGGCGCTCTACCTGGCGATGGGCACCACCACGCTGGGCCTGCTGCTCTCCCTGGCCGACTCCCTGCTGTCGGTGGTGCTCGGCCTGGTCCTCATCACGGCCGGCTTCTTCGCGGGCCACGCGGTGGCGAGTTCGTCGGTGAGCCGCACGGCGACGACGGGGCGCGCGCAGGCGTCGGCGCTCTACCAGACCGCGTACTACGCGGGCAGTTCGGTGGGCGGTGCGGTCGGTGCGATGGCCTTCCGCAGCGGGGGCTGGTCCGGCACGGTCGTCCTGGGCCTGGCGGCGATGGTGGCCGCCGCGTCCATCACGCTGTACGCGACCCGGCAGGCCCTCCTGGCCCGCCGCACCGCAACGGCCCGCGCATAGCGCGGCCTTGAGACCCGAAGGGGCCGTCCCGCCACCTGTCCTGGCGGGACGGCCCCTTCGCCGTCGGCTGCGGCAACCGGGGGTTGTGCCCCGGTCCCGCCCTTTCACCGTTTCCTCCGGGGGCGAAGCCCCCGGGCCCCCGGGACCCGCGCTCCCCTCTATTTTTTCTGGGGGCTTTTCCC
>NZ_JBTHHU010000033.1:0-79209 GCF_059089585.1 Streptomyces sp. SX-6 | reverse complement strand
ATGCTGGGACAAGGCCATCGCGCCACCTCTCTCAACGAGCTTGCCTACTCGGAGAGTTGCGCGATGGCCGCCCCATGACCAGGGGCTACGCGGAGATCGCTGTTACACCACCCGGTGGGACACCATCGCAACGGCCTAACACGGCCGGAGCCTCAAGCCGTCGGCGAAGTGAAGGAAAACAGCATCCTCGGCCGATATCGTCGCTGCTCACGAAGTGTCGGCCCCACACACGCGGGGATGTTCCTCTCTGGAGCTACATCAGGGACCGCCAGCCAGCGTCGGCCCCACGCACGGCGGGGATGTGCTCAGCCCCTTGTGGGGAATCGCCGACCACTACAAGCCAGCCCCACACGCGCGAGGATGGTCCCATCCGGCTCGTGGCCGGAGCTAAGCCGAGCGAGTCGGCCCTGCGCACGCGGGACGATTGAACTGGCCTGGTGCGAGATGTCGCTCCGCGAACGCGGGGATGGTCCCGTTGATGGTGTGCTGCCTGCCGCCGGGCATGAGTCGGCCCTGCACAAGCGGGGATGTGCCGATCGTCGTGATCCACCCATCGATCACGACGTCCTCGGTCCCGCGCACGCGGGGTGGGCTTGATTCGGTTTGACGGACATCCGCAACACCGTTGAGTTAACGACTCGGGCGGGCTGTCAAGCCGTCTTCCATGATCATGACTTGGGTGTGCAGGGTGTACCGCAGCGCGGTGGCTGGGTGCTGCCCGGCGTTGTGCGAGTACTTGCTCAAGCGGTTCTTGCGCACCCGGGCCTTGAGTCGGCGCCGCCGGGATGGGTTGAGCTGGTCCAGCACCATGCGGCCGATGGTGCCGAGGAGAGGATGGGTCCCGGGCACCGGTCCCAGCACACCGCGCGCGGTGGTCACCCGGTCGCGTGCCGCCTCGAGGAGGACCGTGAAACTGATCCTGTCCGGGTCCAGCCCATGCCGGCCGACCGCGATGTCGTCCCCCATCCTCATCAGCACCTGGTAGACCGTCAGCAGTGCATAGACCTCCTGGTCAATGTCCTCGCACCGTGCTGAGCGGAGAACCCTGCCGTCCAGAAGGCTGGACTTCAGCGCGAAGTACGATGTCTCGATCTCCCAACGCTCGTGGTAAAGCGCGATGAGTTCGGCGGCAGGCCAGCGCGAGTGGTCCAGAAGGCTGGTGGTCAGACGCCACTGCTCGCGCCGCACCATGCCGTCCTGCAGCGTGACGGTGATCCACGCTTCGATGATCCGCACCGGCATCTTGCCTTGCCGCAGTGTCGACAAGTAGGAGCCGTCGGGCAGGCGCCGGTGGATCAACGGCACACGTCGCGCGCCGGAGCGACCGAGGAACTGCGCACCATGAGCGCGGATCCCGGCGAAGACATCGAAGCTGTCAAAGCCGGCGTCCAGGAGTACCAGCATCTGCGGGTCGAGCCTGTTCATCAGCTGTCCGGCATAGTCCAACTCCGAGCGGCTGTCCGGGCCAAAGGCGGCGCCGACCACTGCGCGGCTCCCGCACTCGACCAGTGTGATCAACCGCAGCAGCGGGTAACCGAACTCGCCTTTGCCCCTGCGCTTGCGGTAGCGGGTGGCGGTCTGCTCCGACTCCGGAACGTGCAAGGTGGTTCCGTCAATGGCTACCGTACGCAGTCCGCGCCAATATGCCCCAGGGGTGCCCGGCCGGGCGACCGGACCAGCAACAGCCTCGAACAACGCCTGCAACGGCGCGGCCCCCAGTCTGCGCCGGGCGCGGCACAGCCCAGACGCGCTGGGGCACGCCAGGCCGAGACCGGACAGGCCAGCTACCAACTTCCCCCACACCGCCTGGTACGCAAACTTCTCAAACAGGGCCAGCGCCAGCACAAAATAGACGACAACCCGGGACGGGAGAAGTCGAACCCTCTTCTGGAGCGCAGCCGTCTCCTCCAACACCGCGTCAACCAGCGCGAAGTCCACGATCTGGGTGAGCTCGCCCAGGTGTCCAGGCGCGAACGCGCCCGCGGCTACCACGGTCTCCTGCGTAATGACAGACTTCTCCTGCAACGGAACCCCTTGATCAACGCTCTTGGTCGAACGCTGATCTATCGGGGTTCCGTTGCGTCCTTCAAGCCCTCTTGACAGCCCGCCCGAGTCGTTAACTCAACGGTGTTGCGGACACCCGTCAAACCGAATCAAGCTCACTTCTTCGAGGACCGCATCGCCATACACACCGAGGACGGCAGCCAGTGGTTCGGCACCCAGTTCCGCCGCCCACCGGGCGGCGCGTGGGAGCCCTTCCCGATCCGCGACCCCGAAGGCATCGACGAACGAAGGGCCGAGCTCGGCCTGAACCCGATCGCCGAGCGCACCAAGGAGATCGCCACAACCAACCCGCCGAGGGCGTGAAGGGAGCCAGAGACTTGGAGAATGACTTCTACTGCGAGCAGGTACTGAGCGGACGCACCCCGGTCCAGAAGGTGATCGAGACGGACACGGTGCTCGCGTACGAGCACACGCGACCGTCGTACCCGGTCCATCTCGTCGTCATCCCGAAGCAGCACGTCCTGTCACTCATCGACCTGGGCGACGGAGGCGATCGACTGCTGCTGGACGTGATGACCGTCGTCCGCCAGGCCGCAGCAGCGGTGAAGGACGAGCACGGAGCCTGCCGGGTCGTGACGAACATGGGCCGCTATCAGGAGAGCCAGCACTGGCACGTCCACGTACTGTCCGGCGACCCGCTGACAACCACCTGAACCGCTGCAACCTGCACCAAGAAATGATCACGGCTTCGGACGGTTCCTGATCAACGGTATCGGCCGCCACGGACGCTTGACCTTGACGCCCGTGTCAGGGTTCTAGTGTCCGAACCATGTTGAAGGAGATCGAGATGCGGATCGGAGAGCTGGCGAACCTGACCGGCGTCAGCGCCCGGTCCCTGCGCTACTACGAGCAGCAGGGCCTCCTGGCGCCCCTCCGCGCCGAGAACGGCTACCGCGTGTACGGCGAGCTGGACGCCGTGCGGGCCGCGAACATCAAGGACGCCCTCGACGCCGGCCTCACCCTGGACGAGGTCCGCCCCGCGCTGGTCAACGGTTGCCTGGACGTGCCGCTGCGCGAAATCCCTTATTGCGCTGATGAGTTGAGGCGGGCCACCGACCGGCTCGCCGCGCTGGACGACCGGATCGCCGCGCTCCAGGAGCTGCGCGGCCGGCTCGCGAAGCACATCGACGAGACCGTCACACGCCGCCCCGTGGAGGGCACGGGTTGACGGCCGTCACCGAAACGCGGGCCGGAACCTACGGTGCCGCGCCGATCAGCCGTGTCCTGCCACTGCCCCCGGGCCGCCTTCGCCGCCGGAACCGACGACATGGTCATCGCCGGCGTGCTCCCCGAGATCGCCGCCGACCTGCGGGTGAGCGAGCCGGCGGCAGGCCGGCTCGTCACTGTCTTCACGCTCGTCTTCGGCCCGGGCACACCGGCCATGCCGTCCTGACGCCTACGGCGGGCCGACGAAACCGTTGATCACGCGACCAGGCAGCCGGTCCCGAATCCGTCGGGATCATCCAAGTGACAACGAATCAAGCCGTGTTCGGCCCCAGGGGCGAGGCCATATGGACAACTACGTCTGGGCCGACTTCCCGATGTCCCCTCCCAGGCCCGCCTCGCTCGACGACGCGGCATGAGGACCGATCGAGTCCGCGTCACAACCCTGAGCACCCATGAATCCGACAGGCCCAGAACAACCATTGGACTACAAAGTGACACTTCTTGACACAGAATCAGGAACGGGAGCGCCGGATACCGGCGTGCCCGCAGGCCGGCGCCGGTGGGCGCTCGTTCTCCTTGCCGGAGCGCTGGCGCTGGACACCAGTGGAGTTGCGGTCATCAATGCCGCTTTGCCCTCCATCGGCGATGAGTACGGCATTGACGGCTCCACGCTGCAGTGGACGATGACGGCCTATTCCATTGCCTTTGCCGGGTTCCTCCTGTTCGGGGGCAGGATCGCGGACGTTCTGGGCCGCAGGAAGATCTTCGCAACGGGCGTCGCGCTCTTCGCCGCGGCCTCGCTGGGCGCCGCGCTCGCCCCGACCGTTGGGGTACTGATCGCGGCTCGTGCACTGCAGGGGATCGGTGCAGCGCTGTCCGGCCCTGCCTCGCTTGCTCTGCTCAGCCAGATCTTTCCTGAAGGACCGCAGCGGAACCGGGCGCTGGCGGTCTATGCGGCGACCGGCGGGTCCAGCTTCAGCGTCGGGCTGGTTGTCGGCGGGGCCCTCACCGACTTCCTTGGCTGGCGCTCGGTGTTCGCCGTCAGTGTCCTTGCCGGAGTTGTGATCCTGGCAAGGGTCCGGGCGCTGCTTCCTGCGGGCCGGCGCCAACCGCGCCCCCTGGATATCCCGGGCGCGATCCTGGTCACCTTGGGTATAGGCCTGGTCGTGTACGGCGTGAGCGAGGGCAGCGAAGCCGGCTGGGGGTCCGCACAGGTCCTGGCCTCACTGGTGTTGGCCGTGATCGGGCTGGCGGGCTTCGTCGTGTGGGAGAAAGGGCGTACGGAGCCACTGCTTCCGATGAGTGTCTCCCGCAGCCGCCCGGTGAGAGCCGCCTCCCTCACCGGTGCAGTCTTCTACACCGGCGCCGGTGGGCTGCTGTTCTTCTCGCCGCTGTACGCGCAAGGGATACTCGGCTACTCGCCGTTCGAGTCCGCACTGGCCGTCCTGCCCGTGGGCGTAGTCGTGATCATCAGCTCGCAGATCGCCGGACGTCTGATGTCGCCAGCGGCCTACAAGCCCCTGATGGCTGCCAGCCTGCTTCTCATCGCAATCGGCGTCACCCTGTGGGTGGGCACACCTGAGGACGGCTCGTACTGGGTGCACATGCTCCCCGGCATCGTGGTCATGAGCACCGGCCAGGGTTTGGGTTTCGGCGCCATGACGGCTGCCACGCTGGAGGGCCTGCCGCTCCACCAGCACGGAGTCGCTGGTGCGGTCAACGTGACCGCACAGCAGATCGGCAACAGCGTCGGTTTGGCGATCTTGGTTGCTGTTTCGACCGGTGTCAGCGGCGGTGCCACCGATCCAGCCGATCAGCTGTCAGGTTTCCACGCGGCATATTGGGTGGCGGGCGCCATCGGGCTCCTGGGCGGGCTGACCGTTCTGCTCACCAGGTTTCCCAGAGTGGACACCGCGCCATCAGCTTCCGAGTCCCGCGCGTAGGGCTTCCAGGAGCGTTCGAGGGCTCTCGTTCGCCGATGCGTTCGATAGCGGCGAGTGCACCCGTCGGCGGCAGCGCAGCCGGCCCCGGGACGACCGGCACCGCCGGGATCGAGGCCCCCTACCGGCGCGCCAGCCCGTGGCGGTCGGCCCAGGCGCTGATCGCCGCGGCCAGTTCCTCGGGGCGGTCCTCCGGGGAGTGGTGACCGGCGAGGCCGTGATGGGAGACTTCCAGGCCCGTGATGTTCTCCTCGCACCAGGCCACGGTCCCCTGGTCGGTCATCGCGCCCGGGCCCGGCTCGAAGGCGGCGAGCCGCTTGGGGACTTCGGGGCTGGCGGCCAGCCAGGCGTCGTAGTGCTCGACGCGGGCCACGACATCGGCGGGCTCGGCGTCCAGCGGCATCATGCGCGTCCACGCCAGCACCGGGCGGCGGCTCTGCGGGGTCGGGAAGGGACGGCGGTAGACCTCCAGGTCGGCAGGGTCGAGCGGCGTGGCGAGTGTGTCCGGGAGCCCCTCGACGAACAGCGACTTCTCCAGGATCATCTCCTCGCCCACCCCGGGGGTACGCAGCAGGGTGAACAACTCCCGGCCCGCCGCCGGGAACTCGTCGCCGACCAGCGGCTTGATGATCGTCTCGGTGAAGGCGAGGCCGCGGACGCGGCCCGGGAGACGGGCGGCGCGGTCGAAGGCGAGCGCGCCGCCCCAGTCATGGCCGACGAGGACCGCCTCGGCAAGGCCGAGAGCGTCGAACCAGGCATCGAGGTAGCGAGCGTGGTCGTCGAAGGAGTAGGCCAGGTCGGGCTTGCCGGAGTCCCCCATGCCGATCAGGTCGGGGGCCAGCAGGCGGCGGCCGGGCGCGGCCACCCCCGGCAGGACGTTCCGCCACAGGTGGGAGGAGGTGGGGTTGCCGTGCAGGAAGACGAACGGCAGCCCGTCGGGGTCGCCGGACTCGCGGTAGTAGAGGGCGGAGTCGAGGACGGGGAGGGTGGGCATCGCGGTGTCACTTCGCTTTCCGTACGGGGGATTCAGAGGTTGAGGCTCAGGACGCGGTCGACGGCGATCTCGATGACGACCAGGTCCAGCGGGGCGGGCGGGGCCGCGCGGTAGCGGGCGGTGTAGCGGCGGACGGCCTCGGCCAGGCGCTCGGGGTCGTCGGTGACGGCGGCCCGGCCTTCGAGGGTGACCCAGCGGAAGCCGTCCGTCTGGCAGAGCGCGACACGGGCCGCCGGGCCGCCCGCGGCCACGTTCCGGGTCTTGCGGGCCCCCGCCCGGGTGGTCACCCGGGCCAGGACCGAGGCCGGGTCGAAGGTGAAGCGGACGGGGGTGACGTGCGGGGTGCGGTCGGGGCGCAGGGTGGTGAGGGTGGCCGTGCGGGGGCGGGTGAGGAACGCCCGCGTGCCGGCCGGGAGTTCGACCGTCGCCCGGCTCACTTCTTCTTCACGCCCTCGTTCCAGATCAGCTTGGCGATGTTCGGCTTCACGGCCGTGGTGATGACGCCCATGGCCGTGCGGACATATCGCCGCTCCTCCAGCTCGCGCAGCATGCTCGCGGCCAGGTCGGCACGGGCGGTGAAGACGCCGTCGGCGCTGGTCTCGGCGGTACGGTAGGCCGTGACGGCGGGGTGGTCGAAGAGGCCGGAGGGCCGGACGAGGGTCCAGTCGAGGTCCGTCCGACGGATCAGGGCCTCCATGCGGCGCATGTCCTCGTGGAGAGTGCGGCCGAGGCGTCGGTTCACCAGCGGGTCGAGCACATGGTTGAACAAGTGCGCGCCGGTGGGGCGCCAGTGCGGGTCGGCGATGCTGGAGCTGACGGCGAGCAGCCGCTTGACGCCGTGACGGGCCATGGCCCCGGTGATAGCCATGGCGCTCGCCGAGTACGTGGTGATGGTCTCCTTGCTGAAGCGCGCGCCCAGCGCGGAGAGGACGGCGTCGGCGCCGTCGATCGCGGTGTCGACGGCTGCCGGGTCGGTGGCGTCGGCGACGGCCACAGTGAGGCCGGGCCGCTCGGCGAGGGAGCCGGCGCGGCGGGTTACGGCGACGACCTCGTGGCCGGCCGCGAGAGCCTGGTCGGTAAGGCGGCGGCCGGTCGGTCCGTTGGCGCCGAAGACTGCGATACGCATGATGTCGGGTCATCCCTTCGTGTGGTTCGCGGAACGCCCTTGACTGTGCCGATCATGAAACGCAAGGCTCAACACTGATGAATAACGACGCCCCTGCCCCCGCCCGCCCCCGAGGCCGCCCCCGAGGCAACCCACCGACCCGCGAGTCGATCATCTCGGCAGCTCGTGCGCTGTTCCTGGAACGCGGCTACCGGCGCACCACCCTGCGCGCGGTGGCCGGGGCCGCCGGGGTCGACCCGGCGCTGATCGCGTACCACTTCGGCTCGAAAAAGGGCCTGTTCGCGGACGTGATGCAGTTCCAGTGTGCCAACGCGCTGGCGGTGGACGACGTCCTAGGCGGCAACCCGGCTACCCTCCCCGACCGCCTGATCGACGCGGTGACGGATCTGTGGGAGGACGCCGACTTCCGACAGCTCACCGTCCAGGGCGACGAGGCCGCCGAGGTGATCCGTGAATACCTGGAACACGAGCTGCTGGCCCGGCTTGTTGAATTTCTCGGCGGCCGGGACGCGACCGCCCGCGCCACGGCCGTGGTGACGATCCTCGGCGGCCTCATCTACACCCGCTACCTCAACCCCCTCCCCACCCCCGCCACCCTCACCCCGTCCGAGACCCGCCACATCCTCACCCCGGCGCTGCGCGCGGCACTGGCCCCGAGGCCGCGCACCACGGCAACCACCAGCTCAGGCCTTCGGAACTGACCAGCCTCCGCTGGAGGCGCCGTCCGGCATTGACCACCCCAGCGCCTCCAGCGCCGCTACCTACAGGGACAGCTGGCGGTACCTACCGTCGCCCCCGCCCGAAGCCGTGAAGGGTCAGAAGCTTTCACGCCTCTACAGCAGCCCGCGGATGACGGCGAGGACCATCCCCACCTGCGCGAGGCCGACCCATATGGCTTCAGGACCTCGTCGCCCTGGTCCGCACCGGAACTCGCTTCGACTGCGGACGCCTCGCGGAACGTCCGCAGCCTTCCGCAGCGTGAACACCCCAGCCAGCCGCGGCCCTTGGCCTTTCGAAGGCGGGGCCTATCACTGCCCGGCCCGGAAGCACACTGCCCGCAGCAGTGATCTTCATCGTGGTGACCGGGCCGGAGCAGACATAGGGTGCCGCGCCATGAACAGCGAGACAGCCGACGAGCAGTTGCAGGCCATGGCCAGCACCGCCGGATACGACGAGGCGGCCGAGGCCCTGGCCGAGCAGTACGAGAGTGTGACCTTCGCCGAGGTGCACCGCGAGGTGCTGCACCTGTTCCCCTCCGGGCCGAGCTCGGTCCTGGACATCGGGGCGGGCAGCGGACGCGACGCGGCGGCGCTGGCATCCCGGGGACACCGGGTCGTCGCCGTCGAACCCACCGCCGAACTGCGCTCGCTGGGCCGGCGCCTCCATGCCGACCAGGAGATCGAATGGGTCGACGACGCGCTGCCCGAGCTGCCGGTGCTGACCGCACAAGGGCGCCGCTTCGACCTGATCCTGCTGACCGCGGTCTGGATGCACCTCGACGAACCACAGCGGGCCTCGGCCATGGCCCGCTTGGCCGGCCTGCTCGAAGCCGGGGGCCAGGTCATCATCTCCCTGCGCCATGGCCCCGTCCCGGCGGGCCGCCGCATGTTCCCCGTCTCTGCCGAGGAGACCACCGGCCTCGCCCACAGGCACGGCCTGGACGTCGTCCACCACGCCCAGCGCGAGGACCCGCACGGCCGCCCGGGAGTGGCCTGGACCTACCTCGGCCTCCAACCCGGTGCGGGCGGCGGCACTTCCCCATGACCGGGTCAGCTCTCTATGCTGCGGCAATGATCAAGCCGGTTGAACTCGTCATATTCGACTGCGACGGCGTGCTGGTCGACAGCGAACGCATCGCCGTCCGTGTTGCGGTCGCGCTCGGTGCCGAGCTGGGCTGGCCGCTCACCGCGGACGAGGTCATCGAGCGGTTCATCGGCCGCTCCAGTGCCTCCATCCGCGAACTGATCGCCGCCCGGCTCGGTGAGGAGACGGCCGCGCTGTGGTGTGAGCGGTTCGAAGAGCTCCACCGCGAGGCGGTGGACGCGGGGCTGACCCCCGTGGAGGGACTCCCCGAGGCTCTTGATGCGATCACCCTGCCGACGTGCGTCGCCTCCAGCGGCTCGCACGACAAGATGCGGCATACCCTCGGCCGCACCGACCTCTACGACCGCTTTGCGGGCCGCATCTACAGCGCCACCGAAGTCGCCCGCGGCAAGCCCGCTCCCGACCTGTTCCTGTACGCCGCACAGCAGATGGGCGTCGACCCGGCCGCCTGCGTGGTCGTCGAGGACAGCCGGCCCGGCGTCGAGGCCGCCCGCGCCGCGGGCATACGGGCCTTCGGCTACGCCGGCGGACTGACCCCGGCCGAACGGCTCGAAGGCCCCGGCACCACCGTCTTCCACGACATGCGCAAACTCCCCACCCTCATCGCCGAGCAATAACCAGCGCCTGCCCCGCGTCCACGAGCATCTCGCGTATGACCATCTGGGGGTACAAACATCTGGGTTCCAGGCCGAGCTCGACGGGAGAGTTCGGCAGCTGTCCGCCACACCGCTTGATGAACTCCCGCCAGCGGGCCACGACTTCGTGGTCGTCATCGACCCGGTCCGCCTCCGTCCGCTCGATCTCGCATAAGAGATCGTCTCGTTTGGTTCTCCGGGCAGCTTGGTGGGTGCCTGCGGCTGTCGTGCCGGGCGGGGCTACATGCTGCGGCCCGGGCCGCTCCACGGCCCTGGCCGTTCGTCGGCGGTCATCGGGAGTCGGCACAGTTGTACCGGGCCGGGGTAGAAGACGGAGGTGTTGGGGCCGGCCACCGTGCCCAGCCGCCTTCGCCGTCTTCAACCAGGAGCCAGGGGGCCGTGTCGTCCGCAGCGATGAGGAAGATTGTCTCGCCCCGGTCGGTGCCGGCGATCGGCCATAGTCCGTTGCGGGTGCCGAAGCTCAACTCCGTGAGTCCGAACAGCAGGCGAGGGTCCTCGTCCGGGTCGAGGTCTCCCCAGGACACCTCGTACCAGGCATGGACCGTGTCCCGTATGTCCTGGCCCAGGTTCCAGCGTTCAGTCGCGGGGTGGTGCAGGTACAGGTGGCCGTTGAGCTGGATGGGAGCGTATGCATCCACGAGGGCCTGGTAGTCGGACGGCAGCGGATGCCGAGTTCGGCGTGGAGCTGGTCCCAGGCAGCGGGGTCCGTGTAGCGGTTCCGGGCCGGTCCGAGCGGAACAACTCCTTGCCCGGAGCAAACTGATGGCCCTCGCTAAGCCATGCTCGACTGTGCATGCTTGCGAATCCTGCCAGGTTCACCCGTAGGGCCTGCCCGGCGGATCATGCCAAGCGGCCCACCGGCGCTGAACCGCTGTAGCGACCCGCCGGACAGAGAGCTAGGCGAAGCAGGTTGGGCCCGCCGATAAATGCCTCGACATCGGTCGCGGTGACCGGGGACGCTTCGCGTGATGACCAGAATCGACGACACACCACCCGCGTGGGACGAGCGCACCCAGCTCACCACCTTTCTCGACTACACCCGTGACACCGCCCGCACCAAGTGCGACGGCGTCTCCGCGGAGAACGCCCGCAAGGCACTCCTGCCGGGCTCACCGCTGATGACCATGAGCGGAGTGATCAACCACCTGCGCTGGGTCGAGTACTACTGGTTCCAGGTGGTCTTCCTCGGCGAGGAAGACCGGGGCCCCTGGACCGAGGAGGACCCCGACCGCGAGATGCGTATCGCCGTCGACTTCCCGCTCACGCAGTTGCTCGACGAATACGCCGAACAAAGCGCCCGCTACCGCGCACTGGTCACCGGGAACAGCCTGGACGACCAGGCCCAGCGAACCGTCCGCAACGGCCTCCACGTCGACCTGCGCTGGATCCTCCTCCACCTCACCGAGGAGACAGCCCGCCACAACGGCCACCTGGACATCCTGCGCGAGATACTCGACGGCACCACCGGCGACTAGAACAGATACAGCGCGACAGCCAGCACCTCGAACGAGCCCTGCAGCTCTTTCCGCACGATTTGACTCACGAGCCTTGTACGGGACGGGGAACCGCTCGAAGAAAGGACCATCCCCGCATACGCGGGACAGACGTCTTCACATCCCAGATGCTTCGGACCAGCTCGGGACCACCCCCGCGTGTGCAGGGCCGACTGGCAGTTGGCTGAGTAGGTGACAGTGGTGAACGTTTGTCGTCGGCTGCGGAGAACACCGGCTTGGTCGAGAGCGGCGGGATGTTGCCGAGTCCCAGGAGCATCAGTGCGACGCAGGGGTGGTGACAGGCACCGACCATATGCCAGCCCTCATGCATCCGACGGGCTGTATGTCGTACCTGAGTTCTAGAGTCTTGTGTATGTCCCGGCACACACCTGACCGACCTGTCGATGTGGAGGACCTCTTTCCTGAGTTGCTCCCCTTCCGTCGTGAGTCTGTCCGCCTGCACCCACGTCCTGGTTCTCCGACCTGCGAGGACAGTTCCGTAGGGGGCCCTCTGCTCTGGCCTGCCGCGGAACCGTGGCCGGTGTGCCGGGAAGAGCACTACGACACGGACACCACGAGCCGGCCGGAACCCGCAGTGGCCATGGTTCCCATTGTCCAGATCCGTCGTGCCGACGCGCCCGGCGTGCCCTTCCCCGAGGGCACAGACCTGCTGCAGGTCTTGTGGTGCCCTTACGCCCACGGCGAGTTCTGCTACCCCCTGCCCCAGGTCCACTGGCGGGACTCCCGCGCCATCCGCGACGTACTGCCAACCCCGGCACCGGTGGATGGCCTTCCCGAAGACTGGTACCCGGCTCGCTGTGCAGTTCACCCCGAGCAGGTGACCGAGTACCCGAGTGGGACCTTTCCGACGAGGTCTACGACGTGCTCAGAGACCGCTTCGACACACTGCTCGCCGAAACCGGACTGCGGTACTCCCGCCACCTCGCGGAGGCGCCAGGGATCAAGCTGGGCGGCTACCCGGGGTGGACCCAGGAACCGGTATGGCCCGACTGCGAAGGGTGCGGCAACAGGATGGAGCACCTCCTGACCGTGTCCAGCTGGGAATTCGACGGCGAGTCCTGGCGCACGTGGCTTCCCGAAGAGGATCGGGCCGACGAAAACGAATCGGGCGGCCGGCGATGGAAGGCCGACGCCCATAATCCCGCCGGACTGTGCCTCGGCGACGCCGGAGGCGTCTACATCTTCGAGTGCCACACCTGCCCCGAGCGCCCCATCGGGCACTGGTTCGATTGCTCGTGACCACTGGGCACCCCGTGCCCGCCGCCAGCACTATTAGGGAGAGGTCTTCGGCGACGACGCCTGTCGTAACCTCGATGATCGACCGCCTGGTCCATCACGCCGAGGTCATCAGCCTCCGCGGCGACAGCTAGCGCATACGCGCGGACGCGACCTCGGACGCGTCCCACCATCGGGCAATGACAACGACTCAGGAAGTTGAACAGCCGGCCCGCGAGGGAAGACCCCATTCGTCTCGGCGATGGCGACGACGCTGCTCACGACAGCTTTGGCCGGGGATATCCGGCTATTGGGTGTGTCCGATAGGTCAGTGCGGGCCCATCGGACACACCCCAGGGCAGTGTCTCTCAGCTGCCGCGGCGCACCCGGGCCGCCTTGCGGGCCTCGGCGAGCACACGGGCCTCGTTGGCCTTGCGGGATTTGCCGCCGGTGCGGCGGGAGGTGTCCTTGCTGGTACCCAGGCCGCGGAAAGGGGCGTTGCTGTTCTTGGGCCGGGGTACGGCGGGCCCGCCGTCAAGCGGGGTGCCGGAGGGGGCCTTGGCCCCGGTGATCCGGCTCAGCTCCGCCTCGCCCGAGCGCACCTTGGTGGTCTTCGGCTCGATGCCAGCCTCAGCCATCAGCCGGCTCATGTCGCGGCGCTGGCCTGACAGCACCAGCGTGACGACGCTGCCGGACTCACCGGCCCGGGCGGTGCGGCCTGCGCGGTGCAGATAGTCCTTGGGGTCGGTGGGCGGGTCGACGTTGACCACGAGGTCGAGGTCGTCGACGTGCAGGCCACGGGCCGCGACGTTGGTCGCCACCAAGACGGTGACCTGGCCGTTCTTGAACTGTGCAAGGGTCCGTGTGCGCTGCGGCTGGGATTTGCCGCTGTGCAGAGCCGCGGCGTGTACGCCGCTGGCCCGCAGATGCCGGGTGAGCTGGTCGACGGCGTGCTTGGTGTCCAGGAACAGCAGTACGCGGCCGTCGCGGGCGGCGATCTCCGTGGTGACGGCGTACCGGTCGGGGCCGTGGACGACCAGCACATGGTGGTCCATCGTCGTGACCGCGCCCGCGGACGGGTCGACCGAGTGGACGACGGGGTCGTGGAGGTAGCGGCGGACCAGGTCGTCGACGTCGCGGTCCAGGGTGGCCGAGAACAACATCCGCTGGCCGTCGGGGTGCACCTGGTCGAGCACCTCGGTGACTTGCGGCAGGAAGCCCATGTCGCACATCTGGTCGGCTTCGTCGAGGACGGTGATCCGTACCCGTCCCAGGCGACAAGCCCTGCGCTCGATGAGGTCGTGCAGGCGGCCGGGGGTGGCGACGACGACCTCGGCCCCATCCCGCAGCGCAGCGGTCTGCCGGCCGATCGACATACCGCCGACGACCGCAGCCATCCGCAGCCGGAGCGCGTCGGCGTACGGCGCGAGCGCCTCGGTGACCTGTTGGGCCAGCTCCCGGGTGGGCACCAGGATCAGGGCGAGGGGCTGCTTCGGCTCTGCGCGCCGCCCGGCCGTCCGCGCGAGCAGCGGCAGGCCGAAGGCGAGCGTCTTGCCTGATCCAGTGCGCCCGCGCCCCAGGACATCGCGTCCCGCGAGGGCGTTGGGCAGCGTGGCCGCCTGGATCGGGAAGGGCTTGCGCATACCGAGCTCGGTGAGCGTTCGCAGCATCACGGCCGGCAGTTCCAGGTCGGCGAAGGAGGCGACCGGGGGCGTGAGGGTCACCGGCCGGGCGAGGTCGCCGTGCGAGGTGTTGGGGCGGTCCAGGTGGTTCATGAAGAGCCTTCCGCATGGGGAACGTACCGAGGAAGGCCCGGCAGGAGTGAGCAACCGACGAACGATGGGAACGGGACGGGCAGAATCGCCAGCCGTCACAGTCGCGCAAACGTTTGATGCTAACACACAGTGACAGTTCGGCCCGGTGCTGTGGTGCTGATCTCTCATCCTTCGTCGGTGACGCGACACAGGCTGAGAGTCGTTCCGACGTGCCTAGCCGAGCTCCCTGTCAAGGCGTAGTCATCACGGGAGACGGAACTGCGATCAGAACCATTTCCACGAAGCCTCATCGGCGGTTGGCTGGCGCGATGATTTGAGGCACTGTTCCCGTATTTGAACGAGCGGCTGTGCGACATCCCGTGGGTTCCACTGAGCTCCGCTGAGTCCCTGGCCTCATGGCCAGGGACTTCTTCCTCCTTCGGGTGCTCTGTGGCTTTGTGACGCACTTTCGGGATTCTTGAAGTGTCCTCGCCTCATCCGACCGATCCACAGTCGGGCCGAAGGCGAGGAGGCTCGGTTTGGCGGCGCTGGCGGTCGTACGGGACTTACGTGAGCACTGGGCGCCCGCGTCGGCGGAGGAGCTGGAGCGGTTCGAGACCGACGCGTTGTCCGGGTTCGTCCGCGCGCGGGCCTCGGCGGGCCTGGCGGACGGCACCATCCGCCGGGGCGTCGGACACCTGGAGGCCGCTGTGGGATATGGAGCCCGCCGACGCCGACGCGTACTCCGGGAAGGTGCTGCGGAACTCGCCCAGCGACACCCGGCCGGCCCGCTCACAGACCCTGACGATGTACTCCATGTTCCTGGAGCTTCGGCACAAGGCCGGCCTGCATCAGATGACCGGCCGGGTGGCCGAGTGCCCGATCGACGAGATGAACCGGCCGCGCGGAGCCAAGGAGGCCCGGCTGCGGATCCCACCGACGGAGCCGGAGATCGGGCTGCTCACCAACCAGCTGACCGCGCTGGAGACCGGCCCGTTCAGCGGCTGGTGGATCAAGCACGAACTTCACGGCCAGGACGCCGCCTTGGAACGGCCTCTGGAAGCCGACCCCGCGACTTCACGACGAACCCACGGATCCACCCCCTGACATCGGGGCATTGAACCCTCGGGATCCCGCCCAACAGCATTCAGTTTTCGCGAACTCACAGGGGCCGAGAGGTTCAGCGGGTGGGTACGACGAACTCGGGCTGGTCGAGCAGGCGCAGCCAGCTTCCGTCAGGCTGGCGCCGAGCGACCTGCGCCCGGGCGCCGGCCCCGTCTTTTGGCGGGGTCGAGGTGAGTGCGATCTCGCCGCTGATCAGCGTCGGCAGCGGTTGTTCCGGCTCGAATCGGGGACGGTTGGCCAGCACTTGTTCCCACAGCGCGCGGATCGCCTCCCGCCCCACCGTCTGGCCGCCGGGCGGGTAAGCCATCACCGCGTCCTCTTCATAGAGTGCGGCGACCCCGGCCGCGTCACCAGCGTTGGATCGTTCGACGAACAAGCGGGTGATGTCTTCCGGCCGCATGGCCTTCTCGTACTTCGGCATGGGTTCCTCCTGGTCTTGGGCTTCAGCGCTTCCTAGCGTGGTCGTCCGCTGATCAGAAGTCCAACAGATGGATCTACTAGAAGCTAGAATCTGCAGTCATGGAGCTGAGGCAGCTGGAATACTTCGTCGCAGTCGCCGAAGAGAAGAACTTCACCCGGGCAGCCGAGCGGGTGCACATCAGCCAGTCCGGCATCAGCGCCCAGATCCGCCAACTGGAACGTGAACTCGGTGCCGAGCTGTTTGACCGGTCGGCGCGCACCGCCACCCTTACTGTCGCGGGAAAGGCCGCGCTCGAACACGCCCGCGCCGCGCTCGCCGCAGCCGGGGCGGTCGGCCAAGCTGTGGGTGAGGTCACCGATCTGATCCGCGGTCGGCTCACGGTCGGGATGGTCATCGGCTGCACGCTCACGCCGCTGTTCGACGCCCTCGCCGCGTTCCACCGGGCGCATCCCGGTGTGGAGATCTCACTGCTGGAGGACAACTCCGACCGGCTCGTTGAGGGGGTGCGCGCCGGCACCATCGACCTGGCTCTCATCGGGACCTGCAACCGCCACCCCGACGGGCTGGACGCGCTGACAATCATCAGCGAGCGGCTCGTCGCAGCGGTTCCCGCAGGGCACCCCTTGGCGAAACAGCGGCGGGTCACTCTGCGCGACCTGACCGCGTACCCGATCGTGTGTATGCCACCCGGTACCGGCCTGCGCACCGTATTCGACCGTGCTTGCGCCGCACAGAGCCTCCAACCCACGATCGCGCTGCAAGCCAGCGCCGCGGATGCCATTGCCGACCTCGCCGCCCGCGGGCTTGCCGTCGCCATCCTCAGCAACTCGATGGCCGCGAGTTACCGCGACCGGCTCACCGCACGCACCATCGATGACGTCGAAACACCAGCATTGCTCGCCCTGATCTGGAGGAGCACACACAGCCCCTCGGTGCGTGAGTTGCTCGTGCACAGCCGGCAAGCATTCACCGAGCCCGACCACACGTAGCGCGGGACTTACTTGGGCTGCGCCAGTAGAAATCGACTCCGCGGCTTCACCACGAACCCACGGGTCTACGCCCCAGAATCCGGGCACCAGACCCTCGGGTTCCCGCCGAACAGCCTTCAGTTTTCACGAATTCGCGGGCATCAGGGCCCTGTACTCCTGAAGCTGCCGCGAAGCGACAAGTGGGGCGCTTCCCCGGAGCGGTGAGTGTCGAGCAGCGACTGCACAATGGCGCCACGTGCGCGGTCTCGGCCCGCGGGCTCAGGCGAGGGCGGTGGTCAGCAAGGCGAAGGCGGTGATGATGACGGCGACGCGGACGTAGTGGAAGCGGTCCCAGCGGTTCATCTGCTGCTTCCAGTCGGCGGGCAGGCCGTCGGAGGTCCACGTCTTGACCCGGTTGTTGATCGGGACGAGTAGTAGGAGCGACATGACCACGCTGAGGATCAGCAGCGCGGCGGCGGTGACGACGAGGCCGGCGCCGTTGTGGTGCCGGCCGGCGATGGCCCAGACCACGCTGAGGGTGAGCGAGCCGATGTACCAGAACGGCATCACGGCGCCGAGCATCCGGGCCCCGTGAGTGCGGCCACGCAGGCCGTTGTCGCCGGGGAGGCCGTTGAGGATCGGGTTGATGACGAAGGCGACGGAAAACTCCACCCCCACCATCACGCCGACGACCACGGTGGTGATGACCTCGAGTGCGTTGAGCATGATGGCCCCTCCCAAATTCTAGCGTTGCTAGATGTCGAGGCAACGCTAGCTTTCTGTCGCTCGTTTGTATAGCGCTGCTAGGGTCGACTCATGTCGGTACAGGAACGCAAGGTGCGTGAACGGGCGAGCCGCGAGCGCCTCATCGTGGCGACAGCCCGTGAACTCGCCGAGCAGCAGGGCTGGGACGCGGTCACCACCCGCCGGCTTGCTGAGCGCATCGAATACAGCCAGCCCGTCCTCTACAGCCATTTCCGCGGCAAGCGCGAGATCATCGGCGCCGTCGCCCTCGAGGGCGCCGTCGAAATGGCCGCGGTACTGCGGGCCGTGGCCTCCGCTGCGGATGGCCCGCGCGCCAGGGTCACCGCCATCGCTCGCGCCTACCTCGACTTCGCCAAGCGCAACCCGGCAGTCTACGACGCCGTGTTCCAGCTCGACGGTGGCCTGGCGTTCGCGAACGAGGACACCCCGGAGCCGCTGAAGGACGCCTTCGCCGCCCTGTTGGAGAGCCTCGGCGAGGTCGCCGGGGACGGCGTCCACCCGGCGCTGTTCACCGAGGTGTTCTGGGCGGCTCTGCATGGGCTGGCGACCCTGACCCGGGCAGGACGACTGCCGCCGGGGGACGCCGAGCGGAGGGTAGAGCTGCTGGTGGACCGGCTCGTCATGGCCTGACGCACCGTCCGGGCAGGTGGCCGACACGAGTGCTCGGCTTCCCCCAGATCACTCACCCCACGTACCGGGTCACATGGCCCTAGGCTGCTCGCTCCTGGAGTCATGGCGGCGATCCCGGGTTCTCGCTCAGCTCTTGCCCTGCCCGGCCTCCTCCGGGCGTTCGGCCATCAGCTGTCAGGCCGCGTCCAGGGCCCGTACCCGCCCGGCTAGATGTTGTCGGCCCCGCGCATACAGGGATAGTCCCGGTGGACCATGGTCCAACGGGCATACGTCCACCGAACGCGTCAAGAACATCACCGAAGCCAAGCCGTGAAAGCCACGAGGAGAGCAACACCGTTGTGTTAGCTGGTGACGCTGCACGTAAAGGGGGTGAAGGCGCGAGTTGGACTCCTGTGGATCATCTTGCTGCCAAAGGACTCAGCGCTCGGTGTCGCGGATGCGTTCGAGTTCGGCGGCGTTGTCCAGGGCCTCGGCGAGGCGTTCGCGGTCGGTGTCATCCAGCGTGGTCGCGCGCACGCGGGCCAGCAGGGTGTCCGCAGTCTCGCCGTCGCGCAGTGCGACGGCGAGTTCGGCCCGGTAGACCAGTGCCTCCACGAGGTCCACGGTGCTCACCGCGTCCTCGCGGGCCAGCGCGGAGTCCAGAATCCGTGCGGCCTGCCGGTGGTCGCCGCGGGAGTCACCGAGCACGACCGCGCTCTGCAGCGCCTTTCCCAGCCGGCTGATGCCGGGATCGGCGTCACTGGAGTCCCGCACCTGGAAGATGCGGATCCAGTTGCCGCCCGGGTCGACGAGGCTGAACCCGGACAGGTTGTCCACGTTCTTCAGCTTGCGCGGCCGGGTCATCCGCGGAATGCCGGACACGAGCAGCTTTCCGTGCACCGCACGCATTCCCTCGGCGAACTCCTGGTACAGCTCGCCGGTGTCCTGCACGTACACCAGGCAGGATCCGTACGACTGCTCGGGATCGAAGTCCGGCATGCCGAAGAAGTGCAGCTGAAGATCCCCGCGCCGCAGCGCGACGTACGGGTTCGGGCGCTGTTGCCGGTAGGTGACCTCGAAGTCGAGCATCCGGTAGAAGTCGGCGATCTCATCGATCGAGCCGCACGGCAGCAGCGGAACGGTTACCTCGTTCGCCACGCACTCCCCCATTCACGAGCGTCCAGCGAGCACCGCACATTCTCAAGCCGCGCGACGACTGTCAACCGGCTATGGTGGACCAACCCCCGTGGTTTTTGACGGATGTTGATGTTGCCAAGGGCTCCGTTCGTAAAGTCTCGAAGTTGAAGGGTACGCCTCGGACGAGGGGCGCGCCCCCTGTGGTGGTGTCACTTCTGAAGTGGGCGGGTCCTTTCCGTTTTGGCCGGGACGGTATGGATCCCGGTCGTGGGCTGGCCGGTCCCGCACACGCAGGGATAGTTCCTGGGGGCACATCCGAGCGTCGACAATTCCTGAACACCAACAACACCTCGAACCGTGCATTCGACGCCCGCGCACCCCGCAAACCCACACGCGCCACCCAACGCCGGCACGTCGCCATCACGAAGACCTCAACCGCCGCCGGTCCCGCCGCAGTCCAGCACGGAAACCGAGCCGCCCGCCCCAGCGCCATCTCCGCGCCACAACCAGCCTCCATCAGGCGCACCACCGTACACGCCACGTCCACGCACACCGGGCCACGAGCCGGCATCGCCCAATCCACCAACCAAGCACGCCCACCATCAACAAGCAGGTTGTGCGGGTTCGTATCCGTATGCAGCAACCCGTCGCCAAGCAGCAACTCCCGCTCCTCCCTAGTGACGAGACCGCCCAACTCCCGGCCCGCAAAAGCCGGAAGCGCCACAGCAGCCGACGCAGACAGGCCCTGGGCGAGCCGGGAGCCTTCGGCAAGACCACGCCACCGGCCGCAACTACTGAACGGCAGCGAGCCGGCCGACAACCCCCAAGCCGCATCCGGCTCTATCCCGCACACCCCGTCACCAGTACAAACGACCGGCCATGCCCTGGCAGGAACCGCAAGCACCCACCACTCTTCGAACAATGGGGGCAAACCAGGAACGACCTGACGAGGAAGGCATCACCACGCACCGGCCAGCCACTACGGCCTGCCCCGAGTGCGGCCGGCCACAAGACCTGCGGCAAACCGGCAACGGCCGCTGGATCCTCCTCGAACCCGAACCGCAACCAGCCGACCACGTACCTGAAGGCCGGCAATGGATCGAAGCGGCGGGCGAACGGGTCACCAACCGGATCGAACCCGAACCGCCAACATCCAGCAAGTGCCGGATCGCCCACCGAGTCGTCTGCAGCCAACGGGAGTTCTCCGAGAATTGGGCGCCCATCCTCACGGCGCTGTGGCTGCATAACCGCGCCCGCGACGGGCTGCCCTACGAATGACCGACCCGCGGCCGACAACTCGCGTCACCTGGCCGCCGGCGCTCACCTGACGCCCAACTCCGCCCGGGGCACCGCCGACACCGGCACACCCTCATCCGGGCGAGCCTCCCCCATTGACGCGACGTCTCTGCCTTGCCTGAACGGCACCCCGGACCGGTTGCTAGGCTCCGCAGGTGAGTCTGCCGACGATCAACGAGATACGCGCACTGCACAAGAAGTACGCCCCCACCCAAGAAGCGCTCGACCTCGTCTACACCCACTGCGAGATCATCCACCGCATCACCGAGCAGCTCATGGCAGGCACCAAGCACGGTATCGACGTCGGCCTCGTGCGAGCCGGAGCTCTGCTGCACGACATCGGCGTCTACCGCCTCTACGACGACGCAGGACACTTCGACCACAAGAACTACATCCGCCACGGCATACTCGGACACGACATCCTCCGTCGCGAGGGGCTCCCAGAACACCTCAGCCGCTTCTGCTCCTGCCACACCGGCGTCGGCCTCACCAAGAACGACATCCACACACAGCAACTGCCGCTGCCCGCAGCCGACTACCTCGCCGAAACCCCTGAAGAACGCCTCGTGATGTACGCCGACAAATTCCACAGCAAGACCACGCCCCCAGCCTTCCTCTCCGTCGCCTCATACGCTGCCTACGTGCAGAGATTCGGAAACGACAAGGTCACCGCGTTCAATGCCCTACGGGACGAATTCGGCGACCCCGACCTCACACCACTCACCAACTACTACGGCCACGCCCGGAGATGACCCCCACCTGGCCGTACCCATCGCCAATCCACGTCCCCTGCAACACGGCACGAACGAGCCCTCAGCCGCTATCGAGGAAGCACCCCCGCACAGACGAGTCCAACGCAAAGACACTGTCCGGCCTGAATCTCTGCGGCGAGGACGGGCAGGCAGAGGATCAGAGATTGGTGAACTTCTCGCCCTTCGCGTCCTGGAGGGTATGGTCCACACAGACCGCGAAAATGATCAGCAACAGTGCCTCCCGATCGTCGAAGACGTCGACCGAGTAGGCGTCGCGGATGGTGAACCAGCGCCTGGAGACATGGGCCAGCGTGGTGCCCTCGTGCCGGATGTCGAACTCCCGGTCCCAGAAGTTGCCGTCCACCCGCAGCCGCCGCCCGTCCCGGAGGACGACCTTGAAGCGGTCGCCGAAGAGGTTGAAGGCGCGCTTGCTGATCCATCCCACCTGCTCGCCGTCCTGCTCGATCAGGATCGTGTGGTGGAGAGTGAAGAACTTCTTCACGATGGCCGCCACCTGCCGGCCTTCGGTGTCCACGAAGTGGAACGTCGGGCGGAACCGGAAGAACTTCCGGTCGACCCTGAACAGCTTCTGCCGGTGCTCGGTCTCGACCCACGCCTCCTCGTGAAAGGCGAGCATCCGGTCACGTACCAGGTAACGCATTGAACTACCCCCGTCGGATCAGCCTGCGTCGCAGCGTAGCTGTTGTTGCCGAGTGCTCCGGGCACTCGGGGTCCACCGGACAGCTCACCGGCACGGATTCCTGCCCGCGCCGGTGAGCTGACGCACTGCGGCGGGGAACTGAGCTCCGGCTTGACTCTCGACCGGCGCATCTCCCTCAAGAGGGCTAAATTGGTGGAAAGCGCATGCGAGAGGAGGGGCGATATGTCCTCGAAACGGCGCCGCAAGAAAAAGAAGGCTCGTATGAAGGGCGCCAATCACGGCAGGCGGCCACAGTGCTGAACGCCAGCCGGCGCCGCCCGGTGATGTCCGGGAGGACTGCCGGGACAGCGGGTCCGTCGGACCACTCCCCGTCGGCTCCTGGCCACGGCCGTAGAGATCGACGGGTGGCGGACGCAGGACATGCTGGAGGTGTGTGACGGCGTCCAGGTCCTCACGTCGTCCGCCGCCCGCGCTCCTCGGCGCGGTGGCGTGGCGGCTCTGTGTGATGTGCAAGCAGAGCAAGCACCGCCAGTCGCACGGTATTTCAAAGGTCAGCGACGGTTCTGGAGCCAATAGACGAGCAGACTGACCGCACCGGTGCCAGCGCCGTAACAGATGCCACGCAGAACGTGCCCGAGAGCGGTCGCGCCGTGGTCGGCGACATGGCGGGTCAAGTGATGTGATGCCTTGCGGAGTTGCTGCAGGGGCTGGGTCGGGCGGCTATCGTGCATGGTGGATGTCCTTCTTCGGGGATGTCGTGTGAGGAGCCCTGTGCGACGCGTGGCCTGGGAACCGGAGTCGCAGTGAGGGCTCCTTGCTGTGTGCCGGGGGTGGTTCAGTGACGGTAGAAGTGCCGTAGCCGGTCGGCCAGGCGCCGGTCGGGGCGGCGGACGATGATGCACTGGCCGGTGCCGTCGTCGGCGAGCCGGTCGACCTCCATCTCCAGGCTCCCGGGAGGAGAGCAGGCCCGGGAGCCGTGGTCGTGCACGTAGCGGGCTATGCCCTCCACGCTCTCGACGAAGTCTTCGTTCAGCTGGTCGCCCGCCGACACCGGGGCGTGGACCACCTGGTGACGCCAGTGGGCCGCCTCACGGGACTCACCGAGGGAGAGGTGGTGGAGGTAGAGGCAGTAGTCGCCCACGCGGTGACCGGCCCCGGCAGCCAGCTGCCACCAGAACTGGGCGGATTCCGGATGCTCCGTCAGGTACAGCAGGCAGGCGAAGACCATCGCGCCCTCGACGTCGAGATTGTCCTCCTCGACGAGGGCATCCGGACTGTCCGGGCGGTCCTGGGCAAGGCAGTCGACATGATGGGCCGCGCCAGGCTGATTGAGGATCCGCCGGGCGACGACCAGCAGGCGCTGGCGGGCAAGGGCCGCGCGGCGCATGTCCGGGCCCGGGGCGGCCTGGGCGGCGTCAGCGGCCAAGCGGCGCAAGGCTGCGCCGACGTCGAAGCCGCGCGCCGGGGGAACCGGCACTGCGGCATCCGCCAGAAGCTCGTCGATGGTCGAGGTCACTGTTGTCCTTCCCACTTCTTCCTCGGTTTGTCAGCGGGCAGCCCCAGCCGGACCCGCAGGCGTTCCTTGGCGCGGCGGCCGTGGTAGTCGACGGTGCGCGGGTCCAGGCCCATGAAGCGGGCGATGCGGTTGGTGGGGAAGCCGAGCAGGTACTTGAGCACGATGACGGTGAACTGGCGGGTGGGCAGCTCGAGGATCGCTTCGTACAGGCCGGTGGCGCCGTCGGCGAGTTCCATCTGGCTGCGGACCGCACGCAGGGTCTGCGCTATGGGGCCGGATATCACGAACGCGGGCGGTCGCCCCTCACGGTCGAGTTCCTCCCGCACACGCCGGCTGAGGACGGCCAGGGCGCGCTGTTCCAGGTCCGTTTCCTGCAGCAGGTCCTCCCAGCCGGCCAGGACCTCCAGGAACGCCTTGTGGACCACCTCCTCGGCCTCGTGCCGGTTGCCGAGGTGGAGTTCGGCGAAGGCGTGGAAGAACTCCTGGTGTCCCAGGTAGTACGCCTCGAAGTCCAGCGGCAGCAGCAGCGGTTCGTCCAGCGGCTGTGGCCGTCCGGGAACTGGGGCTCCAAAGGGCTCCACTAGGTGCTCGTCGTTGGTCATCGTGTCCCTGTCGCGTGTCGGGGGCCTGAGCGACCCGGCCGGAGGGGTGCAGAGCCGGTTGACTCCGCTCTCCACGATGTCGAGTTGTGCGCCCGCTCACTCATGAGGGCCCGAAAAAAGTCACCCCATGATCACGATCGACCACTGAACGTGTTCGCGAATCGGGCGAGTTCGTCCACTGGAGGCCATCTGACCTGCAGGGCTGACCGCACCGTTGCAACGAAGCGGTGGGTTCCCCATCCTCAAGTGGCATTCGTCACAGGCGAGTTACATGCCCACTACGCCGAGCACGACAGCGGTGCTCAACACGACTGCTCGCTCGCACCGGCGGGCGTCAACCGACGGTGCGGAACATGAGCCGCCAGAGGAAGGCCGAGGTGCGATCGTGCGCACGAACCGCGCAATTCCCCGCAAGGGTGAGTCACCTCGCGCGGGTGGCCTCGAATACGCCGTCACCCACCGGATCCCAGGCACGACTTGACGTGCGGGAGAGCGTCGAATCTTCGTTTCACCTTTCGCTCGGCCGCGCCAGTGACGGGCCTCTGATCAGTAGCGTTGTCCCCGACGTCCACCTCAGCCGCTCGCCCACGGAGGCCACATGACCCCCTCTCCGGCATCATCGCTCCGCGTGCCGCGTTCGAAATCCGTCTCTTCGGCGACCGGCCGGGGGTTGACGGTTTCTTCGATCGTGCTGGAGGAGAGGGAGACCATGTCGTTCGTGCCGAACATCGTTGGCGCACACTTGTTGTTCGAACGAAGAGGCGGCGTCCTGTTGGGGCTACGGCCGCCGGACGCGCTGTTCGCGGCGAATATCTGGCATGTGCCGGCCGGGCATGTGGAGCGGGAGAGCGCACGGGCCTGCGCTGTGCGGGAAGCCTACGAAGAGCTCGGTGTCGCCGTTGCCGAGCCGGACCTCGAGCTCGTGCACACCGTGCATCTGCTCGACGCCGATGACGCTGTGCCGCGGCTGCAGCTGTTCTTCCACGTTCACCAGTGGGACGGCGAGCCGCGGCTGATGGAGCCGGACCGGTGCGTGGAGTGGCGGTGGTGGCCGTTGAACGCTCTGCCCGACCCGATGGTGGAGTACACGGTCGCTGCTCTGGAAGGCGTCGCGAACGGCTGGCCGTACACGGACATGGGCTGGCCCTGCTGAACCTCCCAGGCGCACCGGCGGCCGGCCGCCCCTGGGCAGATGCTGCCCAGGCGCCGACCGGCACCTCAGGGGCCAGTGCAGGAACATGCCCCAGCCACGACGCAGCATGATCTGTGCCGGGGCCTTCGTCATGCCAGCAGAACCGCGATGCCACGCAGCACCCACCAACCCGCCACGGCCAGGAGCAAAAGCCGCAGGAGACCCGGCCGGCGCCGGAGAAGCCGGAGTTGACGGTCAAGAGCATGCGCATCGTCGACAGCCCGCTCGAGACGAGTATGGTCACGGCGAAGGTCAGCAAGGCGCAGGTCTACGTCATCCACGCCAGCACGGTACGCGGCCGCCCGGGACACCGAACAGGCCAAGTCACCCTGCAACGGCGATCGGCGCCGGCTCGAGAGCAGAAGTCTCTCGCCGTGCGGCGATGCCCAGGCCTCCTCGCGGGGCACCTTTGCGTACTTGTTTCTCGACGAGTTCCCCACCAGTCATGAAGACCCGACGGTCGGCCCGATCACCTTCCGATGCACGCTGGTTGAGACAGGTGCCGAGTCCCACCGTTTCCAAGCCACCGCATCCGAAACGCCGAGCGAGACCGGCGAGTGGGCGAACGTCGCCGCCGGAGCGTCAGATCGGTCCGTAGACAGCAGCGCGGGCGCCAGTCGCGAGCGCCCAGTAGCGGTCGCCGTAGGACCAATGCCACCACTCACTCGGATAGTTGACGAATCCCTCCGCGCTCAGGCTCCGGGCGAGGAGGGCGCGATTGTCGCGAGCGGTCTCCGACAGCCCCGGAGCGTCAAGTGGGCACGACCTTTCATCGCCCGTGCGGTGCCCGTTCACCGGGCCGCCCATGTCCAGCTCGACGCCATCGGCGTCGATGAGCGTCAGGTCGATGGCAGAGCCGACGCAGTGCGGGGCCACCTCGACCGGAGAGACGAACGCACTGGCCTGGCGCCGACGCTCGGCCGGGTCTGTGATCCCCGACAGGCGCAGGCGATCCTCGTACGGCGCGAACCGGCGCGCTTGTTCATTCAGGCTGCGATGGCCCTCGATGACGAGGAACCTGATGCCCGCAGGGAGCCTCTCGGACGCTGAACGCAGGCGTTCGAGCACCCCGGCCCTGACCCGCCCGTACTCCCCGGCCTCATCCCGTTCCCGCGGGTCCAGCGTTACAGCCGAAACGGCGGCGATCTCTACAAGAGGTTCGCCACAGTCCACCACAGGGATGTTGACCACCGCAGGGTCGCTCAGCAAGACCATGGGCCATGAGCTTATCGATCCGAGTGCGGCATTTGTAGGACGAACCAGCGATTCGCGCATCGCGGTCCCTGCTTGTCAGCCGCCCACACCGCCCGTCGGGGGCGCTGCGGTGTTGCTTGACCGCGGCCTGGGCACCCGCATTCCCCCCGGAAGGGATGGACGACAACGACCGCTTCGAAGCCGCGCCCTGTTCGCTTGCCGAGGTCTGGCACATCCTTTTCGTAGGCGCTTCGAGCGGCGGTCTGTGGGGCCCGGGCGTCCACGGTGCCTTTGGCCGTCTGGCCGCATGGCGGTCCATCGCCGGGCTCTGTGGCGCCGCGCGGGACGCCACACCGGCCGAAGTCGAGCAACAGGCGCTGGCCTGCAGCTGGTTCCGTTTCGAAGCGGATTCGCCGTGGTTCGCTGACCGTATCTACGACTACGGAATCGCGGTCGTCACACCGGACGGGTGCCGCATAGCCGTGGTGGCAGCCGTGGACGTCGACTGACCTCACGACTCAAACCGTGGTGCGCCGGGTGCGTACCATCAGGTTCGCGTGCGGATCGTCGGACGGGTCTTGGCGTCGCGCTGTCGTCGGCGACGTTGCCGGAGTCCGGGGGCATGGCCAAGGCGTCCGCGCCTGGCCGGAGCGGCCGGATGCGAGCCGGACGGCCGCGACGGAGAATGTCGGGTGGCGGCGTGTTCGATGACGTGCCCATCGGAGGTGTCGTCGCCGCCGGCACACACCAGCCGAGTGGGAGCACCCGACATGACGCTGAACATCTCGGTCGGACCCAACGTCCAGGTCACCTTCGACGGCAATCCGGCCAACGACCGTAGCGAGTCCTCGCTCACCGCGGATCCGAACAATCCCGCCCGGATGGTGGGTGCTTCGAAGAAGTTCACCGACCCGGCCCGCTACGCGTTCACGCTGGCCGCCTACCTGACCACCGACACGGGCAGCACATGGGCCGAGGCCGCCGCGTTGGAGCTGGACCCGGCCTGGGGCGGCATCTCGGACCCGGTCGTGGCGATCGACGACCAGGGGGCCGCCTATCTCGTCGCCCTCCCGTTCCTGCCCGGCACCGGCACCGACGCCTCCGGAGACGTGGTCGGGATCGCCGTCTACCGCTCCGCGGACGGCCTCGACTGGGGTCGGCCCAACCTGATCCACACCAGCAAGAACGACGACAAGCAGGCCGTCGCCGCCGACGGCAACCCGGCGAGCCCGCACTACGGCACCGTGTACGCGGCCTGGGACGATGCCCCGGACCTCGCCTTCGCGCGGTCCGTCGACCACGGCCGTACATGGGGCGGCGTGGGCGGGCAGCCGGTCGGTACCGCGCTCGCGCAGAACTCGTTCTCCCCGGAGATCGCGATCGCGCCCGACGGCGCCGTCTACATCACCTGGGTCGGGGCCGCGACCGGGACCGACCTGTACTTCGTGAAGTCGACGGACGGCGGCGCCTCCTTCTCCGCGCCGGCACCGGTCGCCACGCAGATCACGCCGCTCGGACCCCCCGGCCTGCAGGCACCCGACAGCTTTCCCGAACTGCCCGGCGGCACCTTCCGCGTGGACACGATCCCCACCATCTGCGCGGGCCCCGGGAACGTGGTGGCGGTGGCCTGGGCCGACTACCGCGAAGGCGTTGCCCGGATCTGCTTCCGGCGCTCGGCGGACGGCGGCACGACCTGGGACGGCCCGGCCTCGGGACAGCTGATGACCGGTTCGGCACCGAAGCTCCACGATTTCGATCCGCAGCTGGCGGTGAACGAGGTGGGGACCATGCTCTGCTCGTTCTACGAGTTCGGGCCCACCCCGACGCAGAACCTGGTCAGTGTCCAGGCCGCGGCGTCCGGGGACCTGGCGCAGAGTTTCGGCTACCGGGTCACGGTCACCGACCGTCCCTGGGATCCGGCAGTGAACGCACCGCTCTCCCACGGGCGCGCCACGACCACCTTCATCGGGGACTACTTCGGCCTGGCAGCCAGTCCCGCCGGTTACTTCCCGTTCTGGACCGACACCCGTACCGGCGTCCAGGAGATCTTCTGCGCGCGGATCCGGATACCGCCCACCGTCACCGTGGTACCCGGCCGCAACGAATGCGGCCTGGCCGACGGATCGTTCAGCGCGGAGACGATGAACATCCCGACCGGCGTCACGGTCCGGTACGCCTGGTCCGTGGCAGGCGGCACGATCGAGGGAGCGGCCGACCAGCGGTACGTCCGGGTGACGCCGGCCGGAACCGGGAATCAGATCGAGATCACGGTCGACGTCACGGTGGACGACGGCTACAGCATCTCCGCATCGACGACGTGGGTTCCGCTCTCTCGTGAGCTGGGGGAATTCCTGTCCACGCTCTGCGAGGTGATCCATGACGTGAAGTACAACCCGTTCGTCGACCCGCTCTGGGACCCGCTGCGGGATCTGATCGTGCGGCCGGTCGAACAGGGCGACGAGACCGGGATCCGTGCCACGGCGGCCACGCTCGAACGCATCGGGGACATCCTCCAAGACGCCGCCCGGGCAATGGACTCGGGGCGCGCCACGAGCCAATCCTGATCTCGGCCCGGACGATCGGCCCGGCGGTCAGGGCGATCCCACCAGGTTTCAGTTGATGCCCCGGGTGAACACCGGCTGGTTCGCCGGGTCGCCGACGCCGGTGTCCGCCCCAGGCGTGCGCCGGCCGGGCGGAGTCCGCGCGCTCTGCACTGCCTCCGCCTCCTCAGCGTGATCAGGTGCCGAAGACGTCCCTCCGAGGAGTACTTCCGGTAGCGGGCGGTCGCGGCCTGCGGAGTGTCTCGGCCAATTCTCGGGCGGCTCGAACTCGCCTGTCTCCGCGTACACCTGACGGAGAGGGTCATGGGCGGTGTCATTCCAGTTGACCGCCGGGGAATGCTCGGGTGGCTGCCGAGCCTCCCCCTGCCGCAGGGGCGCCGGGTTCGCCACGTATCACGTGCGATTGCCCCAACTGGACGTCGGCAAAAGGCTGGTGGCGTAATCCGAGCGGCCTGGAGGCAGTCCGGGCACCAAACGCAACATCGAACGTGTAGACGAGTGCTGTTATTTATCCGCTCGGTTTCATGAGGTGATGATGATGCGCATCAAGACTCTGGCCGCTCCCCTCGCCGTAGGGATGGCCCTGACCGCCATGGCCGTCTCCGCACCCACGTCGTTCGCGAGCACGGCCTCCGCGACCGACACGATCGTGCTGACGAACACCGACAGCAACACCACGGTGTCGGTGCACAGCGGGGACGTGGTCACGGTCCAGCTGACGGGTTCCAGCACGAACGGAATGACGTGGACGTGGTCCACGCCCACGTCGGCCAGCACGGACGTGCTCAACCCGATCGAGTCGGCGCCGCTGGGCAACGGCAGCGTCACCGCCTCCTTCCAGGCAACCGCCACCGGCACCACGCAGGTCACGTCCTTCAAGCGCTGCGTGCCCGACCCCGGCCACTTCTGTTCGAACCTGATCCAGAAGTGGAGCGCCACGATCAACGTCAACTGACCAGAGAAGAGTGATGGTTGTGCCCCGGTCCGTTCCAACGGACCGGGCACAACCGCGTTGCTACATGGTGTGCGGGATGCTCCGGTGGCGGAGCCCCCTCTTCGGGCCCCGGCCGCGTACTGGTGGGTGCGGCGGCTGTGGGTGGGACCACCTCATGGCTCGAGTCAGTCAGCCCGGAGCAGGGCGTGCAGCTCGGCGGTGTCGACGATGTGGGCCCGTGAAGGGAGGACTTTGTGAAGCAGGACGTCGTGGACTTCGGTGTCCGGGTCGGCGACGCCGTCGGACAGGACGTAGAGCTCGTAGTCGCGGTCGGCCGCGTCGATGACGGTGGACAGGACGACGCCGCTGGTGCTGATGCCGGAGACGACCAGAGTGGTGATGCCGCGCTCGCGCAGCTGCCGGTCGAGGTCGGTGGTGTACATGCCGCCGTAGCGGATCTTGCGCACGACGATGTCGCCGTCCTGGGGAGCCAGGCGCTCGTGGATGGCCGCGGCAGGGTCCTCGTGGTGCATGACACGGTGTTCGGCCAGCGGGGCGAAGGACTTGTTGACGGCCGGGATCGCGTCCCAGTCGGCCTCGGTGAAACCGACGCGTACGTAGGCGATGGTGCCGCCCTTTGCGCGAACGTCGGCGATGGCCCCTTCCACGCGGCCGAGCAGGGCTTCGCAGTCCTCGCCGTCGGGTAGACCGGCCAGGATCGCGGGCTGGTAGTCCATGACAAGAAGAGCGGTGTGCGCGGGGTCGAGCGCGGGGGCAGTGCTCATGCGGGTGTTCTCCTTGCTGGTGGTGCGTCTGGTCGATGTGGACATGCGTCGGCGGATCAGCTGCGGCCCGCGGGCTTCAGCGGTGCGTCATGCGTGGCTACGGGACGGTTCCGGCTCGTGCTGCGACATCTGGTCGCGGCGGGGAAGCAGGAGCGGGGTGGCCAGGATGAGCAGTCCCGCGGCCGTGAGAGCGGTGCGTGGGCCGGTGACATTGGCGAGCAGCCCGCCGAGCGCGGTGAGGACGGCGATGGACGCCTGCTGGCCGATCGACCAGGCCGACAGGGTGCGGGCGACGAGGTGATCAGGCGTGTGTTCGAGCCGGTAGGTGGCGAGCACCGGGGTGTACAGGCTCATGTTGATGATGATCGCCAGCTCGACAGCCATCACGGTGACGAGGCCGACGATGCCGGGACGGACGAAGACCAGGCCGATCAGCCAGACGGCGCGCAGGGTGCCGACGGTCCGGAAGACCCGGTGCCGGCCGTAGCGGGCCACGACACGAGGGGCCAGCCGGGAGCCGATGAGTCCGCCGAGACAAGGGGCGGCGAAGGCGAGGCCGTACTGCCAGGGTGGGAACTCGAGCTGGCGCAGGAGGAGCACGGCCAGCAGCGGCTCGGTGGCCATGATCAGGCCGCCGACGAGTACTTGGTTGAGGTAGAGCGCCCGCAAGCCGGGATCGCCCATGATGTGTCGCCAGCCGTCGAGCAATGCGCCCGCCCGTACCGGGCTTTTGCCGGTTGGTTGCGGCGCTTCCTCTCGGCCGTGGATCGCGGTGATGCCCAGTGCGGAGAGCAGGTAGCTGAACGCGTCGGCCACCACGGTGGTGACCGGCCCGAACAGTCCGATCGCCGCCCCGCCCAGCGGTGGCCCGACCGCGATGGAGCTCCAGTTCGTGGACTCGAACCGTGCGTTGGCCACGAGCAGGTCGTCCGGCCGGACGAGGGCCTTGAGGTAGGCGCCGCTGGCCGCGTTGAACGCGATCTTGGCCGCGGCGACCACGGCCGAGACCACGAGCAGCTGGACGAAGCTGAGCCAGCCGAAGGCGTACGCGACCGGGATTGTCGCCATGGCCGCGAACCGGGTCAGGTCCATCGCGATCATGACCGGGCGCTTGCGCCGGAACTCCACCCACGGCGCGAGTGGCACCGCGATCAGCGCGCCCACCGCAGGCCCCACCGCGGACAGCGCGGACACCTCAGCGGGGCCGGCATGCGACACCAGCACGGCGATGAGCGGCAACGCCCCGAACCCCAGCCCGGACCCATACGCGCTCACCGCATATGCCGCCCACAGCCAGCCGAACTGCCGGCCCAACGGTCTCCTGCCCACCATGCTTGGCACGCCCCCTCGATGTCCCACCCGAACAAACCAACGTTGACCAGTGAGAGCTAAGTGGGCGGCACAGCGGCAGGTCAAACAACTGCCCTGCCTGCTCTTCACAACGATCCGTTGTTCACTAAGGTGGGTCGGCGTGGATCTCGAAGCCGTACGTACCTTCGTCGCCGTCGCGGAAGCGGGCCAGTTCCAGAAGGCCGCCGCCGACCTGTCGGTCACCCAGCAGGCCGTCTCCAAACGCATCGCCACGCTGGAGGGCAACCTTGGTGTGCGGCTGTTCACCCGTACGCCGCGTGGCGCCGAGCTCACCATCGACGGGCAGGCGTTCCTGCCCCACGCCCGCGAGTTGCTGCGCATCGCCGAACGCGCCGTCGCCTCCGTGCGCACCGGCCATCGTCCGTTGCGCGTCGACGTGCTCACCTCGCGCAGCGCGCAGTCGGGCCTGATGCGCGGCTTCCACCACGCGCACCCCGAAATCGACCTCGACGTGCTGATGTTGTTCGACATCGAGACGGCCGTCGCCGCCATCCGATCCGGTGCGATCGACGCGTCCTTCCGCGCCGTCGCCATGCCCGGCCGACCCCTTCCCGAGGACATCGAATCCGTCCGGGTGCTCGACGAGCCGCTCCAGCTCCTCACCGGTCCCGCCCACGCGCTGGCGGGCGCCCGGTCGGTGACCGTCGCTCAGCTCGCCGGGCACCGCATCTGGATGCCCGGTGTCGTCCCCGGCACCGAGTGGACCGCCTACTACGACGACCTCGTCGCCGAGTTCGGCCTCACCATCGAGGCGACCGGCCCCAACTTCGGCTCCGATGCCCTCCTCGACACCATCGCCGACACCCCGGCCCTGGCCACCTTCATGGGCGAGCACACCCGCCTCATCTGGCCCGCCGGCCACGACCTGCGCCGCATCCCGGTGACCGACCCGACGTCCGTCTACCCGCACTCGCTCCTCTGGCACCGCGACAATCCCCACCCGGCGCTGGCCACCCTCCGCGCCCACCTCGCCGCCACAGCGGCCGACCACGACGCCCCCAGGACCTGGACGCCGCGCTGGGTCACTCCGCGCTGAACACCGCCGCCTCCGCGATCACCGTGGCCGGATCGGCCTCGCCCGCATCGGCCAGGCCGGACCTTCCTCGGACTGCCACAGGCCTCGTCGGGTGTCAGTGGGCCGGCGGATCAGCAGCAGGGTACCCAGCGGCGTCCGGATCGCCCTCAGCCGGTCGACGTTGACGCGGTCGGCGACCCGCGAAGGTGCCACGTTCGCGGCCACTCAGTCGAGACAGAACTCGTTGCCCTCGATGCCAGGCGCTCTTCACCCACGAGCCCGATACCGACCCGCACGTCAAGATGCAGCCGGTTCTTGACGACCTTGCCTTCGGGAACGCGCTGGAAGTACAGCCGCGGGCCCACACTTGAGGGATCAACGCATGCAAACCCTGTCGGGAACGTCGCATGCACGCAGGTGAGTTGTAGCCACGCCCCAGCGCAACGAAGGGGCGTACGGCAGGCAATCCGCCCGCGCTCATCGCACCAGCCCAGCCACGAGAGCACCGGCGCACGCCGGGGGTTCCAGGTGTTCACCGCGGAGCTGCCCCACAGCAGTTCCAGGACCTCGCCGAGCCGTTCGGCAGTCTTGCCCACCCCGATCCCATAGTTCCGGACCGTGTTCGGGTTGCCGAACGAGTCGAGGAACACGTCCGCCGTCGCGCGAACGATCAGCACCTATCCGGCCGACAGCTACACGACGGTGGACACACCGCCTCCCCCTGCCGCAGATAGCAGGGCCGCTTCACACGGCGGCCGACGAGGCCCGCGACCGGCTGGAGACCGCACTGCGCGAAGCGACCGGCTGACCTGTCGCGCGAGGCGTCGACCGGCTGCGCCGGTCCGGTCCGCGGCGTGAATCCATCGGTTCGGCACAGGCATGTGGTTGATTCTCGTCGGACTCACGGAGAGGCGACCATACGTCAATGAGCATCAGGAACACCGTCACCCGCGCCGCCACCGCCGCGGCGCTGGCCACCGCACTCGGCATGGGCGGGGTGCACTCCGCGTACGCCGCCGCGCAGGGAGACGGGCGGAGCCGGCTCGTTCGCATTCAGGACGACAGCGGGTGGCACAAGGACGGGCTCGACCTCAATGCCGCCGACAACAGGAAAGTCGACGAGTTCGCCGTCCACGCCGCCAAGGCCGAGCGTTCGATCAGTCCGCAGGTGCGGGCCGCCGCCCGGCTCAGCCATGCGCAACTCATAGGATTCGACCACCGGTTGAAGTCCCCGGACTCCCTCAAGCGCAAGGTCGCCACCGCGATGAAGGAACAGGGGCAGAGCGTCGATCAGGCCTTGGCGGCCATCAACGACTCGGTCCACTACACCCTCCAGTGGCCGGATGCGCGCTACACCCACGGCGTGGCGGTCGCCACGTCCGCGTTCGCCGGCTGGCGGAACGACAGCCGGAAGTGGTCCAACACCTGGGGCCGGGAAAAGGGGTACAAGGGGATCAATTCGGTCTGGCGTGCGCCGCGTTCCGGCCAGGTCTTCGAGGTGCAGTTCCACACCCCGGAGAGCAAGCACGCGCAGGAGGTCACGCACAAGCTGTACGAGGAGGAGCGGCTGCCCACGACCTCGCCCGAGCGCAAGCGGGAGTTGCAGGCAGAGCAGGACCGGATCTTCGCGGCGGTGCCGGTGCCGGACGGCGCGGTGAATCTGGCGGCTCCCGCGCCGCGGCAACCGGTCACCGCCGGGCGGTAGTTCAGCGACGATCCCGCCCGAGCCCGGGATCGGAGACCGAGACCTCAACGGTGCCGGGTGGCTGTTCACCCACCCGGCACGGTCCAGCCCAGGACCGACGTGGACTGCAGCCACGCGAGCAGGCACAGCGCGGCCAGCACGCCAAGGCTCCAGCCGATCACTTTGCGGAGGATCTCGCCCTCGCGGCCGGAGATGCCCAGCGCACTGGCGGCGATCACCAGGTTCTGCATGGCGGCGGCCTTGCCCTGGACGCCGCCGGTGCTGTTGGTGGCGGCCATGAGCAGAGGGGACAGGCCCGCCTGCCGGGCGGCGGAGACCTGCATGGCGCCGAACAGGGCGTTGGAGGAGGTGTCCGAACCGGTCAGGGCCACGCCGAACCAGCCGAGGAAGCCGGAGAGCAAGGCGAACGCGCGGCCGAGGCCGGCCAGCCAGGTGCCCAGGGAGACGGCCATGCCCGAGAGGTTCATGACGTAGGACAGGGCGAGCACGCAGGCGATGGTGAGCGCGGCCCGGCGCAGCCCGTGCAGGGTCTGCAGGTAGCAGCGCACCGCCCGGCGGGCCGGTACGCGCAGGATGGCGGCGGTGAGGACTCCGGCGATCAGCAGCACGGTGCCGGAGGCGCCGAGCCAGCCGAAGTCGAAGACGGTGACGGTGACCGGGCGGCCGTCGGTGCCGAGGACGTCGAGGCCGGGCCAGGAGAAGGCCACGTCCCGGGACTCGATGAAGCGCTGTACGGGGCCGTGGTACGAGGTCAGGGCGAACAGGGCGATCAGGAGTGCGTACGGGGAGAAGGCCCGGAGGATCTCCGAGGGGCGGTCGGGGCGTTCCGGTACCTCGCTCGCCGTCGCGGCCGCTTCCCCGGCGTCCCCGGTCGGCGATCCGGCTGTCACGGCTGCCACCGGAACCGCCGCGCGGTGGCTCTGCGGACTCCGTGGCTTCCAGACCCGAAGGAGCACGACCAGGGCAGCCGTCGAGGTCAACGCCGCGACAACGTCGGTGAGTTGGTAGGCGAAGTAGTTCGAGCACAGGAACTGTCCCGCGCCGAAGCCCGCTCCGGCGGTCAGCGCCGCGGGCCATGCCTCCGCCAGGCCCCTGCGGCCGTCGAGCATGAGCAGCAGGACGAACGGCACGAGCGCGGCGATGACGGCGGACTGCCGGCCGACCATGGCGCCGAGGTCGTGCGCGGGGTACGCGGTCACCTTGGCCAGTGCCTGGATCGGGTTGCCGACCGAACCGAAGGCGGCGGGGGCGGTGTTGGCGAAGGTGGCGACCGCTGCCGCCCTGAGCGGTCCCAGGCCGAGGGTGAGCAGCAGTAAGGACGTGATCGCGATCGGCGTGCCGAAGCCGGAGAGAGACTCGATCAGGGCGCCGAAGCAGTAGGCGATGAGGATGGCCTGCACGCGCGGGTCGCCGGAGAGCGAGGAGAACGTCCTGCCCACGATGTCGAAGTGGCCTCCGACGCGCTGCAGTCGGTTGATCCAGACGGCGTTGAGGACGATCCAGACGATGGGGAACAGCCCGAAGGCCGCTCCTTCGGCCGCGCCGTCGACGACCTGGGGCAGCGGCATGCGGTAGGCGGTCGCGGCGATCAGGGCCGCGGTGGCCAGGCCGCCGAGTGCGGCGCGGTGGGAGGCGGTGCGCAGGATGCCGAGCAGGGTGAGGAGCACCAGCAGGGGCAGGGAGGCGAGGAATGCGCTGAGGGCGGGGTGCCCGAGAGGGTCGGGGACTTGTCGGAACACGGATGCGTCTCGCTTTCTCCGGTACCGAGGGGGGATCCAGCCACAGAGAATTCCGCTATGCGGAAGTGCGATTTCGGTAGTCGCAGCATGGGCCGCCGGTGTCCCGGCGTCAAGAGCCCCGCCCACGCCCGGCGTTCAGCGGTCCGCCAGCGCAGCGCCCAGCGTCTGCGCCGCCTCCGCGACCAGCGCGCCGAACGCCGTGCGCGAGGTCTCGCTCATCCGGCTGGTGGGGACGTTGACGCTGATGCCGGCCACCGGCAGCCCGGCTCCGCCGACGACCGCCGCCGCGACCGCCGAGACGTCCGAGCGCCACTCGCCGCCGTTGGTCGCGTAGCCCCGCGCCCGGATGACGGCCAGTTCCGCCCGCAGCCGTTCCGGGTCGATGATCGTGGTGTCGGTGTAGCGGGGCAGGCCCTCGGCGAGGTGGCGCTCGATCGTCTCCGGCGGGCTCGCGGCGAGCACGGCCTTGCCGTTCGAGGAGGCGTGCAGCGGCAGCTGCTGCCCCAACGGCAGGACGATGCGCACGGGTTGGGATGTCTCCAGCCGCTCGATCAGTACGACCCTGCCGCCCTCCGGGACCGTCAGGTGGACGGTCTCGTCGGTGCGCCGGCGCAGTTCCTCCAGCACCGGGAGCGCGACGTCCCGCAGCCCGAGCTCGCCGGTGGCGCTCCGGCCCACCTGCAGGGCCTTGGTGGTGACCACCCAGCGGGTGACCGTCTCCCCCGCGGGCCGGATCCACCCCGCTTCGTGCAGGGTGACCAGCGCGCGCTGCACCGAACTCTTCGGCAGGCCCAGCGTCCTGGCCAGCTCCGCGACGCCGGCCGGCTGGTGGGCGGCGACCTCCTCCAGGGTCCGCAGGGCGTTGAGGACGCTCTGCATCCATTGACTCCTTCCGCTTTCCGCGCCTACTCTCCGGCATGCCTCTTCACGGTACGGCGTGCCGTAACACGGCACAACCGCTTGGGAGTTGATCGTCATGGCCTCCCGCATCGGACAGCACTTCCTCCAGATCCCCGGCCCCACCAACGTCCCCGACCGGGTGCTGCGCGCCATCGCGGCACCGACGATCGACCACCGGGGCCCCGAGTTCGCCGCCCTCACCCTGAGGCTGCTCGACGCCCTCAAGCCGGTGTTCGGCACCGACGGCCCCGTCGTGATCCACCCCGCCTCCGGCACCGGCGCCTGGGAGGCCGCCCTGGTCAACACCCTCGGTCCCGGCGACCGGGTGCTCTTCTGCGAGACCGGCCACTTCGCTACCCTCTGGCAGCGGATGGCCCGCTCCCTCGGCCTCGACGTCGTCTTCCTGCCCGGCGACTGGCGCCACGGTGCCGACCCGGAGGCCGTACACCGCGAACTCGACGCCGACAGCGGCCGGTTGATCAAGGCGGTGTGCGTCGTGCACAACGAGACCTCCACCGGCGTCACCAGTCGCATCCCCGAGATCCGGCAGGCCGTCGACGCCGCCGGTCACCCGGCGCTGCTGCTCGTCGACGTCGTCTCCTCGCTCGCCTCGATCGACTACCGCCACGACGCCTGGGGCGTCGACGTCACGGTGGCAGGCTCGCAGAAGGGCCTCATGCTCCCGCCCGGACTGGGCTTCAACGCCGTCAGCGGCAAGGCACTCGACGCCGGCCGCGCCGCCCGGCTGCCCAGGTCCTACTGGGACTGGCGCCCCGTCATCGAGGCCAACCGGCACGGCCGCTTCCCCAGCACCCCCGCCACCAACCTGCTCTACGGGCTCGAGGAGGCCCTGCGCCTGCTGCACGCCGAGGGCCTGCCGCAGGTCTTCGCCCGGCATGCCCGGCACGGCGCCGCCACCCGGGCCGCCGTACGCGGCTGGGGACTCGAGGTGCTGTGCGCCGACGAGCGCGAGCATTCCGCCACCCTCACCGCCGTCGTCCTGCCCGACGGTCACGACGCCGATCACGTACGCGCCGTCATCCTGGAGCGCTTCGGGATGTCCCTGGGCGCGGGGCTGGGCCGGCTCGCCGGGCGCGTCCTGCGCATCGGACACCTCGGCCTGATCGGCGACCTGACGCTCGCCGGCACCCTCGCAGGCGTGCAGATGGGGCTCCAGCTCGCCGGCGTCCCCCTCGACCCGCGCGGACTCGACGCCGCTCTCGACCTGCTCCGCGCCCCCTGAACGGAGACTCCTGTGCCCTCAACTCCCGGCAGCAGCACGGCCGGCGGCCTCGTCCGCCGGCTCCGCCGCGACCTCGACGGCGAGGCCCGCTTCGACGAATACACCCGTCATCTGTACTCCCGCGACGCCAGCATGTACGCCATCACCCCGCTCGGCGTCGCCTTCCCCCGCCACGCCGAGGACGTCCGCGCGGCCGTCGCCGCGGCCGCCGAGCACGGCGTGTCCGTCACGGCCCGCGGCGCGGGCACCAGTCTCGCCGGACAGACCGTCGGAGACGGCCTCGTCCTCGACCTCTCCCGCCATATGCACCGCATCGTCGCGCTCGACCCCGAGGCCCGCACCGCCGTGGTGGAACCCGGAGTCGTCCAGGACCAGCTCAACCGGGCCGCCGCCGCCCATGGCCTGGTGTTCGGGCCCGACACCTCCACCAGCAACCGGGCCACGATCGGCGGCATGATCGGCAACAACTCCGCCGGCAGCGGCTCCCTGCGTCACGGCATGACCATCGACCACGTCCGCGCCCTGGACGTCGTGCTCTCCGACGCGACCCGCACCCGCCTCGCCCCCGTCACCGAGGCCGAACGCGCCCGCCGCGCCGCCCTGCCGACTCTCGACGGCCGCATCCACCGCGACCTCCCGCACATCCTCACCGCCAACTCACGGGCGATCGCCGAGGATTTCCCCGCCTTCTGGCGGCGCGCCTGCGGCTACCGGCTCGACCGGCTCGCGGGCGACGCTCGTTTCGACCTCGCCCGGCTCGTCGTCGGCTCCGAGGGCACCCTCGCCCTCACCACCCGCGCCGAAGTCGGCCTCGTACCCGCCCCCGCCCGGACCGCCATCGCGGTCGGGCACTTCACCTCCGTCGACGCCGCGGTCGAGGCCACCGAGGACGCCCTGGCCTGCGACCCCGCCACCGTCGAGCTCCTGGACCGCACCATCCTCGAACTCTCCCGGCAGAGGATCGAATACGCCGCGCTGGGCACCCTGCTCGAGGGCGACCCCGGCGCCCTGCTCTTCGTCGCCTTCACCGGCGACGACGAGCACGAACTGTGCACCCGCCTCGACGAACTGACCGCCCTGTGGGCCCGCCACGGCCACGGCTACCACACCCTGCACGCCACGACCCCCGACCGGCAGGCCGCACTCCTCAAGGTCCGCAAAGCCGGACTCGGCCTGCTGATGAGCGCCGGAGAAGGCACTCGACGGCCTCTGGCCTTCGTCGAGGACACCGCCGTCCACCCCTCCCACCTCGCCGCCTACACCCGCCGCTTCCGTGCCGCCCTCGACCGGCACGGCCTGGCCGCCGGCTTCTACGGACACTGCTCCGTCGGCTGCCTGCACATCCGGCCCTTCATCGACCTCACCGACCCCGCACAGGTCCGCACCATGCGCGCCGTCGCCGAGGAGATCAAGGACCTGGTCACCGAATACGGCGGCGTCAACTCCAGCGAGCACGGGGACGGTCTGGCCCGCAGCGAGTTCAACCGGGAGATCTTCGGCCCCCGTCTCTACGAGGCCATGCGCCAGGTCAAACGCCTCTTCGACCCCGACAACCGGCTCAACCCCGGCAAGATCGTCAACGCCCCCGCCATGACCGCCCACCTGCGCGACGCCGCGCTCGTCCCCGCCCCACCGCTGCGCACCCGGCTCTCCTTCCCCGTCGTCGACGGCATGCGCGGCGCCGCCGACCGCTGCATGAACATCGGTGCCTGCCGCAAGACGGACACCGGCACCATGTGCCCGTCCTACATGGCCACCCGCGAGGAACAGCACTCCACGCGCGGCCGCGCCGGCGCCCTGGTCAAAGCGCTCTCCTCCCCCGACCCCCGGCGCGCCCTGGGCGACGAACAGCTCCACGAGGTCCTCGACCTGTGCCTGATGTGCAAGGCGTGCAAGAGCGAATGCCCCCTCGGCGTCGACATGGCCACCCTCAAGGCCGAGGCCCTCTCCCACCACCACGACCTGCACGGCATCCCGGCCCGTTCCCGCCTCTTCGCCGACGCACGTACCCTCAACCGGCTCGGCTCCGCCACCGCTCCCCTGTCCAACCTCCCCGGCCGGATCCCCCTGCTGCGCACCCTGCTCGACCACGCCCTGGGCATCACCCCGCACCGGCCGCTGCCCGTCTTCGCCCGTGGCAACCTCGTACGCTGGTCCCGTCGGCGCACCCCCACGGCGCGGTCCGCACCCCAGGGCCAACTCACCTTTCTCGCCGACTCGTTCACCACCTACACCGAACCTGGCATCGGCCGCGCGGCCGTCGAACTGCTGGAACACTGCGGCTGGACGGTCCGCCTGGAACACGGCGGCTGCTGCGGCCGCGCCGCGCTCTCCAAAGGCCTGGTCGACGATGCCAGGAAGCACTCCCTCGCTCTCGCCCACCGCATCGCCGCCGCCTCACCACCCGGCTCGCCCGTCGTCGGCTGCGAACCCTCCTGTCTGATGACCCTGCGCGACGAGCACCAGGCCCTGCACCCCGGCAATCCCGTCGTCGAGGACCTCGCCGGGCGGGTCCGCCAGGTCGAGGAACTGCTCCTCGGAGCAACCGCCGACGGCCGCCTCCGGCCACGCCCCGACACCTGGCCCGCCGGCCGGCGACTCCTCTACCACGGCCACTGCCACCAGAAAGCCGAGGTCGGCACCGCGGCCACCGTCGCCCTGCTCAAAACCGTCCCCGGCGCCGAGGTCATCGAACCGGACACCGGCTGCTGCGGCATGGCGGGCTCCTTCGGCTACGAGTCCGAGCACTACGAACTGTCCATGGCCGTAGGAGCGGACCGGCTCTTCCCGGCGATCCGGGCCCAACCCGACGACACCGTCATCGTGGCCACCGGCACCTCCTGCCGCCAGCAGATCCTCCACGGCACAGGACGAAGGGCCTGGCACCCGCTGGAAATCATGCGCGCGACTCTATGAGGGACGGGCGGCCACGGCTCCGAGATAGCCGGCCACTTGCCGGACCCGGTCCGCGCCGGCCTCGGACACGGCGTCGAGGACCTCCGGTGCCAGCGCGACCGGGACGCCCAGCCGCTCCACGCACTCGCGCGCCAACTGCCGGCACGCCGCGGCGATCGGCTCCGTGTCGAAGATGTACGGCAGCCGCATGCCGCGCTCCACGGCGACGAGGAGCGCCATCTCGGCGAAGCGCTCCCCCGCGTCGTCCACCGTCATCGTCTCGATGGGTTTCCGGCCGGGCGTGAAGACCGCGCACGGATCATTCTCAGGGGTGGCGCCGCCGGTCAGGAGCCCGGCCAGGTGGCGGGCGATGGCCGGGGCGCCGTGGAAGCCGTCCCGGTAGGTCCCCGTCGCGAAGAACAGGCCCGGCACCGGCGCGCGGCCCAGGAGCGGGAAGGTGTCCAGCGTGACGGGCCGCAGGCCGTAGTGCCAGCGCCGTACGGCCGAGAACGCGATGTTCCGGTCGAACTGCGCGACGCAGCCGGACAACAGCGCCTGGACCATGCCCAGCCGTGGTCCGTCAGGCACGTCGACGCGCACGTGGTTGGTCGCGCCCAGATACTCGACCCCGTCCCCGAGCGGCACCACGTGCAGCCCGCAGCCGCCCGCGAGGGTGGGCGTGCGCACGACGTACGGCACGGCCTCGCCCCGCACACGCCGGGTCTCCAGGGCGAGGCCCGTACCGTTCAGCACCGGCTGCACCGTTCCCACGGGCAGTTGCCCGATCAGGCGCCCGGTCGCCGCGCCCGCCGCCAGGACAACGGCTCCCGCGGGGAGCGTCGCTCCGGAGGACAGCCGCACTCCGGTCACCGCGTCCTTGGCCGTCACCAGGGATGCCACCTCACCGGCGACGCGTGTGACGCCGAGCCCGGACGCGGCGGCGTCCAGGGCCGCGATCACGCGCCGGGCGTCGAGCGCCCCCTCGTTCTCCAAGTACAGCGCGTCCACGGGCTGGTCACCCGCCTCCGGCTCCAAGAAGCCGATGCCGTAGGGGTCCACGTCCTGGAACGGCTCGCCGTGCTCCTCGGCGGCCGCCCGGATCGCCCGCATGCTGCCCACGCCGTCACCCGTGGAGCGCGCCCCCAGCACGACCAGCGTCCCCCGGGTGCTCCCGACCGGAACCGCCGCGTGCCGCGCCGTCTCCGCGAGTTGCTCCAGCCAGCCCGGCCACAGGCGAGCCGCGTCGCGCGCCAGCGCGAACTTCGCCCGGAACGCGGGATGTTCATCGGTACGCCCCGTGACCTCGGCAAAGCAGTTGAGCATCGCTCCGGCCGCCACGGAAGCGGCCCCGGGGCGCGTCTCCGGGCCGACCACGGCAATGCGCAGGGCTCGATCCTTCGACGCCGTTTCCACGGCAACCGACAAGCCCAGCACGCCGTTCCCCACGATCACCACATCGACTGTCATGCCCCTCACCATTCCCGATTCCCGGAGGGCAATCGCGCACGTGCGTTTATCGGACGTTGACCGGTTGGAGATCACCTCCCCTGAGGCTCTGGCCTGCGCGAACACGGGCGCCGCCCCAGGTTCCGAAGCGAATGCCCCGAACAGAGAGAAAGCCATGTCCTTTTTGCCTGATATAGCTCAGCGGATGGCCATCAGTCCGGACGCTGTCGCTGTCGACTCCTCGGGAACCACGCTGAGTTACGCGGAACTCGACGTCCGGGCCGACGCGGTCGCGCACCGGCTGACCGCGGCGGGGGTGGCCCCCGGCGACACTGTCGGTGTCGCGATGCCACGAGGCATCGAACTGGTGCCGGCTCTGCTGGGGGTGCTCCGGGCGGGGGCCGCCTATCTGCCTCTCGATCCGCGCAATTCCGGCGAGCAGTCGGCCCGTCTGCTGGCACAGGCGGGCAGCCGTGTCCTGGTGACTGTCGAGGAGGGTGGCGTCCGGCTGCCCGCGAGCGCGGCAACGGTCGTTCGCCTGTGCCCCAAGGACCTCGGTGAGGGGTGCGCAACCGGCTTCACGCCGCCGCGGGTCCGCCCGGAGGACACCGCCTATGTCATCTTCACCTCGGGCTCGACCGGCGAGCCGAAAGGCGTCGCGGTATCGCATGCCGCGCTGGCCGGTCACGCCAGGGCCATGGCGAGCGTGCTGGAACTCCGGCCCGGGGACCGGGTACTGCAGTTCGCGAGCATCGGCTTCGACGTGGCAGCGGAGGAGATCTTTCCGACTCTCGTCGCCGGCGGGTGCGTCGTCCTCTGTCCTGACCCGCCGTCACCCGCGGACCTGACGAGCTGTCTGGACCGCGGTGGAGTGACGGTGGCCAACCTCCCGTCCGGCTACTGGCAGCGCTGGAGTGCGGCGCTCGACCCGGCGGAGCCGTTTCCCGTCCCCTCGCTGCGCCTGCTCGTCGTCGGCAGCGAGAGGGTCAGCGCGGATGCCGTGGCCACCTGGAGCCGGTGGACGGGGGTGCGCCTGATGAACGCCTACGGCCTGACCGAGACGGTGATCACTTCCCTGGTCCACGAGGTCGAGAAGGACTTCGACGCACCGCTGGTGCCGGTCGGCCGTCCCCTCCCGGGTGTCCGGGCGTATGTCCTCTCGGCGGATCTGCGACCGGTACCGCCCGGTGGAACGGGCGAGCTCTACATCGGCGGCGCAGGACTCGCGCAGGGATACCTGGGCCGCCCCGACCAGACCGCGGAACGGTTCGTCCACGACCCCTTCGCGCCCGGCCCCGGCGCCAGGATGCACCGCACCGGTGACCGGGCCCGGCTGCGCGAGGACGGGGCCGTGGAAGTGCTGGGCCGGCTGGACGACCAGCTCAAGGTGAACGGCTACCGCGTCGAGCCGCGCCAGGTGGAGGCCGCCCTGGAGGCCCACCCCGGGATCCTTCAGGCGGCCGCCGCCGCCCGGCCCGGCCCCGACGGCACCCAGCGGCTGACCGGATACGTCGTCACGGGCGACGGCACCGTCCCCGACGACCTGCGCGCACACCTGGCCGAGCGTCTGTCGGCCCATCTGGTGCCGGAAACCCTGGTCGCGGTGACGGAGATGCCGCTCACCGCCAGCGGCAAGCTGGACCGGGCGGCCCTCCCCGCACCCGACACCCATACCCGGACCCGGCGCACGACAGCGGCACCGGCGCGCGACGGCCTGGAAGCACAGCTGGTGTCCATCTGGCTGGATGTCCTGGGTGTGGACGACATAGGGGTCCACGACAACTTCTTCGACGCCGGCGGCAGTTCGTCCATGCTGGCCGCCGTGCGTTCCCGGCTCAACGAGCTGGCCGTCGAGGAGATCAGCCTGGTGACCCTCTTCCAGCACCCGACGATCGCCGCACTGGCCCGCCACCTCGCCCGCCGGACCGAGCGCCCGCTGCCGGCCGCCGGTCAGGAGGACGCCGTCCGGGCAAGGCGGACGCGTACCGCGCTCCGTAACCGGCGTGCCGCGAGCTGACCTTCCCGTCCCCGACACGGCTCCCCCACCGGAGCTCTGAGGAAAACATGTCTGGAATATTCGGCTGGTCCGACACCGAACGCAGCCTGCGCGTCGAAGGCCCACCCGCTGCCGTCCTCATGTCCGGAGCAGCCGCCCGCGGCGCGGGAGGAAAGGACAAGTGGCTGGGCGAACACGCCATGATCGCCCAGCGGAAGGGCTCCTCGCAGCGTGCCGGACGAGGCCCCGCCACGGCAGAACGCGACGGGCGGCCGATCGTGGCGGTCTGCGACGGATACGTGCACAACCTGACGGACCTGAGGGCCGCCACCGGTGCCGAACGCCCCTTCGGCGGCGGATGTCCGGAGGCCGAGGCCGTACTGAACGCCTACCTGCGGTGGGGACTCGCGGCCGCGGAACGGCTGGAGGGCGCCTTCGCGTTCGCGGTATGGGACGGCCGTACCGGGGAACTCGTGCTGGGCCGGGACCGCCTGGGCATCAAGCCGCTCGGCTATGTGCCGACCGCCGGTGGTGTCGTGTTCGCCTCCGAAGTCGCTTCCTTGGCCGCTCACCCGTTGGTCGAGGCCGAACTGGACGCCGACGGGCTGTGCGCTCTGCTGACCCAGCTCCGAGGCCAGGGCCACGGAGCCCTGCGGGGATTCCGCGAGGTCGTCCCCGGATGCGTCGTGCGCTGTACGGCAGGCCGTCAGGAACAGCGGCGCTACTGGTCGTTGCAGGCTCAGCCGCACGACCTCGGCCTGGAAGACACGGTCAAGCACGTGCGGGACCTACTGGACGACGCCGTCGCCCGGGAGGTGCGGGACGACGCCGAACCCGCGGTGCTGCTCTCGGGCGGCCTCGACTCCAGCGTGCTGACCGGACTGGTGGCGGAGCACACCGGCCGTGCGCCGCGTACCTTCACGGTCGCGTTCGGCCGGTCCGCCGCGGCGGTCCCGGACAGGCCGTACGCACAGGAAGTGGTCGAGTTCTGGGGCTGCGAGCACGAAGAAGTCACCGTGTACCCCGATGAGTTGACGGAACCGTCCCTGCTGGCCGCCGCCCTGGCCGCCAAGGACCACCCGACTCCGTTCGGGGACAAGAACTCCAGCCCGTACCTGTTCAGTCTCCGGGTCGCCCGGCGGACACCCGTGGCGCTCAGCGGTGAGGCGGCCGACGCGTTGTTCGGCGGGCTGGGCGGGAAGATCGACGCGGACCGTGTGCTCACTTCGTTCCCCTGGGTCGAGCGGGCGCGCGCGTTCGGCATGCCCCATGGGCTCGGCACCGGCCTCTTCCGGCAGGACCTCCTTCAGGAGATCGATGTCTCCGGCCACGTGGACCGGCTGTACCGCGAGGCTCTCGCCGAGGTCCCGCACCGTCCCGGCGCCTCGCGTATCGAGCGGCTGGCGAGACAGGTGGACTACCTCACCGTCACCCGCCTCCTGGAACAGACCGTGTACCACTCCGAACGGCTCGGTACCGCCGCGGGGTTGCAGGTCCGGTTCCCCTTCGCGGATCACCGCCTGCTCTCCTTCCTCTACAACGTGCCGGCCGAGCTGAAGTCGTTCGACGGACGGGAGAAGAGCCTGCTGCGCGCGGTGGGCACGGACCTGGTGCCGCGTTCGGTCCTCACCCGGGCCAAGGTGCCCTATCCGATCACCTACGACAAGACCTACAAGTCGGCGCTGACCGCCCGGCTGCGGGCCCTGCTCGACGACTCGGCGGCACCGGTGCTCCCCCTGCTGGACCGGTCCGCGGCGGTCTCGTACGCGGAGAACCCCCGGTTGCTGGACCGCGGCGGATGGCTCGGACGTGCGGACGTCGAACAGGTCCTCCAACTCGACGCGTGGCTGCGCCGCTTGCGCGTGCGCGTGACGCTCTGACCCGTGCGGCCGGCCGGTACGTACCACCACCTCGAACCCACCGAGAGAACCAGGTAGCCCCTTCATGTACGACTTGTTCGCCCACCAAGCCTCACGGTCAGGCGACCGTACGGCTGTCCGCGACCTGCACGGATCGCTGACCTATGCCGAACTCTCCCGCAAAGCCGGCGCGTTGGCCGAAGAGCTCCGCAGCCGGTGCCCGGGTACGGGCGCACGGATCGGCCTGCATCTCGGCCGCACCACCGATGTCGTTACCGCCGTGCTCGCGGTGACGGCGGCGGGTCACACCTACGTGCCCATGGACCCGGCCTACCCGGCCGAGCGGCTGCGGTACATCGCCGCGGACAGCGCGGTCTCGCTCGTCCTGTCCGACCGGGCCGTGCCCGAGGACCTGTCCGGGGCGCCGGTGCTGAGGGTCGACCGGCTCGACCCGGCGTCCCCGTCCGATACCGGGGACCACGCCGCCCCCGATCCCGATGCCATCGCCTACATCATCTACACCTCCGGCTCGACAGGCCGCCCCAAGGGAGTGGCAGTACGCCGCCGCAACGTCCGCGCCATGGTGGAGGCGGTCCGCGCGCGCTACGACTTCACCCCTGACGACGTCTGGACGCTCTTCCACTCCTGTTCCTTCGACTTCTCCGTGTGGGAAATGTGGGGTGCGCTGGCCACCGGAGCCACGCTCGTGGTCGTTCCCGCCGAGACCGCGCTGTCCCCGCGCGCGACAGCGGAGCTGCTGATCCGTGAACAGGTGACGGTGATGAACGTCGTGCCGTCCGTATTCCGTTATCTGACCGCGGCGGTGGCGGCGATGCCGGAACGGCCCCGGAAGATGCGCCGCATCATCTTCGGCGGCGAATCGGTCGATGTCGCTGACATCCGTGCCTGGCGGGAAGCGGTCAGCCGGTCATGCGAATTCGTGAACACCTACGGCATCACCGAGACGACGGTCTTCGTCAGCACGAGAACGCTGCTGCCGTCCGAGCTCGACACTGGTGCGGACGAACGCGAATTCGCGAGGGATCTGGGCCGGCCACTGGGCGGGTGGGAGATCCAGGTGCTGGACGAGCACGGGGTTCCGGTCGGCAAGGGAGAGACCGGCGAGATCTGTGTGGCCGGGGCCGGTACGGCGGCGGGCTACCTCAATCTGCCCGAACTCACCGAAGAACGGTTCCGCACACTGGCACTGCCCGGCCAGGAGGCCCGGCTGTTCTATCGAAGCGGCGACCTCGCTCTGCGCACTCCGCACGACGTGTTCTGCTATGCGGGCCGGGCCGACGACCAAGTGAAGATCAACGGCTACCGGATCGAACTCGGCGAAGTGGAGACCATCCTGCGCCGGATCTCCGGGGTCCAGGACCTGGCGGTGGTGTGCGCCCGCAGCCGGGTCGGTGGGTTGATGATGACGGCCTATTACACCGCGCACTCCGACCTGCGCTCCCATCTCACTGCCGAGGCGAACAGGATTCTTCCCCAGCACATGGTGCCCGGACGTTTCGTGCGGCTGGACGAACTGCCGCGCAACCCTTCGGGAAAGACCGACCGGCGGGCTCTTGCCGACCGCTGACACGAAGCACCCGGCCAAGGAGAGACATGAAGAAGGCAACACGCAACGCGACGAGCGATCCGGACAGGCCGAGCTTCCTCGAGGAGCTGTACCAGGGACGGTTCCGCTGGGACATCATTCGCGATTTCCCTGTGCAGGACCCGGTGGACCGGAAACTCGGCGACGAGTTCATCGAAGGAATGACGGGGCTCCTTCGTGAGCGGATCGACCCGGATGAAGTGGACGAGCGGCGCAGCCTGCCGGACGGATTTCTCGACGAGATCGCCGAACGCGGATATTTCCGGCTCCAGTTGGATGCCGGCCTCGGCGGGCACGGGTTGTCGCACTACAACACCCTTCGCGTGGTGGAGGCCGCGGCAAGCTGGTGTGTCCCCATCGCCGTGTCCATCGCCCTGGAGAACACACTCGGCGCCCCCGCCTTCGTTCCCCTGCTGCCCGAAGGGCCGCTGCGGGACATCGTGCGAGACCACGCGGTGACAGGCGGGTTCAGCGCGAGCGCGGACACCGAGCCCGCGGGCGCCGGGAACCGGGGAAGGAGCACCGTCGCGGAGCGCACCGAGGAAGGTGACGCCTACCTGCTGACCGGGCGGAAGCTCTTCACGGGACATGCCCCCGTCGCGGGACTGATCGGCGTGTCGGCGACGGTGCGGGAGGGCGGCAAAGAGCGGATACGCGAATTCTTCGTCCGTGCCGACAGCCCCGGCGTCACCTACGGCGACTGGCACGAGTACATGGGAATCAAAGGATTCCCCAATGGCTGGCTGGAGTTCGACGCCGTTCGCGTACCGGCCGAGCAGATGCTGGTCGAGCCCGAGACCGAGCACGAGGTCCGCATGACCCGGGCCACAGGCCGGCTGGTCACACGCGGCAGGCTGCACCACATGGGGGCACCCGCCCTCGCCGTGTCCAAGCTCTGCGTCCAGTGGATACGCGAATTCGTCAAGGGGCGGACGATAGACGGCCGGCCCCTGGCGCACTACCAAGAGGTGAGCCGACAGCTGGCGGAATGCCTCGCGGAGACATTCGCCATCGAGACCGTATGCCAATGGAGTCTCCTTCCCGAGGACAACGGACATCAATGGAACGTCCTCTTCGAGCAGAACGCGGCCAAGAACATCACGTCCCTCCTGTGCTGGGACATCATCGACCGCACCATGTCGCTGCTGGGGGCCGAGGGTTACGAGACTGCGCAGAGCAAGGCGCGCCGGGGAGCCGCACCGTTTCCGGTCGAACGCTTCATGAGAGATGTGCGTAATCTCCGGGTCTCCGGAGGCGTGGATTTCCAGATCGACAACTGGATTTCCAGAATGTCGATCCTCTCCTACTACGACCATGAGCCGGACGGCACTTCCGAACCGGAGCCGGCTGCCGCGCAGCTCCCGGACGAGTTCGAAGGATGCGCACTCGGCGAGCGCGCTGCGGACCATCTGCGCTGGGTGGCCGGTGAGGCACACGCGTTCCGGGGCATCTGCGTGGACCTGATCCACCGCTACCCCGACCGTTCCGCTCTGCTGGAGCAGGAACGCGTGCTCATACATCTCGCTTCTCTGGCCCGTGAACTCCTGGTCGTATCACTGACGTTGGCCCGTGCCTCCACGATGTCCGCGGGCGGCGACGGCTCGGGAGAGGCGCTGGCCGATGTCTACTGTGCCGCGGCGAGGCATCGTGTCGCCGACCTCAAGCGCAAAATCGCCGACTGTTCGGATGTGAACTCCCCCGCGGTCAGCGCCGCATGGCTGACCGGGCACTGCCTCGACCACCTTGCCCGGGACGTCATCGCGGTCACCGAGGCGGCATCCGGTAATCGTCCAGAGGAGAACAACGCATGAACCCGGTACGCCGGCAGGTACCCCTTTCCGTCGGGCAGGAAGCCATGTGGCTGGCCTGGAAGCTCGACCCCGACCAGTGGATCCACATCATTCCCACGCCGTTCGCCGTGCACGGCAGCATCGACCGGGAACGCCTCGAAGAAGCGGTCGCCGCGGTGGGCACGGCATACCCACAGTTGCGTGCACGGGTGACTCCCGCCCGGGACGGCCGGGTTCACCTGCTCGACTGGTCGGACGCCCCCAGGATTCCGGTGCGTGAATCCACGACGACGCTGGAACGCGACGAGGCGATACGACTGGCGTGGCAGGTGCCGTTCGACCTGCGCCAGGGGCCGCTCGCCCGGGTGGATCTCCTGCACGGTCCGGACTACACCGTATTGCTGATCGCGGTGCACCACCTGGTGTACGACGGCGCGTCGATCCTGATAGTGCTCGATGCCCTGGCGCGCGCCTACGCGGGCGAACCGCTGCCGGCGGCGGACAATGCCGCCCCCTTGAAGATGTTCGCCGACCGCTCACGAGAGCTCGTCGAAACGGCTGCGGGCGATACCGACCGGGCCTACTGGCGAACCCTGTTGGGCTCGGGCGCACCCGACTTCACCTTGCCGCCGAGCGTGGACGAACCACAGTACGTCGCCCGAAGCGAGAAGCTGCCCGACGATCTCGCCGAAGCCCTGCGCGGTTCCGCGACGATGCTGGGCGTCTCGTACGTGACCGTCCTTCTCGGCGCGTACTGCGCACTGCTGCGCCGGCACAGCGGAGCCGACGACATGCTCGTCTTCGTGCCGTATCACGGACGGACCGGGGAGGAACTGCGGGACAGCGTCGGCTATTTCGTCAACGCCCTGCCGGTCAGGATGACGCTCGAGCCGTCGGACACCTACGCGGACCTCTTCCGGCGAGTGCGTAGCCGCGTCAAGGACAGCATGAGGCACGGCAGTCTGCCGCTCCCCGACATCATGCGCGCGGCCGGTCTGACCGGGCCCGCGGCGTATGCGCGCACCCATCAGACCGTCTTCCAGTTCTGGCACGCGGGCCTGCGCGACCACGTCGATGTGCAGCGGCTCCGGCTGGAGGCGCCCGGTTCCTCGGCCGTCCTGAGTCTGCTCGGCATGGAGAGCAGCGCCGGGTTCCCGCTGGCCGTGATGGTGCGCGAGGACAGCGCCGGCACCCATGTGCTGTGGAAGGACCCGAACGGTGCGGTGGGGCCCACCCGGATCGGTGCCATGTCCGACGACTACCGGGCCATCCTGCGGGACATCGCCGAGGATCCGTACGCCCCGTTGGCCGGCGTGCTGGCCCGGGCCGCGGACAACGCGCACCCCGCCGCCCCGGAACCACTTGCCTTGCCCTCCGCCTCGGTTGACGGCCTCGCGGAAATGATCGAGACGTGGCAGGAGATCCTGGGAGTCCAGGACATCGAGCCCGACGACTCGTTCTTCGAGCTGGGCGGGCACTCGTTGCTGGCCGAGCAGCTGGTCCTGGCGGTGTCCCGGCGGTTCGGCCGCGACGTGTCGATCCGTACCCTGTTCGACCACCCGTACCTGTCGGAGTTCACCTGCCAGGTCCTGGAACAGGTGCCGGAACCCGCCACCGCCGCGGCCCCGGAGACGTTCGCCGCGTCGAGCTTCCAGCAAGGGATCTGGCTGGCCGAGCTCCTGGAGCCGGGACGCGCCCTCTACAACGTGCCCCTGGCCTGGCGGGTCCCGGGCGGCGGTCTGGACACGGCGGCACTGGAGCACGCGCTGGCGGCCCTGGTGGCACGGCATGAGATCTTGCGCACCTCGTTCCACGAACGGGACGGCGAACTGCGGCAGTTGGTGGGACAGCCGTGGGCGCCGGAGCTCTCCCACATCGACCTGCGCGACCGGCCGGATCCGGAGCACGCGCTGCGGGACTGGCTGCACACCGCGTCCCACGAGCGGTTCGACCTCGAGTCGGGGCGGCTTCTGTCAGCGGCGCTCGTCGAACTCGGCGAAGACGGCCAGGTGTTCTTCCTGTGCCTCCACCATGTGCTCTACGACGGCGCGTGCTCGGCCATCCTGCTGAGAGATCTGGACTCCTTCTGCACCGAGGCGTCGGCGTCCCCGGTTCGCTCCTCGGAGCCACTGGAACTGCCCCAGTGGCGGCCTCGCCCGGCAGGCACCGGCTACGAGCAGCAGTCCGTCTCCTTCACCCTCCCCTATGCCCCCGGGACCGGGGCTCCGGCGAACGGGACGCCGTGCGGCACGTCCGACGTGCTCCTCGCGGCTTTCGCGGCGCTCCTCGGCTGGTACACCGGCAGGGAAGAGCTGCCGGTCGCCGTCCGCAAACCTGGCACGCTGCTTCCGGTGCAGCTGTGCCCGCTGGTCGGCAAGACCTTCACCGACCTGGTCGCTGAAACTGCGGCGCAAACGGCGAAGGCAGCTCTCGCGGGCGGGAGTGATCCGACCGCGCTGCCCGACGCGGTGTTCGCCTACGAGGCCGGATCCCCGACCATCGACAGCCATGGCGGGCACGGCCTGCAGCTGTGTCTTCGGCCCGAGTCCGGGAGGCACAGCGGCCGGATCCTCTACGACGCCGGCCGCTTCGACCGCGATCAGATCCAGCGGATGGCCGAGCACTACACGCGGCTCGTCGCACAGCTCACGGAGCATCCCGACCGTGGGATCGGCGCGGCCGAGCCGCTCACGGAGGCCGAACGGCACACCCAGCTCGCCGTGTGGAACGCCACGGAAGCCGGTTACGCCGAGACGCCCGTTCACGAGCTCATACGTCAACGCGCCCTCGCCAGGCCCCAGTCGGTGGCGCTCACCGCCGGGGACACGCACCTCACGTACCGCGAGCTTCTCGACTCCGCGGAAGCCATGGCCCAGGGGCTGCTGGCCCAAGGCGTCGGAGCGGGCGACCTGGTCGCGCTCGTGCTGCCACGAGGAGCGGACCAGGTCCGGATGCTCCTGGCGGTTCTCCTCGCGGGCGCCGCCTACCTCCCGGTCGACCCGGCCTCCCCGGCGGAACGCGTCGGACTGATCCTCGCCGACTCCGGAGCGCGCTGGGTCGTCGTCCCCGACCGCACCGCACCGCATCCGGGGCTGTCGGTGTTCGAAGGGCGGGTATTCGACGGGGACTTCCTGGCCGGTGCCGCGGCCCCCGGGGCCCGGCCCCTGCCGCGGACGGATCTGGACTCCCCCGCCTATTGCATCTACACATCCGGCACCACGGGCCGTCCCAAGGGTGTGGTGATCAGCCACAGAAATGTGACGCGGCTTCTCCAGAACGAGCGCTTCCCGTTCGCCTTCTCGGAGTTCGACGTGTGGACGATGTTCCACGCGTACACCTTCGACGTCTCCGTCTGGGAGGTCTTCGGCTGTCTCTCGCACGGCGGCAGGCTCGTCGTCGTCTCCGAGGAACAGGCGAAAGACCCGTGGCTGTTCTGGGAGTTGCTGCAGGAGGAGCAGGTCACCGTCGCCTGCCAGACCCCCAGCGCGTTCGGCAGACTCCTGGCGTTGCCCCCTCGGTCCCCGGCCGGCCTGAGCCGTCTGCGGTACGTCATCCTCGCGGGGGAGGCACTCAAGCCGGCTGTGCTCGGGCCGTGGTCGGAGCGCTTCCCGCATGTGCGGCTGGTGAACATGTACGGCCCCACCGAGGCCACCGTGTACGCGAGCGTGCACACGGTGACGCGTGCGGACATGGAGGCCGACACGAGCGTCATCGGCGTACCCCTTCCGACGACCACGCTTCTGGTCCTGGATCCGCGTACGGGCGGCAGGCTGCTGCCCGTCGGTGCCGTGGGCGAACTCTGCATCGGTGGTGCCGGAGTGGCCGAAGGCTATCTGAACCGTCCCGAGCTCAGCGCCCAGCGTTTCGTCACCTCCCCTTTCGGCACCGGAACGCTGTACCGCAGCGGCGACCTGGTCCGCTACCGGCCGGACGGCACACTGGAGTTCCTCGGGCGGTCCGACTCCCAGGTCAAGGTCCGCGGCTACCGCGTCGAACTCGGCGAGATCGAAGCCTGCCTGCGCGCGCATCACGCGGTGAAGGACGCGGTCGTCGTCGCCGAGGACGACCGGCTCGTCGCCGTCGTGCAGGGCAACGCCGAGCTGACGGTGGACGCTCTGCGGACGCACGCCCTGCGCAAACTGCCTCCGCACATGGTCCCGTCGGTGTTCCGGACGGTCGACCGGATCCCGCTGACAGCACACGGCAAGCTCGACCTCGGCGCCGTACGGTCGTTGGTCACGGCACCCGGCACCGTCGTCGAAACCGTCGCGCTGTCTCCGACGGCGATCGTCCTCGCCGAACTGTGGTCCGGACTGCTGGGCGTGCAGTCGGTGTCGGGGGACGACTCGTTCTTCGCGCTGGGCGGCCATTCCCTGCTCGCCTTCCGGCTGGTGGATCTGATCGGCAAGCGCTTCGGGGTCCGTCTGCGGATGAAGGACCTCTTCGAGCACTCCAGGCTGCGGGAGCTCGCGGAAGTGCTGGACCGCCGGCTGGCGGCGTCCGCCCCCGCCCCCTCCGGCCAGGCCGTGGCGGCCGCTGCGGACGGCACCGAGGTCACCGCCTTCCAGCAGCGCATCATGCTGACGGAGCTGATGGACGAACAGGCGGGGCACAACGTGTTCCTGGCCTGGAAGACGGCCGGGAAGCTGGATGTGGACGTGCTGCGGCGTGCGTTGGACCGCCTCGTCGCGGGCCACGAGATCCTGCGCACCGCGTTCACGTCCGACGCGGGGACCTTGAGGCAGGTGCTGAACCAACCATGGCAGCCGGAGATCGAGTTGCTCGATCTGACCACCGTGGACCGGCCCGACCCCGAGCTCGCACGGTGGCTGGATCAAGCCGCCGGGCGCCGGTTCGACCTGGCCAGTGGGCGTTTGCTGCGGGTGGCGGTGGCCGACCTCGGCACGCGGGGGCAGGCCCTGCTCCTGTGCCTGCACCATCTCGTGATCGACGGCGGATCCGTCGCGGTCCTTCTCTCCGAATTGCAGCGCTACTACCTGGCCGCTCGCGACGGCCTCGTGGCCGAGCCCCCCGCCGTTCAATACCGTGACGTCGCCAGGGCCCGGGAAGGCGCACGGGACAGTGCACGGCACCGTGCCGATCTGGCGTACTGGCGGGAACGGCTGGCGGGCGCACCGGCCTTCCTCGATCTGCCGGTTCCGCGACAGCCCGGCGCTGACGGAGCGGTCGCCGTCCCCTTGCCGCAGGGTCTTGTGGAACGGCTGCGGCAGATACAAGCGGGGCACGGCGTCAGCTGGTTCATGGTGTTCGGCGCGGCGCTGGCCCGGGCGCTCCACCGCTGGACCGGACAGCGAGTACTCACGGTGGGTGTGCCGGTGTCCGACCGGGAGCGGTCCAAGGCCGCAGGCTTGCTGGGGCCCTGTCTCAATACGGTGGTTCTGCGTTCCGACGCCGACGGGACGGATACGGCGGCCGATGTTCTGCGGGCCGTGCGTTCCACGCTGCTGGACGCCTTCGAGCACGCCGGGGCGGCCTACGAAGAAGTACTGCGCGAACTCGAACCGGAACGAAAGGCGGGGCGTACTCCGTACGTCGACGTCCTGCTGAACATGAACCTGCGCGGGGACCGGCACGCCGTAGTGGGCGATGCCGCGCTGGAACCGTTCTTCGCGCCGTCTCTCTGGTCCCACGAGACGAAGTTCCCCCTCACCTTGACGGTGGTGGAGCAGGACGGCGTGCCGACGCCCATCCTGTCGTTCCAGGGCCACCGCGTCGCGGCCCAGGACGCCCGGGCCCTCGCCGACGGTATCGCCGAGGCGCTGGCGGAGCTCGCCGGGACGGAGCTCGCCAGGGACGGGGGCGAGCCGTCCGCCGCGGGCATCGCGCCCGTGCAGTACCGGGACTTCGTCAGAGCGGAAGAAGCCCGGCGGGGCAGCGAGCGTGACCGCGCCGACCTGGACTACTGGGAGCAACGGCTGTCCGGGGCGCCGGTCTCCGCCGGTCTCACCGCACCACGGCGTCCCGGGCCGAACGGTGCGGTCGGCGTTCCGCTGCCGGCCGGCCTGACGGCGCGGTTGCGTCCGCTGCAGGCCGAGCACGGGCTGTCACCGTACATGATCGCCAGTGCCGCGCTCGTCATGCTCCTGCACCGGTGGACGGGCCGGAACGATGTGGTGATCAGCAGTGAGATGGCCATGCGTACCGACCCCGGTCTGGCGGACGTGTTCGGCCCGTGTCTGAACACCGTCGTGCTGCGTTCGCGGCTCGGTGAGGCCGACACGGTGCTGGACGTGCTGGCCGCCATGCGCTCCGGGACGCTGGAGGCGATGGAACACTCGGGGGCTCTCTTCGAGGATGTCCTGGCGCGGCTTCGTCCGGCCCGCAGGCCGGGCCGGACCCCCTGGGGCGACGTGGCCCTGGAGTTCGAGACCGTTCCGGAGAACCCCCCGACACTGGCCGGGCGCCCGCTGCTGCCCGTCCGGATCGGCCTCGAGGACACCGGTTACGCGGGCAAGACCGCCGTCACCGTGTCCTTGCGGCTCGGCGGCGAAGGACTGTCCGCCCAGGTCGCGTACCGGGGCGACAGCGTCGGCCGTGCGGACATCGAACGCTTCGCCGCCTCGCTGGGACGGCTTCTGCGGCTGATCCCCGACCGGCTGGACCAGGCTGTCGCCTCGCTGGACATCGACGAGGACTCGGCAAGGACCGGCAGGGCATGACGGAGCCCGGAACGCCGGTCCGGCCCCTGCTGCGGCACAATCGCGTTCTGCGGGGGCTGGTCCTCTCCGAGACCACCTCGATGCTGGGGACCCAGCTCAGCGCGGTCGCCATCCCCTGGATGGTGCTCGAACTGACCGGGTCCCCCCGGGACATGGGCCTGGTCATGGCGGCGCAGCTGGCCGGCATCGCCCTGGCCGGTCTGCTGTGCTCACCCTGGGTGGGCCGCTTCGGGCCGCGGCGCGTGATGCTCGTCGGCGACCTCGTGTGCGCGCCGCTCGTCGCCCTGCTGCCGGTGCTGCACTTTCTCGGCGCCCTGTCCATGGCCATGCTGACAGCGGTCATGTTCGCGCTGGGAGCGTTCACCGCTCCCTACCTGGCGAGCCAGCAGGCCGTACTGTCGGCCGCGGCCGGAATCGGTGAGGACGAGAACCTGCTGAGCCGGGCCACTGCCGCGCTGCAGAGTGCCACCCGGCTCAGCACGATGATCGGTCCCGCGGTGGCGGGCGTGCTCGTCGCGACGTTCGGCGCACCGGCTGTGCTCCTGCTGGACGCCGTCAGTTTCGCCGTCTCCGCACTCGTGTTGTGGCGCCTCGTGCCGACCGTACGGGCACGGGCTTCGGCGGGCCGTCCCTCGCTGGGCATCGGTCTGCGGGCGATGCTGCGGGACCGGCTGCTGGGTAGCTGGTCGCTGGGCCTCGCGTTCGGCGAGACGGCCTGGCAGGGGCTCTTCGCTCTGCTGCCCGTCATCGCCCTGGCCGGACATCACGGTTCCTCGGTGACCGCCGGTGGCCTCCTGGCGGCCTTCGGCGGTGGCGCGCTGGCCGGCACCCTGCTGGTGGGGCCCGCGCTGCGGCGGATGTCCGCCCGTGTCCTGGCGTGTGCGGGAAGAACGGCCCTGGGTGTGGCGTTCGCGGCGCTGTTGCTGCCGTTGCCGCTGCCGGCGCTCGTCCTCTGCCTGCTCGTCGTGGGATTCCTCAACGGGCTGTCCGGAGCTCCCGTGGCCGCGGTCCGGCTGATGCGTATTCCGGACGGGGCGCGATCCGAGACGTTGACCGCCGCCACCGCCATGGCACTGGCCGGCGGTACGGCGGGCTGGATCCTGGCGGGCTCCACGGCCCAATCGGCCGGGCTGCACGCGGCGTTGGGTGTTCTGGTCTCGCTGCAGGCGGCGGCCACCGCGCTCTTCCTGTTCGGCGTGACCACACCGCGCCGCACCGCACCGGCAGTTGCCGGTACCGACAGCGTGCCGCATGCGCGGCCGAAGACCTGAAGAAGAGAAACGAAGAAGAGAAACATGGAGACAATGGCCAACGAAGAACCTGACGAGAGCGGCTTCATCGCGGTCATCGGCATGGCGGGAAGATTTCCCGGCGCCGCCACCGTGGAACAGTTCTGGGACAACCTGTGCCAGGGCAAGGAGTCGGTCTCCGCACTCGAGCAGCACACCGATACCGCTCACCCCGGCTATGTTCCCGCCTACGGAGTCCTGGACCGGGCCGACGAATTCGACGCGGGCTTCTTCGACTGCTCTCCCCACAGTGCTCTCCTCCTCGACCCGCAGCAGCGGGTCCTCCTGGAGTGCGCGCACGAAGCCCTGGAGAGGGCCGGGCACGGCGGCCCCGGACGGCCGCTGACCGGCGTCTTCGTGGGGGGGGTTCCCACACCAGGTACCGCGAGCATCTCAGGGCCGGGCTCGACCGGCTCCCTTTCGCCGACACATGGCAGATAGGCCACGGCAACGACCTGGACTTCCTCAGCGGCAGGATCGCCTACAAGCTCGGTCTGACCGGCCCCGCGCTGACCGTCCAGAGCGCCTGTTCCACCTCCCTGGTGGCCGTGCACACCGCTGTCCAGTCGTTGCTCGCGGGCGATTGCGACATGGCACTCGCCGGCGGCACCAGCGTGCACGTCGGCGTCACCGAGATCCCCTACACGCCCGGCGGGGTCATCGCCCCCGACGGCCACTGCCGTGCCTTCGACGCGGCTGCTGCCGGGACGGTCAACGGCAGCGCCGCCGGTCTGGTCGTGCTGCGGCCGCTGAGCGACGCGCTGGCCGCCGGGGATCACATACACGCGGTGATCCGCGGATCGGCCGTGAACAATGACGGCCGCGACAAAGTCGGGTTCACGGCCCCCAGCGTCACCGGACAGGCCGAAGCGATCCGCGCGGCCCACCTGGTCGCCGGCGTCGGCGCCGACGAGATCGGCTACGTCGAGGCCCACGGCACCGGCACCGCGCTCGGTGATCCCATCGAAGTGGCCGCGCTGACCAACGCGTTCCGCGAAAGCACCGAGGAGCGGGGCTACTGCCGGATCGGTTCGGTGAAGACCAATATCGGCCACACGGACGCCGCGGCCGGGGTCGTCGGCCTGATCAAGACCGTGCTCTGCGTCGAACACGGCGTCATACCCGCGAGCCTCCACTACAACGAGCCGAACCCGCACATCGACTTCGCGTCTTCCCCGTTCGTCGTCAACGCGGTGACCGGGCCATGGCCGGCGGCGGACCGTCCGCGTATCGCCGCGACCAACTCACTCGGCCTGGGCGGGACCAACGCCCACGCCGTGGTGGCCCAGGTGCCGCCCCGTACCCGCACCACGCCGGGGCGGCCGCACCAACTCGTCGTCCTGTCCGGACGGACGGAGACCGCCGTCGGCACAGCGGGCCAGGACCTCGCCCGCCACCTGGCAGAGCGCCCGGACACCGAACTCGCCGACGTGGCCTGGACCCTGCAGACGGGACGCACCCACCACCCGTACCGCCGGTTCCTCGTGGCGGAGAACGCGTCCGATGCGAGCGCCGGGTTCCGCGCCGGACGGGCGAGCCACGGAACGGCGGCGGGCGAGCGGCGCGTGGCCTTCATGTTCGCCGGGCACGGCGGTCAGCACGTCGGCATGGCCACGGAGCTGTACGCGCACGAGCCGGTGTTCCGCCGCCAGTTGGACGAGATCGCCGAACTGGCCGCCCCGCCCCTCGGCCTCGACCTCCGGGACGTCCTGTTCCCGGACGGCGACAGCGCACGGGCATCGGCCACCGCGCGGATGGCCGGGATGGCCGTCGGACAGGCCGCGGTGTTCTCCGTCCAGTACGCGCTGGCACAACTGCTCGTCTCCTGGCGGCTGATGCCCCATGCCGTGACCGGACACAGCCTGGGTGCCTACGCGGCCGCCTGTGTGGCGAACGTGTTCTCCCTGCCGGACGCCGTACGGCTCGTCGTCGAACGCGGCCGGCTCCCGGACGCGACCGGAGCCGGCGGCATGGCGGCCGTCAGACTTCCCGAAGCGGAAGTGACCGCCATGCTGCCCGCGGGGCTGAGCGTGGGGGCCGTGAACGGCCCCGCCCAGTGCACGGTGACAGGGCCCGCGGACCTCGTCGCCCGCTTCGCCCGGGAGCAGGCGGACCGATCTGTCGACGTCAAACTGCTGCGCATCGCCACGGCCGGGCATTCCACGCTGGTGGAACCGTTGCTGCCGCGCTTCGCCGAATTCGTCGCCGAACTTCCCCTGCACAAGCCTGATCTGCCCCTGATCTCCGACATCACCGGGACATGGGCCGAAGCCGATGAGCTGACGTCCGTGGACTACTGGGTGCGTCATCTGCGCCGGCCCGTCCGCTTCGACGGCGTCCTGTCCACCCTCTTCGGTACGCCCGATCAGCTGCTGGCGGACATCGGGCCCGGGCGGACCCTCTCCTCCCTCATCCGGCAGCACCCCGACTACAGCGGCAAGCAGCCCGTGGTGCACATGTCGCCGCACCCGGCCGAGGCGGCGTCGGACGGGGCGACTCTCCTCACCGCGGTGGGCGAGGCATGGGCCGCCGGTGTCCCCGTCGACCTCGCCGCTCTGCACGACGGCGAGAAGCGCCGGCGGGTGGTCCTGCCCACCTATCCGTTCGAGCGACGCCGTTACCTGGTTCCTTCTCCGGAGGCCCAGCAGACGCACGTCTCCGGAGAGACCCCTGCCGACTGGTACGGCGACAGCCCCGCGACCGGTCCCCTGGCCGACCCGAGTCGGGCCGACGACGCACGTCCACCCGTACTGTCCACCGTACTCACGGCCTTCGGGCAGGCCCTGGGTGTCCCTGACATCGACGCCGACGACAACTTCTTCGACCTGGGCGGCGATTCCCTCACCGCGACGAAACTCGCGGGCTGGGCCCGTACGAAGTTCGGCGTCGACATCTCGGCCGCCGACATCATCAGAAGCGGCGACGCCGGACGGCTCGCCGAGGAGATACAGCGGCGCGTCGACCACAACGACGGCGGGGACACCGGGATCGCCCCCGCACCGCGAGGAGCCATACGATGACCCGCACGTCCCCGGCCGACCGCAGCCCATGGACCATCGGCAAATCCCTCCGGCAGGAGCCGGACATCCACCTGTACTGCTTCACGCACTCCGGCGGGCTCCCCAGCGAATACGTGCGCTGGGCAAAGGACTTGCCGGGCATCCAGGTATACGGGATATGCCCGCCGGGCCGAGGACCGCGCGGCCTCGAGACACCGCTCGTCGAACTCCCCGAATTCATCGACGCCTTGCTGGACGACACCCGTTTCTCGCCCCCTTTCGCCTTCTTCGGGCACAGCCTCGGATCACTGGTCGCCTTCGAGACCGCACGTGCCCTGCGGGCACGGGGACTGCCCGGCCCGGCCGGACTCGTCCTGTCGGCATACCCGGCCCCCCACCTGCCGCGCGCGGCCATGGGCTGGCACACGCTCCCCGACGCCGAACTGCTGGACTTCGTGAGCGAGGGCTACGGAGGGATTCCCGCGGAAGTGGCCGCCGACCCCGAGCTGGTGTCGCTGCTGCTTCCCGCCTTCCGCGCGGACTTCGCCATGCTGGACGGCTACCGGTACCGAGAGGACGAACCGCTGCCGGTACCCATCCATGTCCTCGGCGGCGATCGCGATTCGATTCCCTTCAAAGACATCGAGGAATGGCGTCGGCACACCACCGGAGCGTTTCGCGCTCACCGCTTCCCCGGCGGGCACTTCTACTTCCGCGACACCCCGGTCTTCGACACGCTGAGAACCGTGTTGCGCGAGGTTCGGGGTCGCGACCTGCTACGGGGAGCGCCCGTGCGGTGAATCCCCGATCGCGTCCAGCGGACGGCAAAAGGAAAAGGCGAGGAAGTCGCTCGCTCCTCGCCACTCTCAACATATAGCGCACTGGGGGGCTTGCGGCAAGCCCCCCATCGTGCCGCACAATCACCGGCCGAAGCCGGAAAACCTATGGTGAGAGCGGAACTGAAGACATGAACCCCTTGACCACCAACGCTTTCGATCTCCCGGACCACCTCTCCCCCAAGGCCGACCCGGCGCTGATCGCCCGCGACGAGCAGCACTTCGCGGCCATCGCCCGGTGCCTCGAGCTGACGATCGCCGACCTGTCCGACCGCCTCGACGCCGAGCTCAAGGCACCCGGCGGCACAGGCCAGCAGGCGATGGACCGGGACATCGAGGTCCACCGGCTGAACAGCCGGCTGCGTACGCTGCGCCGCTTCGGCCTGGACCTGTGCCTCGGGCACATGGTCCGCGCGGACGCCCCCGAGCCCGTGTACGTCGGACGGCTCGGCCTCACCGACAGCGAAGGCCGCCGGCTGCTGATCGACTGGCGCTCCCCCGCGGCCGAGCCGTTCTTCGCGGCGACCCATGCCGACCCGATGGGTCTGGCAAGCCGCCGCAGGTACCGCTGGACCGGCGGCCGGATCAGCGACTACTGGGACGAGGTGTTCACCGCCGACGATCTCGAAGGGCATGCCGCGCTCGACGACCAGTCGGCCTTCATCGCCAGCCTGGGCACGCACCGGTCGGCCCGGATGCGCGACGTCCTCGCCACCATCCAGGCCGACCAGGACGCCATCATCCGCGCAGGGTCCCGCGGCGCTCTCGTCGTCGACGGCGGTCCGGGTACGGGCAAGACCGTCGTCGCCCTGCACCGCACCGCCCACCTCCTCTACTCCGACCCGCGCCTCGGTCACCGCCGGGGCGGTGTGCTGTTCGTCGGTCCGCACCGGCCCTACCTGAACTACGTCTCCGACGTCCTCCCCAGCCTCGGCGAGGAGGGTGTGCAGACCTGCGTCCTGCGGGACCTCGTCACCGAGGGGGCCTCGGCGACGGAGGAGACCGACCCGGAGGCGGCCCGTCTGAAGTCGTCCGCAGACATGGTGAAAGCGATCGAGACCGCCGTCAGGTTCTACGAGGAGCCTCCCACCGAGGCCATGACGGTCACGGTCGACTGGTCCGGCATCCGGCTCGGCGCCGACGACTGGGCCGAAGCCTTCACGGCACCGGAACCGGGCACTCCGCACAATGAGGCGCGCGACCAGATCTGGGAGAAGCTGGTCGAGATCCTGATGGACAGGTACGACGGCGGCGTCGCACCCGACCTGTTCCGCAGGGCGCTGCGGCAGGACGAGGACCTGAACGAGGCCCTCGGCCGCGCGTGGCCGCTGCTCGACGCGGCCGACCTCGTCGCAGACCTGTGGTCGGTACCGGCCTACCTGCGGATGTGCGCTCCCTGGCTCGGCCCTGACGAGGTCCGCAAGCTGCAGCGCGCGGACGCCCGGGCCTGGACGGTGTCCGACCTGCCGCTCCTGGACGCGGCACGGCAGCGGCTCGGCGACCCCGAGGCGTCCCGGCGCAAGCGCCGGCTCGAGGCATCCGCCGCCGCCGAACGCGAGTACCGGGCCCAGGTCACCGAGAACCTGCTCAGGACCGACGACTACTGGCAACGCATGATGATGACGATGCTGCGCGGCCAGGACATGCAGAACACTCTGGTCGACGAGGACGCGATACCCCACACCGAACCGGACCTGCTGGCCGGCCCGTTCGCACACATCGTCGTGGACGAGGCCCAGGAACTGACCGACGCGGAGTGGCAGATGCTGCTGCTCCGGTGTCCGTCCCGGAGCTTCACCATCGTCGGGGACCGCGCCCAGGCCAGGCACGGGTTCACCGAGTCGTGGCAGGAACGGCTCGAGCGGATCGGGCTCGACCGCATCAACCTGGCCTCCCTGAGCATCAATTACCGGACGCCGGAAGAAGTCATGGCGGAAGCCGAGCCGGTCATCCGGACCGTGCTCCCGGACGCCAACGTGCCGGCCTCCATCCGCAGCAGCGGCGTCCCCGTCGTCCACGGATCCACTTCGGATCTGGGCTCGATCCTCGACACCTGGCTCGCCGCGCACGCCGACGGGATCGCCTGCGTCATCGGCGACCCCGCATTCCGGGCGGTGTCGTCCCGTGTCCGTTCGCTGACCCCGGAGTTGTCGAAGGGGCTCGAGTTCGACCTGGTCGTCCTCATCGACCCGGAGGAGTTCGGCACGGGCATCGAAGGAACCATCGACCGCTACGTCGCCATGACCCGGGCGACCCGGCAACTCGTCATCCTCACAAGCCCCTGAACCCGGCTCGCCGACGCTTCGGTCACCGGATCGCGCACTCGGGTGCACCACATATAGTCTGGCCATCAGGGGGAGGGTCCGATGCTGATCGACTTCGTTCCCGACGGGGGTCTGTACCCTTTCGAGTCGCGCTGGTTCGACTCGTCCGTCGGCCGGGTTCACTACATCGACGAGGGAGTTGGGCCGCCGCTCCTGTTCTGTCATGGAGCTCCGGCGTGGAGTTTCCTGTACCGGCACATCGTGAAGGACCTGCGCGACCGCTACCGGTGTATCGCCGTCGACTACCTGGGGTTCGGATTGTCCGAACGTCCTGCGGATTTCGGCTACACGATCGCCGAGCACACCACGGTCCTCGGCGAGCTGATCGATCACCTGAAGCTCGACGGCTTCGTTCTGATGGGACAGGACTGGGGCGGACCCATCGGTCTGGGCGCGATCACCACACGCGCGGACCGGGTAAAAGGAATCGTACTGGGCAACACCTCGTTCTGGCCGACCGAAGCAATGGCCAATCGGGCGTTCAGCGTGATCATGAGCAGCCGTCCGATGCAACGGCGGGTACTCGAGCAGAACTTCCTCGTCGAGCGCGTCCTGCTCGCAGAGCTGGGACACAAACTCACCACGGCCGAGGCCGACCATTACCGCAAGGTGCAGCCCACCGCGGAAGCCCGGCGCGGACTCGCCATCATGCCCAAGGAAATCCGGGCCGCGCGCCCCCTGCTGGACCAACTCGCCCGAGACGTACCCGCCTTGCTCGGCGGCAAGCCGGCCCTGTTGGTATGGGGAATGCGGGACATGGTGTTCCGTCCGAACGCCTGCATCCCGCGAATTCGCGCGGCCTTCACCGATCTCGACGTAGTCGAGCTGCCACGCGCGCGGCACTTCATTCAGGAACACGCACCGGACGCGATCGCGGCGGCGATCGCGAAGCGGTTCCCGTGATCACGCAAAGCCGGCGCGACTGACATCATGCTGAGATGGCTGATCACTTGTCTCCCGCGTCGCCGGTCGTAGAGCGGCTCGCGCGGTACACGAAGACCGAGCAGGGCGAAATTCTCGGCAATGCCCCGGACCCCTTCGGCGTTGCGGACACCGGCTTGACATGGCTCCCCAAGGAGGATCACTTCGGTATCAGACTGCACGGCCGTCTCGTAGCCCATGCGGGTCTGCGGAGGCTTCCCATAGCGATCGGGAGTGCCGACACGGAGGTCATGGGCGTCGGCGGAGTGGCCGTCGCAACCGACCTACGAGGGCACGGACTCGCACGGCTGGTCGTGACGGCGGCCTTGGACCACGCACGGATGCTGGGACCCCGGCACGGGATTCTCTTCTGCCGACCGCCGCTCGTCCCCCTCTACCAGCGACTCGGCTGGCAGGCGCTGGACGGTGAAGTCCTGGTGGAGCAACCCCAAGGACCTGTGGTCATGCCGCTGCGGACCATGTGGACGCCCCTGCACGACGACGCGTACTGGCCGACCGGAAAGGTGCGCCTGCTCTCGTTCCCCATGTGACCAACCCCTGTCCGGCCCTTGCGCGACTTTTCCGGGTGTGCGTGGGGCTGTCCCTGGCACGTAGGCCGAGAGGCGACATCGGCCAGAGCCACCCCCACGCACCTCCAGAGGTGCTGCTATCCGGTGCGTCCTCGGTCTTGGCTGAGTTCGTACAGCTCTTGGAAGATCCCTCCGCCGGTGGCGAGTTGGTCGAACGTACCGTGTTCGGCGATGTGTCCGCCGTCCATGACGATGATGCGGTCCGCGACGCGCGTGTTGGCGAGTCGGTGGGTGACGACGACGGTGATCCGGTCCGGGGCGATCTCGCGGAGAAGCTGGAACATGCGGTGCTCGCCTCTGGGGTCCATGTCGGAGGTGGGCTCGTCCATGATGACCACGGCCGGCTGCCGGTAGAGGACGCGGGCGCAGGCGATGCGCTGCCATTGCCCGCCCGACAGGCTCACGCCGCCCCACAGCTCGGCGGCGAGGAGAGTGTCGAGCTCATGGGGCAGTTCCTCGAAGGCCGGTCGCATTCCCACCGCTTCGACGGCCTGCCATACCCGCTCGTCGTCCCAGGCGACCGGCTGGCCCATGGTGATGTTGTCGCGGGCGGAGATGGGCCAGTAGCCGAACTGCTGGGTGACGAAGCCGGTTTGCTCCCACACCTGGCGTACGTCCACGTCGGCCAGGTCTACGCCGTCCCACAGCACCCGGCCTTTTTCCGGGGCGTACAGGCCCGACATCAGCCGCGTGAGCGTGGACTTCCCGGACCCGTTCACGCCCAGGACGGCCACCAGTTCGCCCCGCCGCAGCGTCAACGAGACGCCGTCGACGGCCGGGCGGTCCTTGTTCGGGTAGGTGAAAACCACATCCTGTACCTGGATGCTCTCCGGACCGCGCGGCACAGGCACCGTGCCGGACAGGGGGACAAGTGCCTTCGACCCCTCGATGAACCGGCTCCAGTCGCCGAGGAAGAGCGAGGAGTGGAACAGCGAAGCGGCGTAGTGCACGACGTTCGTCAGGTTGCCCAGCGCAGTGCGCACCGCGAATACGGCGGTTGCCGCGATCGCGAGCGACATGCGGCCGGTGACCGTCAGCCACAGCAGTGTTCCCCACGCCAGCGACAGGCAGATCCCGCCGAACAGCGCGGCGATCAGATTGGCCCGTAGCTGCCGCCTCGCGCCCGTGAGGGTACGGGCGTCCAGGCGAGCCGAGATGGTCCGGTACCAATGCGAGAGGTAGCCGGTCATGCTCATCCCGCGCACCTCGTCGGCGAGCTTGGAGGTGGTGACGAACCAGCGCATCATGCCGCGTACGTTGCGCCCTGTGCTGTTGGCGTGGTGGACCTGGTGCTCGATGCGCGCCTCGGCCATGGCTCCCACCCCCGACGGCAGTACCGCCAGGACGAGCACGGGCAGCATCAGCGGATGCAGGGCGGTGAGCACGCCGAAGGCGGCGACGAGCTTGATGAGCGCGGACATGAACGACTGCACGTCGTAGATCAGCCGGTCGCAGCGCACCGAACCGGTCTCGGCCGCCTCGTGCTCCTCGGCGAACTCGGGCCGCAGGAACGCGGCCAGCTCGACGTTCAGCATGGAGTCGACCACCGCGACATCGGCGGCCGTCATCAGCCGCGGCTTCAACCGGATGACCGACCACGAGGCCAGTCCGTAGGCGATCCGACCGACACCGGCCGATACCGCGATGACCGCGAGCGCGGGCAACGCCTCGTGCACCCGGTGCGACACCGTGCCTGTACCGAGGATCGGCGCCATCGCCCGTGCCATGGCGGCGAGCGCCACCGCCGACCCCACCCCGTAGACGATCTGGGCGCCGACCATGATGAGCACGTCGCGGCGGTCGATCCGCCAGGCCATCCGGAACACCTGGGCCAGTACGGCCGGGATCGTGGTCGCCAACTGCCAGACGCTGTACCGGTCGAACGCCGACTTCGTCCACTGCGACTTGCGCTGGATGTCCACCGGCTCCGGGTACGGTGGCCGGGGCAGTGTCGGGGCCTGTTTATCCCCCTGCGAACCCCCCATGGATGATCTCCTCCCCTAGGTTGGTAAAGAGCGCGGTGCTGAAAGCACCCGGTGCCTAACGGGAGCGATCTCCGGATGGTCACGGCCGAGGCATACCGGCTGCGGTGACAGCGGCGGAGGATCCGCTATTCGGCGAACTCCCCGCCTTGCCAACGGTCGGTCAGCGGGCCGTCGATGCGGTGGTGATCGGCGTTGTCCTCGGGGCGGTAGCCGAGTTCGTCCCAGCCGTCGCGCGGCCACCACTGCTCGCTGTTGTCCGACGTGCCGTAGACGGTGAGGTGGGGGCAGGGAAGCGGCCGGGTCGCGGCGGCCGTTACGAGCGAAGCGGCGTCGCGGGGGCTGAGCCAGGTGGCCCGATGGCGCGGCTCGGTCGGACGGTCCCGGTAGCTTCCGATGCGCAGGGCGACAACCTCGATTGCGTATTTGTAGGCATAGAGGAACCCGAGAGCTTCCATGGTGACCTTGCTGACACCGTAGAAGCTGTCGGGCTCCATGGCCGTGACGTTCTCCTGGGGGACGGTCACGGAGCGGCGCCCCGCGGCATGGTGGCTGCTGGCGAGCACCACGCGCGGGACGCCGTGGGCACGGGCGGCTTCCAGCACGTTGTACGTACCGGTGATGTTGTGGTCGACGATCCGAGGGAACGGCGCCTCCTTGGCGATCCCTCCGAGATGGATGACCACGCTCACGCCCGCCATGGCCTCGCCTACCGCGTCCGCGTGGCGCAGGTCGGCTCTGACGAACTCGGCGCCGGAAGGCAGTTCGGCGGGCGGGACCAGGTCGAGCAGCCGCAGCGGAACACCGGCCTGGGCGAAGGAGCGGGTGAGGTCGGTGCCGATGATGCCGCTCGCGCCGGTGATCAGCCAGATCATGAGTGCCTGCCCCCTGCCTCGAAGACGGTCTCGGCCCACTCACCGGCGGGATACGCGAACACATTGCGCATGGGCGGAGCGTAAACGGCTGCCCGTGCAAAACCGGCTACTTCAGCCCGGGAAGCCTGCGCAGCTCGCCTATCTTCAGGACGCGCGCGAGCAGGAGGAACAGCACCACCATCGTGGCGCCTCCCGCGGCCAGGGTCAGGGCCGGAGCCCAGGCTGCTGCCGATGACATCGCGGAACAGTAGTGGGCCGCGAGCCAGCCGACCCCGCCCGCTGACACCGCGGAGACAACGAGCTTGCCGTAGGTACGGCACAAGCGCTTCCCGTCCAAACGGCCCTCGAGACGGCGGCGCAGCCGGACAGCGGTGATCAGCAGCCCGATGGCGTAGGAAGCGGCGTAGGCCGCGGCCATGCCCGTGACTGCCCAGCGTGCGGGCAACAACAGGTGGCAGGCAGTGGCCAGGGCGATGTTCACGGCACCGATCCACACCGCCATCACGAACGGGGTCCGGGTGTCCTCGAAGGCGTAGAAGCCGCGCAGCAGCAGGTACTGCGCGGAGAAGGGGATCAGCCCGAGCCCGAACGCCTGGAGCATATGGCCCAGTGGTCGGGCGGAGGCAGGATCGGCCGCGCCGTGCGCGAAGAGCAGCTGCGCTGTCTCGGGCCCGAAGGCGAGGAAGAAGAACGAGGCGGGGACGATGACCACACCACTGATCCGCAACGCACGGGACAGGTCACTGCGTACGTCGTCCAGACGTTGTTCGGCGACAGCCCGGCTCATCCGGGGCAGCAGAGCGGTGACCAGCGAGACCGTGACGATCGCCTGGGGCAGCATCCAGATCGTCTGTGCGTTGGAGTAGGCGGTGAACCCCACGCCGCCGTTCGGCAGGGCCTGGTCCGCGGCCGAGGCATAGCGGGTCACCACAGTGCCGGCCACCAGGTTGGCCAGTACGAACAGCAGTGTCCAACGGGCCGCGCCGACGCTCTTGCGCAGGCCCGTCCCACGCCAGTCGAAGCGCGGGCGGAAGCGGAAGCCGGCCGCGCGGACGAACGGAACGAGAGCAATGGCCTGGACTGCCAGGGCAAGCGTCGTCCCGGCCCCGAGCCAGGTCACCTGGGTACTGGTGATGTCCTGCACCCGGTCCGGGATGGTCATGAGTCCGACGTAAACACCGAACACCGCGATGAGGACGATGTTGTTGAGGACCGGTGTCCACATCATCGCGCCGAAACGGTTCCGGGCGTTGAGGACTTGTCCCAGGATGCTGAACAGACCGTAGAAGAAGATCTGCGGGAGCAGGAACCGGGCGAACGTCACCGTGAGCTCGAAGGCCGCGTGATTGTCCGGTGTGTCGCTCTGGTAGAGGCTGATGATCTGCGGTGCCGCCCACACCGCCAGCGCCGTCCCTACGCCGAGCACGCCCAGGACCAGGGTGACCAGGCGCTGCTCGAAGGCCTGCCCTCCATCGGGATGTTCGGCTCTGGCCCGTACCAGCTGCGGCACCAGGACAGAGTTCAGGGCTCCTCCGATGACCAGGAAGTACAAGCTGGCCGGCACAGTATTGGCCTGGTTGTAGGTGGTGGCCAGCAGTCCTGTCCCCAGGGCGGCCGCCTGCAGCACTTGCCGGATCAGCCCCGTCGCCCGGGACACCATCGTCCCCGCCGCCATCAACAGGGACGAACGCGCCAGGCCGCCCTTGCCCCCGCCCTGTTTCGGAGCGGCGTGCCGCCCGTGCTTACGCTTCCTCCGCGACCGGGCAACCGCCGCGGTCCGTATCCCCTCGGTCATGTGTCCAACCTACGGGACAAGATCACGCCGGGCGCCGGAGAGCACATCGGCGCAGAGCGTGGCCCGTACTCCCGCCGCGGTAGCAGCGATGCCTCCCGGCAGCGGACGCGGCCGCCGATCGCCGCGGCGCATGCTGACCTCTGTAACCGCCACAAGGCCCCACGGGGCTCATGAGCCAGGAGGCGACCGGCCATGACTCGGATCAGCAGGGAGCCAGTGGACGGGCACCTGCCGCAGCTCGCCAGAAGGCGACTGCTGGGGACGACGCTGGGGGCGGCCGCGGCGGCGGTCGTGGGCACGACCGGGGCCGCTTCGCCGTCGAGCCGACGACAGATACGCGGGCGCGTCGGCTACTCGGAACGCCCGGAGGCGATCCGGCACCGGATCGTACGGACGAACGGCATCGACATGCACGTGGCCGAGGCCGGCAAGGGACCCGCCGTCCTCCTCCTGCACGGCTTTCCCGAACTCTGGTACTCATGGCGGCACCAACTGCCCGCCCTCGCCGCGGCCGGGTTCCGGGCCGTGGCACCCGACCTGCGCGGCTACGGCCGTACGGACGCCCCGGCGGACGCCCTCGGCTACAGCCTGCGCAACAATCTGGCCGATCTGACCGGTCTGCTCGATGCACTGGGCATCGAGCAGACCGCAATCGTCGGCCACGACCAGGGCGCCACGATCGCGTGGGCGGGAGCGCAGCTGCACCCCGAGCGGTTCCCTGCGCTGGTCGCACTGGGCGTACCGTACTCGGCCCGGTCCCCCATGCCCATCACCCAGCTCATCCGCAAGAACAACCCGGGCAAGTTCAATGTCGTGCTCTACTTCCAGCAACCCGGCCCAGCCGAGGCGGAGTTGAACGCCGATGCCGCCCGTACCTTGCGCATGACCATGTACGCCCTGTCCGGCCAGGCACCGGCGGACCTGGTTCCCCGCTGGCTGCTGGACACTCCCGGGTCCTCCGGCTTCCTCACCCCACTCCCCGACCCGGGCGCCCCGTCGCACTGGTCCGACTGGATCAGCGACGGAGAACTCGGCCACTACGCGCGGGAGTTCCGGAGGACAGGATTCGACGGCGCGATCCGGCGCTACCGCACATTCGACTTCGACTGGTCGGACCTGCCCGAAGTCGGCACCCTCGAGGTCCGGCAGCCCACGCTGTACATCACGGGCGTGCTCGACTCCGCGTACCGCTTCAACTCCCTGGACGCGATGCGCGCGTCCGTCCCGGGCCTACGAGGCATCGTCGAGCTGCCGGACTGCGGCCACTGGACCCAACAGGAGCGGCCGCGTCAGGTCAATGACCACATGGTGGCCTTCTTGCGCTCCGTATACGCGCCGACGTCGAGGTAGGGCCGTCACTCGCGGCGCAGTCCCTCGGCGATCGCGCATGTGCAGCCCGCGGGGCGACCGTGTGCCGGCCTGGTCAGGTGGTGTGTTTGGTGACGAAGTCCGCGATGGCGTCCTGCATTTGCTGCAGGCCGGGCTCTTCGAGGGGGTAATGGCCGGCGTTGTCGAGCATGACGGTGTCGACGGAGACCTTGGTGATGCGGGACAGGACGGGCAGGCTGAGGTGGTGAGGGGTCCAGCGGTCCTCGGCGGGCTGGGTCAGCAGGACCGGGCAGGCGTCGAAGTCCTCGGGTTCGACCGCAGGGGCGTAGTTCATGTAGCGGTCCAGGAAGCGGACGCTGACCCAGTTCGCGGCGGAGGTGCGGTCCTTGAGGAAGACCTTCATGGCGCCCGGATCGTTGGCGAGGGCGGACATCTTGCCGGCCAGGCTCATCGGGTACTTCATCGAGGCGGCCGGGGTCTTGGCCAGCAGGCTCATGAGGGGGCTGCCCAAGCGGGCGGTGAGCTTGTCGTGGGCGGTCTCGTCGCGGACCTGCTGGTTGCGCTGGTCGAGGAAGGTCATGCCGACGATCCCGGCCAGGGCACCGCGCGGGGCCTTGGCGGCGACGTGGTAGGCGAGCATGCCACCCGCGCTCAACCCGTACAGGACGATCGGGCGGTCGTCGCGCGACTGCTCGTAGGCGAGGAAGTCGACGACCAGGTCTATCCAGTCGTCGTAGGAGGGTGTCGTGCCCGGCTTGACCTGGGTGAGGCCGTAGCCGAGGTTGTCCAGGGCGACGGTCTCGAAGCCGCGGTTCGCCAGCGGGGCACCCAGGACGAGGGACATCTGACGGCCGTTGGTGCCCACGCCGTGGTGCAGGACGACCTTGGCCTTCGCCGAGGCGTTCGGATAGCGGTCGAGGTGGACGCGATGTCCGCGCCAGTCCCAGAACTCTTCTTCGGGTGCTGTGTCATCGGTCAGGCGCAGGCGGGCGGGCAGGAACTGCTGCAGATCGCGCCATGCCTGCTGATCACGGTAGTGGACGGGGGCGGGGGCGGTGTTCATCGTAACTGCCTTCCGGCTGCGACCTGTTGGCGGGTCAGGCGGGGTTGGAGGAGGCTGGGTGGCCCAGCGCCCCACGGGTGATCATCTGTACTCCGGTCCTGAGGTCCCGGCGGGCCGCTTCGACGTCGCGCAGGTCGTCCTCCAGACCCCGGGTGAAGGTGAGCAGCACACCGGCCGCCTGCTGGGCGGTGCCGGGGGCGACGCCGGCCAGAGCAGAGGTCAGGAGCTCGGTCAAACGGTCCACGTAGGCGGTGATCAGTTCGGGAGTGTGGATGGAGGCCGTGGACAGCAGCTCGTACGCGTGCGTCGGGCTGTCGCTCCACAGCCGGATGGCGACCTCCAGTTTCACCATGAGCACACCGAGCACCTTCTCCTCGGGCGTGCCAGCGACGGCTGCCGCCCGCTCGGCCACCGCCGAAGCCCGCTCCAGCTCCGCCCGGATGACCTTGGCGAACACTTCACCCTTGGTCCCGGCGTACTTGTAGACGGTCGGGCGTGACAGCTGCGCCTCTTCGACGATGTCGGACATCGTCGTACGGCGGTACCCGTTGCGGCAGAAGGCACGGTAGGCGCTGTCGAGCACGACTTGGGCGGACGGAACCTTCGACATGGCTACAAATTTAACACTTGACTTGAAGAGTGTTAATCCCTGGAGCCAGCCAACTCAGCCGGCTTTTCGGGCCGATTGGTCCACGAAGTAGACCGTGCACGGGTGGCCGAACAGCACGTCCTCACGCAGAGGAGTGAAACCGAGCCGTTGCGCCACTCTCACCGACGCGGTGTTCCCTGTGCCGATCATGGAGATGAAGCAGTCCGCGCCCAAGGTCGCGAAACCCCAGTCCAGGCATGCACGGGCTGCCTCGGTCGCATAGCCGTGGCCCCACGCCTCGGCCTTCAACACCCAGCCGAGCTCCACCTCGTCGAGAATCCCCCAGTAGTTCAGCCCGACCCGGCCGATGAACTCACCGTTGGACTTCCGCTCGACGGCAAACAGCCCGTGACCTCGTTCCGCCCACTGCCGGCCGTCCGAAGCCAGCCGTTCCAACGCCTGTTGGCGCGAGTAGGTGCCGACGAACCGGTTCACCCGCTCATCCCCGTGGAGCGCGACGAACGCATCGACGTCCTCAGCCCGGAGACGCCGCAGCAAGAGCCGTTCAGTCTCAATCACCCGACCCAGCCTATCCGCGCGGCCACCTGCACATTCCGGGATACGGACGCCCAGGATGCCCTGCCCGGGCAATCAAGTGTGGGGCTGCCTCAGTCTTCATCCGCGCCGGAGAGAGCCTGGGCGATCATGCGGGTGGCGAAGTCACGGTCGTCGGTGAGTCGGTTGATGTGCTCCGCGAGCAGGAAGGTGACGACTTCCAGGGGAGTCAGCTCGTCCTTGGTCCAGTACCCGTAACTGCTTGCGCCACAGGCTGGGGCTCAGGTCGGTGCCCGCGGCGATGAGCAGGCCGGCCATGGTGGGAATGGCCTCGGGAGGAACGCTCTTGGGCATCATGCGCATCGTGGCCACGAGGTTGGGCACCACGTACTCGATGACGTCCTTGTCGTGGTCCTCGTAGGCCATCCGCAGCCACTGCATGAACATGTAGATGAGCGTGCAGGTGCCGTCCAGCATGTCGTCGACTTCGCCGGGGCCCAAGGAGGCGGTGAACTGGTCGGTCAGCGCTTGTTGTTCGGCGTCGGTCTGGGTCTTGTCGTCGTAGATGGCTTTGAGCCGAGAGTCGATCATCATGAGTGCTGCGCCCACATCGCCGGCGGGAGCGTGCTGGGGGTCGCAGGGCGATGGCACAGGGATTCTCCTCAGCTGGCCGTGGGCAGCGTGGCGTGCCCGTACAGTAGCCCGCCGATGATGCGAGAGTCTGACGAATCCCGATGAAGGACCTGTGATGGCCCGCCGCAGTGTGGCAACTGCCCCGCCGGGACTGTCATGTTCGGCCCGTCGAGGCCCGTGTCGCGTCGTCCCAGGCATGGGGGCTGAGGTAGTGGTTCGCGTGTCCCGCGGCGAGCACGGACCGGAGTTCCGCGAGATGCGGCGTGTCCGCCGGGAGTTGCAGTCGCGCGAGGAGGGCCAGTGCGGTCGTCGGCTCCAGGTCGCCGTATAGGTCGTGGTAGCCGGCCAGCAGGCCCTTGAAGAGGGGTTCGTGCAGGGCGGGGACCCGCACGACGGCGTCGTACACCTTCTGCTTCACGGGCCAGGGCACGGGGCCCGAGCAGGCCAGTACCCGGCCGGCCCGGCGCAGGGAGGCGTCGGTTCCGTCCGCCACGATGCGGTCGATGTCGTTCCCGAGCACCTCGGCGAAGGCTGTCGCGGCGGTGTCACGGTCCTCGAACCAGTCGGTCCAGAGCGAGTAGGTGACGGCCTCGGTGTCCCGCTCCGCCTCCAGCCGCCGACGGTAGCCCTCCCACAGCACATTGGCAGGCAGGGGCCCCTCCGGACCTTGGTCCGCGAACCGCATCTCGCACGTCACCCAGTATTCGTCGAGGAGATCCAGCAGCCCGAAGGCCAGCCGCGACTACTCGGCCACATCCAGGGACTGGTCGGCGAACACCTTGCCGGCCCAGGAGTGCGCAATCTCGTTGGCGGTGAGCAGCCGACCCGGCATCTCGGCATCGGACCACCCGCCACCGGCCTCGACAACGCCTCGCCCGGCGAGCCAACTCCGCGCATCCTCCGCAGTTTGCACCTCCATACGAAAAGTATGACAAACCCCGCTCTCGTGAACACAACCAGCCGGACCGTCCCCGCGTGCGCGGGGCCGTCCACCGACGAGGCCGCCGCGCAGCGTTCCGACGGCCCCGCGCAGTGACGACTGCCCGCAACGGCTACGGGTGGAAGCTGATCTCCGGGTTCTCGGGGATCGGCCCGTTGAGGATCGGCTGGTCGATCCCCTTCAACTGCAGGTCGAAGAAGGCCGCCACGTACTCCCGGGTGAGCCGCACCCCGCGCTCGGCGCCGACCGTGGTGCCGGGAGGCTCGGGGAGGCCGAGCTTCTCGAAGAACAGCGGGCTGTCGGTGAAGGTGCCGTGGTTGGAGCCGGTGACGGTCAGCCAGCGCTTCCAGCCGTCGAGATTGGCCCAGCTCTCCGTCCAGCTGGTGTCCTCCTGGCCGTCGCCCAGCGGGTGGCCGATCATCAGGAACGGCTTGCCGTCGAGCCCGGTGGCGGGCACCGGGAAGTCCATGGTGCCGTCCAGGTTCACCCCGGCCCGGATCCGGTCGTCGGTGAGCAGGGCCGGGACGGTCGCGGAGCCACCGACCGAGTGCCCGGCCATGCCGATCCGGTCACGATCGATCATGCGGGCGTAGCGCCAGGCCGGGTGCCGGTGGGTGGTCAGCCGACTGATGACGAAGGAGACGTCCTTCGCCCGGCTCTCGTTCAGGGCCGCCCATTCCTTCTTGGTCTTCAGCTTGCCGCACATGACGCAGGTGAGCGTCTGCCCGTCGGGAAAGGTTGTTCCGGTGTTCTCGTAGGTGTGGTCGACAAGCGCGACGACGTATCCGCGGCTGGTCAGGTCCTCGGCGAGGCTGGTCAGTTCGGTGCGCGGCATGGTGAAGCCGGGAGAGAGCACTACCAGCGGGAACCGGCCGTGCAGCGGGCGCGCGCCGGATCCGGCCCAGGTCCGGGTGCCGGTGACCACCTCGGTGGGGATGGTGTTGCCGGGCAACTTCGCGTCCAGCATGAGTCTGGCGGCCTCGGGGGTCATGTACGGGGCCGGGCCGCCCGTCCCCTTCTTGGCGGGGTAGTACATCGACACCATCAGCTGGCGCGGGCCCGCCGACGGGACCCACGGGTCGGGCCGGTCCCGGTCGACGAGGTGCAGGATCTCCCGGCCGAGGGCGTACGGTCCGGTCGGGCGCGGGAGATCGACGTGGATGCCCGTCGGCGAGGTGGGCAAGGCAGGTGCGGTGGCTGGGACAGGGGCGGCGGGCGCGGCCAGCGCGGGAGCGGTGGCGACAGCGGACAGCGGCAGGGCAAGCAGGAGCGCCGCCGCCGCGGCAGTGCGACGAATACCGGTCATGGCTGGGACCGTAGGCTGTCCGTGCGGTAGTTGACGTCCCCTCAGCGACGTAGGGGGTTCACCTGAGGGTGCGGTGGGATTCGGGGATGGCCCCTAATTGATATCCCGTACGGGATATCAATTAGGGGGATTTGGGTGCCGTCGACGACAAGGCGCGTCAGCGGTGGCGGCCGTGCCGGCCGAGGGTCTCCACGGGGGTCTCGCCGGGGCGGGTCCACTGCGGCACGGGGCGGCTGGTCGGGCCCCAGGTGGCGTTCCCGTCCGCGTCCGAGCGCCAGGACCAGCACAGGCTGTGCCCCTCGGGCCGGCCCTCGGGGTTGTCCTCCCATGCCTCGCCTCGGCCGTAGGGTGTCATGTCGAGCAGGCCGAGGGACCCGTTGACCCGCTCGTTGCCACGGCCTGTTGTGGAGCAGGCGAGGAACATGCGGTCGCCGTCGCACCGCCGACAGGCCCCGCCTACCCGGCCCGAGCAGACCTGCTCAACGGAACGCCGACAGGCTCAGGGCAAGCACCCCGACCAGGGCGAGCACTGTGGCCTCGGCCCGGACGATCAGGAGAACCTTGGCCCTTCTGACACGGTCGCTGTACAGGAGGCGGTTCAGGGCGCGTTCGGCGTCGGCGTCGAGCGGGCGGTCGCGCCAGGGGCCACCGTTGGCGGGTACGGGGTTGGCCGTGCGCAGCAGTTCCAGTTCGTCATGCATCGTCGTCGCCTCCAGCACGCACGTCGGTTCGTGTCTCGGACCCTACTGGCAGGGCAGGCCGTATGCGGTCGACCTCGGCGCGCAGCCGACGGCGGGCCCGGTGCAGGCGCATGGCGGCGGCACTGCGGCTGCAGCCCAGAGCCACGGCCAGTTCGTCGAGGGACAGTTCCTCCCAGGCGGTCAGGCGCAGCGCCTCCTGATCGGCCGGCGAAAGGCGGGCGAGGGCCTCGTGCACCCAGGCACCGGGGCGGTCCACGTCCGGACTGTCCACGGTGTGCCGGCGGTGGGCGGTCTCGTGGTGACCGAGCCTGAGCAGCAGACGGCGGTAGCGGGACATGCCGCGGACGGTGTTGGCCAGGCAGTTGCGGGCCACCCCGTACAACCAGGGCAGTGGCGGGTCGGGAATCTCCGTACGGCGTCTCCAAGCTATGGAGAACACCTCCGACACCACTTCTTCCACCTCATGCGCCTGCCCGTCCAACCGTCGCGCCACGAAGCGGCTGACCGCCCAGTAGTGCGCGCGATAGGCAGCGGCGAAGGCTTCCTCCGTGCTCATGATCGGCTGGTGTCCGGCATGGAAGAGATCTTCACACATGTACGACGTGAGGTGGATCGCACTCCGGCGGACCCTGGAACGGTGAAGGAACGCGAACGTCCGGACACGTAAGGGGCATGAGATCCCCAGTGAAGTGGCTGACCACCACCGACCACAAAACAATCGGCACGCTCTATCTGGTCACGGCGTTCGCGTTCTTCTGCATCGGAGGGCTGCTCGCCCTGCTGATGCGCGCCGAGCTGGCCCGGCCGGGTCTGCAGATCATGTCGAACGAGCAGTTCAACCAGGCGTTCACGATGCACGGCACGATCATGCTGCTGATGTTCGCGACGCCGCTGTTCGCCGGATTCGCGAACTGGATCATGCCGCTGCAGATCGGTGCGCCCGACGTGGCGTTCCCGCGGCTGAACATGCTCGCCTACTGGCTCTACCTGTTCGGCTCCCTGATTGCCGTCGGCGGATTCCTGACTCCGCAGGGGGCCGCCGACTTCGGCTGGTTCGCCAACTCGCCGCTGTCGGGAGCCGCGTACTCGCCGGGTGTCGGCGCCGATATGTGGATCATGGGTCTGGCCTTCTCCGGCTTCGGCACGATCCTCGGCGCGGTCAACTTCATCACCACCATCATCTGCATGCGCGCCCCGGGCATGACGATGTTCCGCATGCCGATCTTCACCTGGAACGTCCTGCTGACCGGTGTCCTGGTCCTGCTGGCCTTCCCGGTCCTGGCCGCCGCCCTGTTCGCCCTGGAGGCGGACCGTAAATTCGGTGCGCAGATCTTCAACGCGGCCAATGGCGGCGCCCTGTTGTGGCAGCACCTCTTCTGGTTCTTCGGACACCCAGAGGTGTACATCATCGCGCTGCCGTTCTTCGGCATCATTTCCGAGATCATCCCGGTCTTCTCCCGTAAGC